>CANKUB010000282.1 GCA_947486575.1 Betaproteobacteria bacterium | reverse complement strand
TACATTTTGCGGCATGTACGACAAAAACTTTTTGATCTGATTCAGACAGTCCGCTTCGTCTTCCGCCACGTTGTCAATGGTGCCAGCGGTATCGACGGCGATTTTGGTGCCGCCGAGTTCGTCCTTCGTCAGTTTGGTACCGAAGGCGCGCTCGACCACCGGTGGCCCGGCGGCAAACAGTTGCCCGGTGCCTTTCACCATCACCGACCAGTGCGAAATAATCGCGCGCATGGCCGGCCCGCCTGCCGTGGTGCCCATTACCGCACCGACCACAGGCACAATGCCCAGCAAATCCACCGAGCGCTCAAAGCCATCCTGCCCATAACCCGGCACCACGGTGTAGCCTTTGCGCTTGGCGGTGTTAACCGAACCGCCGGTGCCATCCACCAGATTGATCAGCGGTATGCGATACGAAAACGCGAGGTCTTCGATGAACCCGCCTTGCCCGCCCTTGCGCCGATCACTGCCAAAGCCGGTGCCCGCGCGAATGGTGTAATCCTCACCGCCGATGGCAACCGGGCGGCCATCAATGTTGCCCAGGCCCATGACGTACGGTGCGGGTTCAAACGATTTGAGCGTGCCATCGCTGTTATAGCTCGTGCGGCCCGCCAGTTTGCCAACCTCGCGAAATGACCCTGCATCGAGTAACCCGGCAATGCGCTCGCGCACCGTAAGTTTGCCCGCTGCATGGTGCTTGGCAACAGCATCCGCGCCGCCACAGGCTTCGGCCAGTTGGCGGCGGCGATGAATTTCTTCGATTTCAGGCTGCCAGGTCATGGGCTATTACAGGGCGCAGCCTGAATGCTGTGCGTTCAGCCTTCGAGTATTGCGACGACCTGCCCTTCGGCGACCGGGTCTTTTTCCTTGACGAGTATTTCTTTCACCACGCCGCCGTCTTCGGTGATCACGGGGATTTCCATTTTCATCGATTCGATCACGATCAGCGTGTCGCCCGATTCAACCGTATCGCCGGGCTTGGATTTGAGTTGCCACACGGTACCGGTGATTTCCGATTTAACCTCAATGCGTGCCATTATTTCCCCGTCAGGTTGTGCTGTAGGTAATTGAAATTTGACAAAAATTATAGCACGCGCCGTGAGCAAGCCCATGCTTGTGCCAGAGTCGCGCCAGTTGTAAGCCGCCGTCGCAGCGCTTACCATGGGCGCTTCGTTACTAATCGGTACGGCGTGCATGTTTTCACGAATGAAATCCGGCTTGTGCTGTTGCCTCGCGTTGGCCGCGCTGACCCTGATGCAATCAGCGCTTGCGCAATCGCCAGAGGCCAAACCCGGCGTTACACCCGAAGCCAGGGCTTCTGCGCCACCCGCCGCCAAACCAATGCTACAACGCAAGCTTCAACCGGTAGACGAAGGCAGCGCAGATGCCAGCTGGGTGCAGTTTCGCGCCCGGCTGCTGGAGGCCTTGCAACGCGGCGACCGGCGTGCGCTGACGGGCATTGTCGATGCGAACATACTCAATGCGCTTGAGGCGCCGCGCGGCATCGCCGAGTTTCGTAAAACCTGGGACCTGGACGGCACCGACAATCAGTTCATGCGCGAACTGTCGGCGATACTGCAACTGGGCAGCGCGTGGTATCAGCCTAAAAAGGACGTGCGCATGCTGTGCGCGCCCTATGTGCCGATCAAATGGCCGCTGGATGACGTTGACCCATACGATAGTGGTGCCATCGTGGTGAAAGAAGCTTTGGTGAAAGACGCGCCATCTCACGGTGCGCTAACGCTCGGCAGCCTGAGCTACGATATCGTCGCTGTGCGCGATTGGGAGGTTGTCGACAGTGAACCGAAGATTCAGCAGCGCTGGGTGAAGGTGCGGTTTGAAAGCCGTGATGGCTTTGTGCCCGACGAGCACATACGCAGCGCCATTGAGCATCGCGCCTGCTTCGCCAAAACGGGCGCGGGCTGGCGTCTGGCGGAATATGTGCTGGGCATCGAATACTTGGGCGGCCCGGATTGACACATATAGGCGTCTACGGGTCGGTGGATTTTTTCCAGGGAGCTGATTATGGCCACCGCACCCGATAAAACATTTCAGCGCAAATCGCCGCGCTTTACCGTCACACCCAAGAGCGACATCTTCTTTGAAGACAAAATGTACAAAGCGCTGGTGCAGGATTTAAGCGATAACGGCATGTTGCTGTTGTGCAGCCGCGATTTCGAGCCGGGTTCCATTATTGGCGTGCATTTAAATCTGGCGCCAGGCGTCACCGTTGATTGCGAAGTGGAAGTGCGTCACTGCACAGACCAGGGCATCGGCGTGAAAATCGATTTCATGGACGACCAGAACTGCAAGGCCTATCAAGGCTACCTGCAGGAATTCTTTTCCCAGCAATTGAACAAGCTGGGATAGAACCCGTGTGCCAATAATTTAAATTATTATTTAAAAACAAATAGTTACAACTTATTCGTGCCACGCGCTTACCCGGCGTGCAACGTCAGCTTGGCGTCCTTCACCAGCTTTTGCCACTTGGCCATTTCGGACTTGATGTGCGCGGTGAATTGTTCAGGGCGCGAGCCTACCGGCACCGAACCATCTGCTGCCAGACGCTTCACCACTTCGGGGTCTTTCAGTGCCTGCGCCATCGCTACGGATAATTTTTCGGCGATGGGGCGCGGCACTTTTGCGCCGGTAATCACGCCATACCATTGATCAACTTCGTAGCCGGGTATGCCCGCTTCCGCCAGCGTGGGAATATCCGGTACAGCCGGTGAACGCTTGCCCGCCGTAATCGCCACCACGCGCAAGCGGCCCGTCACCATATGCGGGCGCACGCCGAACATCGTGCCAAAGCCCACCTGTACTTCATTCGACAACATCGCCGTAATCACTGACGATGTGCCCTTGTACGGGATATGCGTGAGCTTCGCGCCTGAAAGATGCGTGAACATCTCGCCCGCAAAATGCTGCAAGCTGCCGGTGCCGCTTGAGCCGAAAAGCAGTTTATTCGGATTCGCTTTCGCATACGCAATCAACTCTTTCGCCGTT
>CANKUB010000281.1 GCA_947486575.1 Betaproteobacteria bacterium | reverse complement strand
CGGGGAGTGTATTTTTACCTGTATTTGTTCATGGACATATTTAGCCGCAAGATCGTAGGCTGGCAGATCTATGAAACCGAGAGCAGCGAACTGGCCGCCGAGGTGATGCGCGACATTTGCGAGCGGGAAAACATCGCGCCGGGCCAGGTGGTTTTGCACTCGGACAATGGCAGCCCGATGAAAGGCGCGACGATGCTCGCCACGCTGCAAGCGCTGGGCGTGATGCCGTCTTTCAGCCGCCCGGCGGTAAGCAACGATAACCCGTTCTCGGAGTCACTATTTAAAACAATGAAGTATCGCCCCAGCTATCCGCGGCGGGCGTTTGAAAGTCTGCTGGCAGCTAGGCAGTGGGTTAGCCATTTCGTGCAGTGGTACAACCATGAGCATCGTCACAGCGCGATCAGATTCGTCACGCCAGGAGAGCGCCACGCCGGTCTGGACGCGGCATTGCTAAGCAAGCGCGTCGAGGTCTATGAAGCGGCCAAAGCGCACCATCCCGAGCGCTGGAGCGGCGCCACGCGCAACTGGCAACCGATCAAGGCTGTTTACTTAAATCCGGATCAACACCTCGGCAAACAACGCAATCGAAAGGAGCACTCTGTAGAACTCAAAAAAGCAGCTTGAATACAAACAATCAGGCGACAACTAGCTTGCAATTCCGTCCATTGCGGCAGGTCTCGACTCGCCTGAGTCGCCCACTAACAATGGTCGGCAATATATGTCGTTGGACTTCGCTGCACCGTATTGGATTTCGCTGGCTGCGTCAGCCCGTTTGATGCGCGTTAAGCATCGCCCGTACGCCTGCAGTACCAAAACCGGACAAATCTCCTGAAAGCCGGTGGCCGCAAGGTCTGGAGGTATTGGTAAGCTGAAAGAAATGCCGCGCGTAGATTGTCGCGTACGGCACAGTAGCACGTGATAGCGATTCTTTCGCTGGGTTTTTCTGTGGCACGTTAAAGATGCCGTCCTGGTTCCGCTGAGCAGGCATCCCGTCAAATATAGCTGCGCCACTGCAGACGATAGCCTTCATGGTCATGTGCTGCGCCAGCCTCCGTTCGCGCTTATGCGCCAGCCCACTGGGCCAGCGCGCGTCGTAACTAGACAGCGCCGGCTGCTAGTGACGACGCGTGATATTCCTTCGTCATCAAGCGTTTAGGTAGTGGTTTTCATAGTGATCGTCAGTAGTGACGGGCCGTTCTGGCCCATCACACCGTAAACAACCGCGCAATGCGGTTCGCCCCCCTGCCCGTTCTCAACGGGCGTCAGTCAGACCTGCGCGCAACCCGCGCACCCCCGAGCCCTGGGTCAAGGCTCGCTGATGGCAGACAACTCCAACAGGAGGCTCCATCAGTGCCAATGCCGTGTCGGGCAGGCAAGCAGCAAAAACATCGACACAAACCGGGAGTGGTGTCCCGCGGCCCCTCGTAGCGCTCTTCATGCCACGACACGAAGAGACGGACAGAAACACTTACCGAACCGGATTCACACACCAATAGAAACAGCAATACAGTAACGCATTGGTCACGTGTCGCAGGATATGCGGCCGTTGTCTGCGGCACGCGTGATCGATGCGATGATTCGTTGCGCAAATAATGTATCGCCCTGGGAGTTTTGTAAAAAGTTTCCGGAAACGAAGTTCGCTTTTTGTCGAATGTGGATTCGCGCGGCCTTCACCAAAACTCAAGCCCCGCTTCAGGGGCTTTTTTATCCTGGCGGCGGCGAGCGCGGATCAAGAGTTCGCATTCATGGACCCTTCCGCTGAAGGTTTATGCGTCGAGTTTTAGATTCGCCAAGACATTAACCTACTTGCTAAATATAACCAAGTAGGTTATTATGACTTGTGGAAAAGGCTACCCCTCACTGCAAACTGCCCGTCATTAAAGCCCTAATCGAAGCCGGCAAGGTTCGCTCTACCCGATCGGCGCTTGTTGGTGCGGCGGCCTTGGGATTCGATATTACTGGGATTGTCGCAGTCATTATGTCTCTTACACCGAAGGACTTTTACAAGAGCATGACGACGCACGCTGATCACAGGATTTGGCAGGACGTCTATCGGCCCGTTACTGGTGCGGGCGAGGTGTATCTGAAATTGACAGTTGTCGATGATGTTCTCATCGTTTCATTCAAGGAGCTATGACCATGAAATGCCCAAATTGCGGAGCAGCAGAACTGGTGCATGACACGCGTGACACGCCCTACACATACAAGGGCGAAGACACGACCATCCCAGCGGTAACCGGGGACTATTGCCCGGCGTGCGGCGAGGCTATTCTCGACATGGGCGAGGCTGCGCGCACTAGTACCTTGATGATCGAATTCAACAAACAAGTGAATGCCGCGATTGTTGATCCGTCATTTATTGTCGGCGTGCGTAAAAAGCTCCACCTGGATCAGCGTGAGGCGGCGGAAATATTCGGCGGCGGCGTCAATGCGTTTTCTCGATATGAGAATGGCAAGACGAAACCGCCATTGGCGCTAGTGAAGCTGCTCAAGGTATTGGATCGGCATCCCGATTTGTTGGAAGAAATCAAGGCGGCGTAGTCAGGAATGCGCTGTCAAACGGCCATCACAACACGGACGTTGAATAAAACCTTCGGAGCGAACCGACCGGCCGCGCGAGCCGATCACAGCCAGGCGAGTTTCCCGGCACCCGCAGTTCGCGCAAAGGGAAAATCGCCATTCAATTGGCGAAATCGATATTGACGGCCGAAGGCATTTCCCTGCCCTTACGCGATCAGCCGCAGTTCCCGGACTTCCGCGAGAACACGCCGAAAATCGGCGGTCGGCGCTATGCACATTGTTCGATAAGCGCACAGGAAGGGGAGCCAAATTTTATCTGGCACGTTGACCCGTATAAGCTGCGCCCGCCTTTCCGAATCTGTATTGATTCAGCCGGTTTGAACGTGCATCTTCTTCCCGATCCGTTTTCTTCTTAAGCTCGTCTCTGACGCGTTTTCTTCGTTTTTCTTTCCGTTTTCTTCAGACTGCGCCTAAGGGTGAGCGCGT
>CANKUB010000280.1 GCA_947486575.1 Betaproteobacteria bacterium | reverse complement strand
GCCATCGCCACGATGGCATAGCACATGATTTTACCCATGAGCGTGATCCAGTAGGCTGATATATGCAACGCACTATCGGCTGGCACCCACAAATTCAGCAACGGAAACACGACAAACAACACGAAGCCCAACGCACCGAGCGCCGCCCAACCCGACGCGCCGTAAAGCCGCGTAAAAGTACTCGATAGTGGCCCGCTCATGTTTCTACCGATCGCCCCTTCAAGGCGAACATGCCTTGCGGACGTTTTTGAATAAATACAATGATGAACACCAGCACGGCAATTTTTGCCAATACCGCACCCGCCCAGGATTCCAGCAATTTGTTGGCGAAACCGAGTCCCAGCGCAGCGTAGATCGTGCCCGCCAATTGCCCCACGCCACCCAGCACCACCACCATGAATGAATCGACAATATACGATTGCCCCAGGTCCGGCCCGACATTGCCGATCTGCGACAGCGCACAACCCGCCAGCCCTGCGATGCCGGAACCCAGCCCAAACGCCAGCGTATCCACACGCGCGGTGGGCACGCCCACGCACGACGCCATTGCCCGATTTTGTGTCACGCCACGCACGAACAAACCCAGTCGCGTGCGTGTGAGCAACAGCCAAACGCCCGCAACCACCGCACCCGCGAACGCTACAATGACAATGCGGCTCCACGGCAACACCACATTGGCAAGCAACTCGATGCCACCAGACATGAACGCCGGGTTTTCCACCTGCACATTTTGCGCGCCGAAGATCGTACGCACAGCCTGAATCAGCACCAGACTGATGCCCCAGGTTGCCAGCAATGTTTCGAGTGGCCGACCATACAGCCAACGGATCACCGAGCGTTCCAGCGCCATGCCTACCAGGGCAGAAACCGCAAACGCCACCGGTATCGCGCACAATAGGTACCAGTCAAACGCACCGGGCAGATGCGCCTTGAACAAATTCTGCACCACATAAGTCGCATAGGCGCCGATCATGATCAACTCGCCATGCGCCATGTTGATCACGCCCATCAGTCCATAGGTAATCGCCAACCCCAATGCTGCAAGCAGCAGTATTGACCCCAGACTCACCCCCGCGAAAAGCAAACCCGCGCGTTGTCCCCACACCAGACGTTCATCGACGCGTTTCAAGCTGCTTTTGGCCTCGTCACGCACATCGGCATCGGTTTCACTTTCAATGACCGACAGCAGCAGGCTCTTGGCATTACCGCTACCCGACAATCCCAAAGTGCGCACGGCTGCCAGGCGCGTTTTTACGTCGCCGGTTTTGAGTTCCAGTGTTGCTGCAATGCTTTCCAGCAACGCGCGAATTTCAGCATCGCTTTCCTTGGCCAGCGCTTTTTTCACCAGTGGCAGCGCGGCGGCATCCGGTGCCGCCAATAGTTCTTTCGCTGCACCAAAACGCGCAGCGCGATCAGCCGACACCAGCTTAAACGAAGCCAGCGCACTTTGCACGGCACCGCGTAAACGATTGTTGGCCACAACATCTTCGCGCTCGGCGGGCGCAGGCGTAATTTTTTCGCCGGTGACGGCATCAACGACGTCACTGCCCTTGACGATCAGTACTCGCTTGCCAGCAACTTGCAATTCGCCTGCGCCCAGTGCGCCCAGAATTTCAGCTGCACGCGGATCGCCTTCTGTGACCAGCGCATTGATCGCTTCAAGGCGCTCATCGCCTTCACCCAGCGCCAGCTTTTCAACGGCGGAGCGATCGATAGCTGCGACAGGAAAGACAAAGCCCACGAAGCACACCAACAGTGCGCTAACAAGCACCAGTTTGGTTCGGATTGAGTTTTTGCCGCGCATAAAAAGGGAGCCTTTTCAAAGCCCCCTTTTTGTGCACGGCGAAGCCTGCGCTCCGCCGCTACTGCTGTAGTTTACTTCTTCTTCTCCGCCATTAATGCGGGAGCATCACTCTTCTTGTCGTTACCGGGGATAAACGGGCTCCACGGCTGGGCTTTCACCGGGCCTTTGGTTTTCCATACCACGTTGAACTGGCCGTCAGCCTTGATTTCGCCAATGAACACCGCCTTATGCAGGTGGTGATTCTTCGCGTCCATGGTCGACGTTATGCCAGACGGCGCGGTGAAGGTTTGGCCACCCATCGCTTCGCTGACCTTGGCAACATCAAACGTTTTGGCCTTCTCAACCGCTTGTTTCCACATGTAAATACCAATGTAAGTCGCTTCCATCGGATCATTCGTCAGCGGCTTGTCTTTGTGACCAGCAATACCTTTCGCTTTTGCATAGGCAGCCCATTTCTTGGTAAACGCGTCATTCGCGGGCGCCTTGATCGACATGAAATAATTCCATGCGGCCAGATGGCCCACCAGCGGTTTGGTATCCACGCCGCGCAGTTCTTCTTCGCCTACCGAGAATGCGACGACCGGCACGTCTGTTGCCTTAAGCCCTTGATTACCAAGTTCCTTATAGAACGGCACATTAGAGTCGCCATTGATGGTTGACACCACCGCAGTCTTGCCACCGGCGGCGAATTTCTTCACGTCAGCAACGATGGTTTGATAATCGCTGTGACCGAACGGCGTATATTTTTCGTCGATATCTTTATCGGCAACGCCTTTCGATTTGAGGAATGCGCGCAGAATCTTGTTGGTCGTGCGCGGATACACATAGTCCGTACCGAGCAATACCCAACGCTTGGCGGCGCCGCCTTCTTTGCTCATCAGATATTCCACCGCCGGAATCGCTTGCTGGTTAGGCGCGGCACCGGTGTAAAACACGTTGCGCGAAATTTCTTCGCCTTCGTATTGCACCGGGTAGAACAACAAACTGTTCAGCTCTTCAAACACCGGCAGCACCGATTTACGCGACACGGAAGTCCAGCAGCCAAACGTGACGGCTACTTTGTCCTGCGTAATCAACTGACGGGCTTTTTCAGCAAACAGCGGCCAGTTGGAAGCAGGATCGACAACAACCGGCTCGATCTTCATGCCCATCACGCCACCTTTGGCATTGATTTCTTCAAAGGCCATCAACGCGACGTCCTTCAATACTGTTTCGCTGATTGCCATGGTGCCCGACAACGAATGCAGCACGCCAACCTTCACCGTTTT
>CANKUB010000279.1 GCA_947486575.1 Betaproteobacteria bacterium | reverse complement strand
ACGCTGATTGATTTTTTCAGGCTGCGGTTTGGGCCTTGTGTGCATATGCTGCAAAGTGCGCGGCTGGCGCAAAAAAACGGTGGCAGCGATAAACTGATTTTCGCCTGTCTGGTACACGACACCGGCAATAACGGCTTCATCCGCGCAGATCACGGCTATTGGGCTGCGCAGCTCTACGAACCGTATGTAGATGAAGAAGTGACATTCGCCATCCGCTATCACCAGGCGCTGCGGTTTTTCCCGGACGAGAAATACGGCTATGAATATCCCGAATCTTACGTGCGCATGTTCGGCAAGGATTTTGATCCGGGCAAACACATCGGGCGCGCGCACGAGTACGCGAAAAAGCACAAGTATTACGAAGCGGCGCGGCTGCTGACGGTGAACGATCTCTACGCGTTCGATCCTTCGGTGCAGGTCGAACTCGAAGAATTCACCGATGTGATAGGGCGCGTTTTCCGCCAGCCGGAAGAAGGCCTGGGCTTTGACGACAGCCCCACCGCGCACATGTGGCGCACCATCAACTGGCCAACGCGGTACCTGTAACGCGTCCGGACTTAGTCTTCCTGGGGTAGTTCATGAACCGCCATGCCCAGATGGGCGGGCAGCGGTTTCAGCCAGCTTTTGTGCCGCAGCGCGCGTTCGACGTCGTGATGTCCTGCTTTCCAGCGCGCGGCTATGGTGGCGTTGCTGAAATCGATGTCCTTCATGTGATCGTCTTCGGGCAAGGCCTTCATGATGAGCCGCACGATACTAATGGTGCTATCACACCCCAGGTCAAACAGGCGTTTGATTTCTGCTGACTTTTGATCTTTGGCGGGAACACGCCGTGCCAGTATGCGTATGGCGCGGCGCAGATTCTGCATCTTGCGATGATCGTCCAGATGTTCGTGCGAACGGCTGGCGTACTGAATATCTTTTAACCGCGTGATCGCGGTGTTGATGGAATTGGGCACGCGTTCAGTGGGGTCCCACAAATCAATCATGAAGCACAGCGTGTCGCGCCGCTCGGCGTCATCCAGCACAATGTCGATCGGCGTGTTGGAATAAATGCCGCCATCCCAATACGCCTCGCCGTCGATCTCCACCGGCGGAAAAGCCGGGGGCAGCGCGCCACTGGCCATTACATGCCGGGGCGTGATGCGATTTTTGCCGCTGTTGTCGAATGCCTTGAGTTCGCCGGTTGCCACATTCACTGCGCACACCGTAAAGCGCACTTGGCCCGCGTTGAGATAATCAAAATCGACAAATTCGTTGAGCGTGGCTTCAAGCGGCGAGGTATCGTAAATGCCCGCTTCGTGCGCGGGGAGGATGCGTGCCATATCCCACATCGGCGTTTTGCGCGGCTGAAAAAATCCGGGGATGCCATTCATCATGGTGCCCATATTGCGCATGGCGGTAGTCCACGGTCGCAGCCAATCCACGGTGCCAAAATACGGCAGCAATGCAGGCCCCTCGCTGGCGACGTGTTGCCAGAAGCCGTTGAGCTTCTCCGCACGCCGAGCGGGAGGATTGCCCGCAATGATGGCACCGTTGATCGCACCGATGGATGTGCCCACCACCCAATCGATTTTGAAATCGTGTTCTGCCAAACCAGAATAGGCCCCACCCTGGTACGCGCCCAGCGCGCCGCCCCCTTGCAACACCAGCACGACTTGGGGATTGGTCATTGTTATTTCGCGGCTTCGCCCGTTAGTACATAAGCCCACAACGCCTGAATTTCATCGGGTTTCAATACGTCACCCCAGGGTGGCATGGTGTTCTTGCCGTTAGTGACCGAATCCACAAACCGATCAGGCCGGTCACGTGGAAACGTCGCCAGATCAATCGCCCACGGCGGGCCGATCATGTTGACGCCGTGGCACGATTCGCAGTTCTTCGCATAGAGCGTAGCGCCGCGCTTGACCTGTTCGGCTTTTGCAGCATCCTGCGCGTTACTGCCCACACAGGCAAGCAGCAACGGCAGTGCAGCCACTATGAAACGCGCGCGCATCAATCCGGCATCAGCGCAAATGTCCACACCGAACTGCCACTAGGCACACGCGTCGCGGCCTGCCCGCGCGGCAGGCTGCCCGCGAGGCCGGATGCGACCGTCACATACTGCACGCCCTTGTGCGTGTAGGTGATCGGCGGCGAGTTGATGCTGGAGCTGGTTTTGAACTGCCACAATTGCTTGCCGGTTTCTTCATCCAGCGCAATGAATTCGCCGGTGGGTTTGCCGGTGAAGATGATGCCACCATCGGTTACCAGCAAGCTGGCAGAGTTGGCAATGTCGGTGATGGGAGTCTTCCACTTGAATTTGCCGGTGACTACATCCATCGCAGCGTGATAGCCCACCACATCGCCCGGTTTTATAGCAGGCGCGCGGCCCGCTGTGGCGGTATTCGGTTCGCCCAGTTTCTCGAACTTGTAGGGCACAAATTTCTGGATGCGCGGCAAATCCCAGGTGTTGAGGTACGCCAGATTATTTTTCGGATTAAACGCAAACATGATGGCGTTGGTGCCGCGTTGCGGAAAAACCTCAACTTCCTCGCCTTTCATCAAGCGCACTGGTACATCCGTCAGCACCGGGCGACCGGTTTTCAGATCAACGTGTGTAGCCCAGTTAATGCGCGTCATCGGGTGCGCCGCGATCAGTTTGCCGTTGGTGCGATCTATCACATAGAAGTAACCGTTTTTGTTTCCGTTCATGACCACCTTGCGCATCTGGCCGTCGATGCGCATTTCCGCCATCACCAATTCGTTGGTGGCATCCACGTCATACAGATCGTTCGGCGTGTACTGGTAGTGCCAGACCATCTCGCCGGTTTTCGGACGAATCGCCACCACGCTATTGGTATAGAGCGCATCGCCATTGCCACGATACTTCGGATCGTACGGCCCGGCGTTGCCCACGCCCCAGTAGACGAGATCAAGCTCTGGATCGTATGAGCCATTCTGCCAGGTTGAAGCGCCGCCGATTTTCCAGGCATCGGGAATCGAATCAGCCGTCTTCGGCCACGTCTCATGGCCCGGCTCACCCGGTGCGGGAATCATATGTTTGCGCCACAGTTCCTTGCCGGTCTCAGGATCAGAGCCGATGAGAAATCCGCGTGTGGCATGCTCGCCGCCACTGGTCCCTGAAATGAGTACGCCATTGGCGACCAGCGGTGCGGCTACGCCTTTGTAGCCCTCTTTAAAATCTGCAAACGCTTTTTTCCAGATTTGCTTGCCGGTCTTCATATCAAGCGCAATCAGGTGTGCGTCGAGCGTGCTGCGAAAGAGCTTGCCGTT
>CANKUB010000278.1 GCA_947486575.1 Betaproteobacteria bacterium | reverse complement strand
GAAGAATAATTCGAGGATTGAACAGGTGAGCTATGGATGCACGCAGGAGTAAATTACGATCCCTTCCGCATCCAGAAAGCCACAATGTCGCTATGGGCCTGGAATTTTTCGGTTGGTCTCAAAAATGGACTTTTTCAACAGAATAGGCCGTCAGCGATCTTGGAGTTTTCGACGGTGATTGACCGCAACCAGGATTGATACCGGCCTTCGATGCCGCGCAGCGCCGCGGCGGCAATGGCCGCATTGCCGGAGTAGGGCTTCTTGCAGGTATCACAGTTGAGCAGATGCATAGCGGCCCAGTCTCCGCGGCGCTGACAATAGGCCTGTACAAGAACGCGGCTTGTCTCAGACATCAAGGTCTGCTACGGTGGGAATACATACGCATCGGCTGACGTCTCAATTTCCGCCAGCGAACGACGCTGGTTTAGGAGGAGTAAGGCATGAGCATTACGCGCACATATACGGGTGCAGATGGCCAATCCCACATCGAAGCGTTAGACCTTGCCTCCCATCCCAAACTGGCAGCGCTCGTGGCGACGAAAGGGGTAATCTTTCGCAGTGCGGCACCCGGTCATTTTAGCGATTGGCACAATGCCCCACGGCGGCAATGGGTTATCACCCTGTCGGGCGAAGCCGAGCTTGGCTTCGGTGATAGCAGTGTATTCCGCGCGGGCCCAGGGCATGCGAACCTGGTGGAAGATTTAGCGGGCAAAGGGCACACGACGCGGGTTGTCGGCAATCAACCGCGTGTGACCGCCACCATACACCTCGCTGACTGATCCCAATGCCCCAGTCGGTCGCGCGCATTGGTGGAAAGTGAATGGCCCTCTGCGACGGGGAATTCGTGTAATGCAGCATGCAACAGCGCAGGTTAGCCGCCTTGGGGCGTCACCATCTAGAAGGTCGATGATCGCGCTTGCGATCTGCGTACTAACCGTCGTGCCGCAGGCCTTTGCGCAACCCTATCCCACCAAGCCCGTGCGGCTGATCGTGCCTTATCCGGCCGGTGCCAGCATCACTGCACGCGAAATTGCCAATGCTTTGGCGCAGGAGTTGGGCCAGCAGTTCGTGGTCGACTATCGGCCCGGTGCCGCCGCCACCATGGGACACACACTGGTATCGAAAGCGGCGCCGGATGGCTACACCATCGGTATAGGCACCACCGGCGGCTTGGTGTCGGGACCGGCGCTGCTGGGCAATCGCATCGCCTATGACCCGCTCCAGGAATTCACGCACATCGGCCTGGTGACATATATTTATTACGCCCTGTTCGTGAACGCCAATTTGCCTGCGCATTCCGTCGCTGATTTCATCAAGCTGGCAAAAGCCTCGCCCGGCAAGCTCAATTACTCCTCTCCCGGCGTGGGCACGCCTAACCATCTCGGCGGCGCACAACTGGTGACCCTCGCCGGCATTGATCTGCTGCACGTCCCTTACAAAGGCAGCGGACTATCTATTTCCGATTTGATCGCCGGTACCATTCATCTCACCATCACCGGCTTCTCATCGACGATGCCGCACATCAAGGCGGGGCGCCTACGCGTGCTCGGCGTTGGTCATACCCAACGCATCAAGTTCGCACCCGAGGTGCCTGCGATCAACGAAACTCTCCCGGGCTATTACAACACCGGCTGGTGGGGGCTGATCGCGCCACCGGGGTTGCCCAAGCCGATCGTCGACAGATTGAATTTGGTCATGAACAAGGCGCTGCAATCACCGGAAGTCGCACAGCGCTTTTTTGCGGTGGGCCTCGAGGCGGCCACGTCCACGCCGCAGGGCTACATGGATTTGATCCGCAGTGATCTGCAAGCCTGGCGCAAGCTGATCAAGGAAGCGAAAATCAGTGTGGATTCGCTGCCGTGATCGAGTGGACTGCAGCGGAAATTGGCGTCTAATTTGGCAGTCGAGACGCATCGGGTTGAGGTGACTGTCGTAGAGACGACAGTCTGCGGGACGGAGTAGCGCGTGACAACGGCCCCGGCTCTCTCTACAGTGGGCTCGCTTTGGGAGCCAATCGGTAGGGTATCGTTTGACTACTTATTGATAATTACCTAACTTCATGAATAGTGGCTACCGCTTTGATCGGCGGGGCGAGCGGCACGTGCACACACAGGGAGAACGAATTGGCAACCGTGATTGCGTATGACGATGCGAAAGTGAATCAAGTTACCAGGACCGGCGTCGATGGCTCCAGAAACGTCACAACGCCATTGCTGGGGAAACGCGGCAACCCGGACCTGCCGCTCGCCTCGCTGGTCACGTTCGCACCCGGCCGGCTCTCCACGCCGCATTTCCACGACGTTCCACAGTACCAGATCATGCTCGGCGGCAGGGGCAAATTGGGGCGCCGCGACATCAAGACCAACACAGTCCATTTTTCGCGGCCGAATACACCTTACGGCCCATTCACGGCCGCCGATGACAGCAGTCTGACCTGTCTGATCATCCGTTCCCGTCCCGATACCGGCGCGCAGCACGACGCGGAGGCAATCGCGCAGCTTAACCTGATGCCCGACCGCAATCCATGGCAAGTCTCACACGACGTGAAGTTCCCGGACATCGGCGCGGAAAGCGTAGCACTGCAAGCAATTCCAGAGCTGCAAGATCAGCACGGGCTCGCAACATACACGTTGTGCATGAAGCCGGACATGACGGTGCTCACCCCCGACCCCTCTATCGGGGAAGGCTTGTTCGTCGTGGTGCAAAAGGGCAGCCTGATTCACGACAACAAAGAAGCGAAGGCGATGACGTTGGTGCACGTCTCAAACAAGGAGGGACCGTATGAGATTCGCGCGGGGGCCGAGGGGCTGGAAGGGCTCATCGTCAGATTTCCCAACCCGGTGACACAGTCAGACGTCGCTCCCAAGGGTGCTAAACCCGGCGAGAGATCATTCAAGTGCACGCTGTGCGCGTTTGCCTATGAGGAGATAAAGGGTGTACCGGAGGACGGTATCGCGCCCGGCACGCACTGGGAGGACGTGCCGGAGGACTGGACCTGTCCGGACTGTGCCGCAGGTAAGGACGGATTCGAGCTGCTCGAATTGTGATGCCCGTGGTCCGCCTTTGTCCGCTGTGAACGATACCGGCCTGAAGCCCTACGCGGGCTACTCGGCCTTATGTAAAGCTTTAGTCCAAGGCCGATTGCATAGTCGTTGATTATGTAGAGTTCAAGGTTCAATAGCAGGGCACAGCCCAAATACACTGTACATAATTTTGTGGTTGCCCGGCGCGCATCTTTCGTGAGACGGGGACGCTTGCTGCTATAACGAGTGACGACGTGCGGAGAATAGT
>CANKUB010000277.1 GCA_947486575.1 Betaproteobacteria bacterium | reverse complement strand
TTCTCTTTACAGTGGGGTTGAGGGTGTCGGGTTTTCAAACAGAATCACTGACTTTAATCCTTGGGTGCCATCACTCCGGCTGAACACCGGCATCGCGCACCACCTTCGCCCACTGCACGAGATCCGCAGCGATGACTTTACGCATTTGCTCTGGCGTACTGATTGCGGTGTCGATACCCTGAGATGCCAGCCGCTGTTTCACGTCACTGGCCTGCAGCACGCGGTGCAGGCTGGAAGCAAAGCGCGTGATGATAGGCGACGGCGTTTGCCCAGGCATCAAAATCGCATACCAGCCATCTACGGCGTAGCCGGTGACACCAGCCTCTGCCATGGTCGGAAACTCCGGCGCCACAGACGCTCGCTGCGCACCCGTCACCGCCAGCGCGCGCAGCTTGCCGGCCTTGATATGCGGCAGCGCCACGGTAACGGTACTGAAGTACAACGACACCTGACCACCCAGCAACTCGGTGATGGCCGGGCCGCCGCCCTTGTAGGGCACATGAATAAAACGCGTACCGGTCATCGACATGAACAGCTCCCCGGTCAGGTGCGCCATATTGCCCACGCCTGCTGACGCCATGGTCAGTTTGCCCGGCGACGCCTTGGCCAGCGCAACCAACTCATTCACATTGCGCGCCGCCAGCGAGGGATGCACAACCAGCACAAAATTGCCATTGCCCACCAGCGATACCGGCGCAAAATCACGTACCGCGTGGTACGGCAGCTGGCGGTAAATGCTGGGATTGATGGTGAAGCCATTGCCGACAATCAAAAACGTGTAACCGTCCGGCGGCGACTTGGCGGCAAGGTCTGTACCAATAATGCCGTTGGCACCGCCGCGGTTATCGACAACCACCGGTTGGCGCAATGCTTCGCTCAAGCGCCCAACCAGCGCGCGCGCAATAATGTCGTTGGAGCCGCTGGGCGGAAACGGCACCACAAAGCGCAAGGGCCGACTGGGGTAATCCTGCAAGTTGGCGGCTTGCGCCCATCCCCACACCGGGCACAATGACAACGCAGCGGCCACCACACGCACCCAAATAGTTGAACCCAAAGTCATACCCTCAATTTCCCTGTTGGAATTTTTAGATGCATCAGACTTGCCTGCAGGTAACCTTGCGCATTCCGCGCTATTCAATTTGAGCATCATTCTATCCCCGTCATTCCCGCACAACGCAGCATTTCACGGCGCGCCAGTGCCAACAGACGGGAGTAGAATTCCCGCAACACCATTTTAGGGAGCCCCGCCATGGCCGTCACCCTCGAACGCCAGACTTTTACTGTCGAACCGCTATCGCCCGTTCTCGGCGCAGCCATCATCGGTCTGGATTTGCGCCAGCCGCTCGACGCATCCACCCAGCGCGCCGTCTACGACACTTTTGTGCGCTATCACGTGCTGTGCTTTCGCGATCAGCACTTGGATCAGGATCAGCAAGTCGCCTTCTCAGAGCAATTCGGCACGCTGGAACACCACATCGCCAGCAATCGCGGCAAGATCAATCCGCTGGTGCATATCGTCAGCAATCTGGGCGCTGACGGCAAACCCAGCGGCAAGGTTTCATCCACCCGCTGGCATTCCGACAAATCGTTCCGTCCGCAGCCCTCGCTGGCTACCCTGCTGCATGCGCAAGTGATGCCGCCGAATGGCGGAGAAACCTGCTTCGCCAACATGATCGCCGCATACGAGGCGTTGCCCGCAGCCGAAAAAGCCGAACTCGCTCACGTGCGCGTGGTGCATAGCTGGGAAATCTCACGCGCGCGCGGCGGCGGCAAGGCCACGCCGGAAGAAATCGCCGATGCCCCGCCCATGTCGCATCCACTGGTGCGCACCATCCCGGAAACCGGCGACAAGGCGCTGTTCATGGGCGAGCACGCCGCCTACTTCGAAGGCCAGCCGGAAGAAGTTGGACGTGTGCGTCTGGAACAACTCACTGCGCACGCCGTAGAGGAACGTTTCGTCTATCGCCACCAATGGACACTGGGCGATCTGCTGATGTGGGACAACCGCTGCCTGCTGCATCGGGCAAACACCAATTTCGACGCGGCGCGCTTTCCGCGCGTGCTGCAACGGACGTGTTTGCGTGGGGCGGCGACGGCTTGATATGCTGCTGGCGGCGTAAGGCTAGTCGTTTTGGTGCGGCGTAACTGCCGGTGTTTTAGTATCTGCAGAGTAGAATTGCATTTGGAGGTGTGGACATGAATCAGAATTTTACAGCCGTTGTAAAACAGGATGGCGAATGGTGGATTGGTTGGGTAGAGGAGGTTCCTGGGGTCAATTGTCAGGAGCGTTCCCGCAGCGAGCTATTGAAAACGCTGCGCGTCACGCTTCTGGAAGCACTGGAAATGAATCGCGCGGACGCCCGAGACGCCGGGGGAAAGGGCTATGAAGAACTCAGTATCGTGGTATGAAGCGTCGCGATTTAGTGCGACACCTTTCTTCGCACGGTTGCTCCCTGCTCCGGGAAGGCGGTAACCATTCATGGTGGCATAACCCCTTATTGAATAAGCGCAGCGCCGTTCCCCGGCATGCCGAAATAAACGACCACTTGGCGCGAAAGATTTGCAAAGACCTTGGGGTGCCGCAGCCGTGATGAAGCGAACCTGATGCTTAGTTCTCTGGCCAAGCTGTGACTGAGCTGACACCGAAGACACCCACAAAGGGCGACATCGCAGCCGTCGTCGCAAGCGCGGTGATCCCAATGCTTGCCCTGATCTGGGGTATGCAATCTGGCAGCCAGTACGGGTACTTCGTCTTTCTGAGAATCGTCGTTTGTCTTGGTGCCTTCGTTTTCGCTGCGATCTTTGCGGGCCAGAAGCGTGAGACGCTTGTAGTCCTTTTTGCTGGCATTGCGATTTTGTTCAATCCCCTGTTCCCCATACATCTCACGCGTGACAAATGGCTGGTAATTGACGCCGCAACAATCGTGATGTTTGCAGTTGGTTTTGGCTTTTGGTTGGCTTGGTTACGGCAAAGGAGAAAAGCGAATGCTTAGGGGCGTTGAGCCACCCAACCGTCAACCTGCACGGGAAGTGATGCCCAACAGCCGGTTGCAGGCGACGCGCATGAAGCCGCGCGCGCCTGAACCGGGACGTTAGAGCCAGCCCTTTCAAGGTGTCTGACGGATAGCACGCAAGCGGCAAGGACACACAAAAACAAGCGTACATTGAATGACTTATAGGAGGTACTGTACTTTTTCGGTGGCGCTAGGCAGACTATGCGCGTTGAATCTCACGCGGAGGGATTTTCATGGCGCTGGATGCGGTAGTGGAACGTTTTATCGAAGGCAGCCCGG
>CANKUB010000276.1 GCA_947486575.1 Betaproteobacteria bacterium | reverse complement strand
GTTGTCATCGAACCCGTGCAGGGTAAACCTGCGACGGCGAGCCTTGAACAGTTGGCGCTGGCGCGCAGCCTTGCTGGCGACGGGCATGTGGTGGCGCTGTTGCTGGGTGCCGATAATGCTATTGCCCAATCGTTGATTGCGCGTGGCGCTGATACGGTGTTGCTGGGCGCACGGGAAATCTTCGACGACTACAACAGCGATGTATGGGTGGCGTGCGCAGCAAAGGCTGTGCGCGAGCATACGGTGACGCTGGTGCTCGCTGCACATTCACCCACGGGCGCTGATCTCGCGCCACGGCTTGCATTTCGTTTGAGTGCAGGGTGCGCTACCGGCTGTACCGCAATCGAAAGCAGCGCGGCTGCGTTGCTGTTTACACGCGCCAGCCATGGTGGCAATGTGCGTGAGACGCTGCGCTTTAAAACGGAAATTGTGGTGGCGACTGTGCGTGCCGGTATTTGCGATCCACGGCCTGTGGATGCCGCACGCAATGGTGACATTCTGTTGTTGAATGAAGCGCCACCCTCGCGCTTGCGCGTGGTGGAGCGCCGACGTGAAGCGGCAGGTGCAGTGCGGCTTGAAGACGCGAGCGCGATTGTGGCTGGCGGACGCGGTTTGGGCGGGCCGGAAGGTTTCAAAGTGCTGGAGCCGTTGGCAGAAGTGCTGGGCGGCGTAGTCGGCGCAAGCCGTGTGCCGTGCGATCTGGGCTGGTGTTCGCACGCCATGCAAATCGGGCTGACCGGTAAGACCGTGACGCCAGCGCTGTATATTGCGGTGGGCATCTCCGGCGCGAGCCATCATCTGGCCGGCTGCGGCAATGCGAAAATGATCGTAGCCATAAATACTGACGACGAAGCGGCGATTTTCAGGGATGCAAAATTCGGCGTGGTGGGTGATTTCGCCAAGGTGATACCGGCGTTGACGGCGGCCATACGTGCTTTGCCCCTAGTGATGTAAGTATTTGTTTTAAATCATTTATTTAACTACAGATGAACACTGATAAAACCAACGGCGGTTTTGAAGTTATCTGTGTACATCTGTGTTTATCTGTGGTTAAAAAGTCCTTGAAGTTGTAATCGGAGAACAACATGGCTTTTGAAGCATTGCTGGCTGAATACGAAGCACGTCGCGCGAAAGCGCTGGCGGGAGGTGGCGCAGAAAAATACGCCAAGCGCACGGCGAAAGGCATCCTCAATGCGCGCGAACGCATCACCGCGCTGGTCGACGCGGATACATTCATGGAGTCGGGTTTGTTCGGCACCTCGGGTGTCTATCCCGAACAGGCGGACGAAACGCAAACCGACGGCAAGCTCGCGGGCTACGCCAGAATCAACGGTCGTGACATCTGCCTGGTGGTCAATGATTTCACGGTGAAGGGTGCGTCCACGTCCTACACCAACGGCAAAAAAATTGGGCACATGAAGCGCACCGCCACCGAGCGCGGCATGCCGCTGGTGCTGTTGGGCGAATCCACCGGGGCGCGACTGCCGGATGCGATGGGCGCGCGCGGCATGGGCCTGCTGCTGGGTAACGATAACACCCAGTTCCGGCGCATGCGCGAGACGCCGATGGTGGCTGCGGCTTTTGGCCCGTCGTTTGGTTCGTCCACGTGGATGATGTGCCTGTCCGACTTTGCTGTCATGCAAAAAGGCGCAACCGTCGCCGTGTCCAGTCCGGGTCTTGTATCGATGGCACTGGGCGAAAAAGTGAATGCCGAAGACCTTGGCGGCTGGCGCCTGCACGCCGAAATTACCGGCCTCGTGGATCAGGTGGTGGATACAGAAGAAGAAGTATTCGAGGCGATCAAAAAATTTCTGTCTTACATGCCCAGCCATCACAAAGAGGCGCCGCCGGAGGCAGCGATTCCCGCAGGTTCCGGCGCAGACATGGCCAAGGTATTTGATCTGCTGCCCGAAAGTCGCACCCAGGTCTACGACATGCGGCGTGTCGTCAAATGCCTCGTCGACAAGGAATCGATGTTTGAACTGAAGCCGCGCTTCGGAAAAAGCGCCGTGACGACGCTGGCGCGCCTCGGCGGCAAGAGCGTCGGCATTATCGCCAACAACCCGTTGCATCGCGGCGGCGCGCTGGATGCCGATGCGTGCCGCAAGATCGTCGATTTTCTGGTGATGTGTGATTCATTCAATGTGCCGATCGTGCTGCTGGTCGATACGCCGGGATTCCAGATTGGCACCGAGGCCGAAAAAGCGGGGGCGCCGGGGCGCATCATGAATTTCATGAATGCCATGACGCTGCTCAGCGTGCCGCATTTAAGTGTGATTATCCGCAAAAGCTACGGACGCGCCTATGTGTGCATGGGCGGCGGACGGCACTCGGACGATATCGCCGCCTGGCCCAGCGCAGAGGTCAGTTTCATGAGCCCGGAATTTGCCACCAAGATTGTGCATGGCGTGGCGCAGGGCGAGCCGGGATATGAAGACGCGCTGAAACAGATAGAACAGGGTATCGATGTGTGGGGGTTGGCGTCGGTGTATGCCACGCAGGCCGTCATTCACCCAAAGGACACGCGCGACTATCTGATACGCATGCTGGATGTGTATAAACTGCGTATGACCAAAGGTGTGGGGCAGCACTTAATGCGTACCTGGCCGACGAGCTATTAGCATGTTCAACAAAGTCATCGTAGCCAACCGTGGCGCAGTAGCCGCCCGCGTAATTCGTGCCCTCAATGAAATGGGTATTAAATCGGTTGCGTTGTATTCCGAGGCGGACGCTGGCGCGCCCTACCTTGCGATGGCAAGTGAAACCTACGCCATCGGCCCCGCCCCCGCGCGCGAAAGTTATCTGAATCAGGAATTGATTATTGAGATTCTGAAGAAGTCGCACGCCGATGGCCTGCATCCGGGCTATGGTTTTTTGTCGGAGAACGCAGGTTTTGCACAGCGCGTGATAGACGCGGGGTCACGCTTTATCGGGCCGTCGCCGAAGTGGATTGATGCCATGGGGCACAAGACTAAAGCACGCGAGTTGGCAGCGCAGCACGGCATGCCGATGTCCAAGGGCTCGCCAGTGTTGCCTATGGATAATGAGGCCATCCTCAAAGCAGCGCGCGAGATTGGCTACCCGGTGCTGGTAAAGCCCGCAGGTGGCGGCGGCGGCATCGGCATGCTGCCCGCCAAAGATGAGGCGCAGTTGCTCGAAACCGTGGAACGTTCGCGCTCGATGGCGAGCCGTGGCTTTGGTAACGCCGAGGTCTATCTGGAGCGATTATTTGAACGCCCGCGTCATGTGGAGTTTCAGGTGCTGGGTGACCAACACGGCAATGTCGCACATTTGTTTGAGCGCGATTGCTCGACGCAGCGGCGCAATCAGAAGGTGATTGAAGAGGCACCAGGGCCGAAGCTATTGCGCGAAAAAGCCACAGC
>CANKUB010000275.1 GCA_947486575.1 Betaproteobacteria bacterium | reverse complement strand
TGTCACAGTCAGGCGCTGACCATCAAGCTGAAAAAGGACGTGCCGCTGGATGAAATCTCGCAAATCATCGCGTCGGCGAATGCGTGGGTGAAAGTTGTGCCGAACGAGCGCGAAGCTACCGAACGCGAGTTAACCCCGGCGGCGGTCACCGGCCGTTTGCAGATACCGGTAGGTCGGCTACGCAAGCTGGCGATGGGCGGCGAATATCTGTCGGCATTTACCGTGGGCGACCAGTTGCTGTGGGGTGCGGCAGAACCTTTGCGACGGATGCTGCGGATAGTGTTGAATTAGTAGAATTAACTCAATAAAAACAAATGGTTAGGCGTATGGGTTGGTTTGTGATGTGTTGCCTGTTGTATTTTGATCACAATGACCGTTAAATTATTGAATTAGCTGAGAATATCGGAACAAGTCAGACCACAAGGCATAGTGGTTGGGAGTGCCAAAAAGCGGAATATGCTCTGAATATGTCCAAGTTCCAAGCCAATTTTCATGCAGCACATGAACTTGAATCCCTAAGTGATTGATGTTAGCTTAGTATTTCCAAAAATATTCGAATCCTAGAGGTGGCGCTGTGCGGGAATTCAAACTCAAAAAATGGGTGGCCGCAGGGTTAATGGCTTCGATGCCGTATGCCGGCATCGGCATTGGCGTTGTTGACGCAGCCGGGTTGGGCAGACTCAATGTGCTGTCTCAGTTAGGGCAGCCGTTCTCGGCCGAAATCGACCTTGTAAATGTGTCAAAAGAAGAACTCTCAACGCTCAAGGCCAGTCTGGCTGCGCCTTCTGCGTATCAAGCGGCCAACCTGCAATTCAATCCGTCGCTGAACGCACTGCGCTTGTCGATTGAGCGCCGTGCAAACGGTACGCCGTACATCAAGGCAACGTCGTTTCGTCCGGTATCCGAGCCGTTCCTTGATCTGCTGATTGAATTGGCTTGGCAAGGTGGCAAAATTTCTCGTGAGTATTCAGCCTTGCTGGATCCTCCCGGCATGGAATCGCCAGCGCCAGCAGTGACGGCGCCGGTCGCCGCCGCACCGGTGCCACCCGCAGTGCAAGCGCCAGCGGCCAAGGCTCCCGCAGCCACCGCAGCCGTTGAATCGCCTGCACCGGCAACACCAGCACCGGTGGCGAAACCATCTCCGGCACCTGCGGCTGCACGTGCGGCGGGTGCCAGTCAGGTTACGGTCAAGCCGGGCGATACCCTTAACGGCATTGCCACCAGCGTCAAACCTGACGGTATTTCGCTTGAGCAAACCCTGATTGGCTTGTTCCGCGCCAACCCGGATGCGTTCAGTAGCAACAATATCAATCAGTTGCGTGCCGGCAAAATATTGAATGTGCCAGAGCGCGAGCAACTCGCAGCGATCACTCAGGGTGATGCCTCGCAGGAAGTGCGTGTGCAAGCGTCCAACTGGAACAGCTACCGCCAGAAAGTGGCTGAGGCCGCGCCAAGTGTGGTGGATGCAGCGCCGTCGGCCAAGGGCAAAATCACCGCGCGTGTGGAAGACAAAGCAGCATCGGTCGGCCCGAAAGATGTGGTGGTACTGTCCAAGGGCGATACGGGCACGGCTGCGGCCAAGGCCGGCAATGATCGTGTGCGCGCATTGCAGGAAGACCTGGCGGCGCGCGATAAAGCGCTGGCCGATTCCAAAGAGCGTGTAGCGCAGCTTGAAAAAACCCTGAAAGATATGCAAAAGCTGGCCGAGATCAAGAATCCGGCCATGGCTGCTGCCAAGGTGGAAAAGGCGCCCGAAGTCAAAGTCGAACCGCCGAAGGTAGAGCCACCGAAGGCCGAACCACCAAAGGTTGACGCAAAAGCGCCGGACGCGCCTAAAGTAGATACGCCGCCACCGCCCGCTCCTCCCAAGGCAGAAGCGCCAGTAGCGCCGCCTGCACCGAAAAAAGCTGCACCGCCACCACCGCCGCCACCGAAACCAGAACCCGGCATGATGGATACCGTAATGGACAACCTATTGCCCATTGGCGGCGGTGCCGCGGCATTGCTGGCAGGTCTGGGTGGGTATTGGGCATTGCGCCGCCGCAAGAAAAATGCGGATGACGATGCGGATACGCCCTCATTCAAGACCGAGCCCTACCAAGGTCATGCGGATGCTGACGTTGCCGCAGTAGCGCCCATGGCCGTGGCAGAATCTGCGGTTTCCAACGTCTCGGATGTGGTTGATCCAATTGATGAAGCACAGGTTTATATCGATCACGGTCGCGACGCCCAAGCGGAGGACATCCTGAAGGAGGCGATGGGCAATTCCCCTGACCGTCAGGATATCCCGCTGAAATTGCTGGAAGTCTACGCGGCGCGTGGCGACAAGGCCGGGTTTAATACCCTTGCGGCAGAATTCCACACGCTCACCGGCGGTGTCGGCGATAACTGGAATCGTGCGGCAGCCATGGGTTATGCGCTGGATCCGGGACATAAACTGTATCCGACTACGACCGAGGTGGTTGAGTTGAGTGCGGGAGATTCGTCTGCTGCCAACGTTGATCTGGATCTTGGCGGATCTGATAACGATCCCATGGGCACCACCACAGATATTTTGCTGGACCAGGGCGGCAGCGACGATGCCGACATGAACAAAACCATGGTGATGACGCTCGACGCCACTAAACCGGCAGAGATAGACGTAACACCGGTCGCTATCGATATTCCAGCGGCGGTACCCGAAGCGCCCGCCGCGATGCTGGATTTCAATATCGAATTGCCCGCCGCCAGCGCACCGGATGAAGCTACTGTCGTGTCCGTGCCGGAGGCACCGCCCAGCGCGAATATGATGGAATTCAATCTCGATTTTCCGGTCGATGCCGGTCCGGCGGCTGTCGCCGTTGTGGCTGCCGAATCGCCGGTGGCAATAGTCGAACCCGCGCCCGCGGCCAAGGCTGACGACGGAGGTCTGGATTTCAAAGTGGATTTCTCTGGCATCGATTTGAATCTGGATGACAAGCCCACCACTGTAGCCCCGGCGATGTCATCAGCCGCAGCGGGCGGCGGCGCCAAAGACGCGCACTGGGAAGACGTGCAACAGAAATTTGACCTCGCGCGCGCCTATCAGGAAATGGGCGACAAAGAAGGTGCAATCGAAATTCTGCACGAAGTCGAGCGCGAAGGCGATGCTGAACAAAAGACCGAAGCGCAAAAGATGCTGCAATCGCTCAAGTAAACCGGTTTTACGTTATCACTGGACCGCGGCGGGCAACTGCTGCGGTCTTTTCTTTTTTATCCATAAAATCATGCGCTTAGCGTTAGGCATCGAATACCACGGCAGCAGCTTCTGTGGCTGGCAGACGCAGCCTGCGGGTTGTGCTGTGCAGGATCGCCTTGAAGCCGCGTTGTCGCAGATAGCTGGCGTGGCGGTAGCAACTTTTTGTGCGGGGCGTACTGATACCGGTGTGCACGCGCTGACGCAGGTGGTGCATTTTGATTGCGCAGTGGAG
>CANKUB010000274.1 GCA_947486575.1 Betaproteobacteria bacterium | reverse complement strand
TGGTGCTCAATATTCTGCGGCTGGATAAATCACGCAAAGGTGGCATCAAAGGCCGACGCATGCTCGCCTGCACCAGTGACCACTATCGAGAGCACTTGCTTGGGCTTGTGGCAACTGAAATTTGATGCAATTGCCCTGGATCGGACGGGTGGGCAGTCAGGCACTGGGTTCGAAAGCTGAGATACTGGGAGGATTGGTGCTGATCGGGCTGGGTTTCAAGGTGCTGTTCGATCATCACGCGTTCGGCTGAGCTTTGTAGCTGGCGGCCTGACATATCTTATTTTCTTTCAGAACAGGTCTGGCGCGGCTGGCGCTGTCCATATGTGCGCAATGTCCGAGCAAGGCCTTCCGTGTAGTTCAGTAAGTCACAATGCCTGCAATTGCTGTCCCCATACCGCTTCAGCGTCCTTTCTGTTACGTTATCTTTTTGCGTTGCATAGCCATCCTTACTATCACACGAGGCTCATCCATGTATTTTGAAACCAAAGATAGCTCACGCGAGAAGCTCAAAGCGCTCGGACTTGCCTTCAATCCCTTTAAGGCCATAGTTGTGCCGCGGCCGATTGGGTGGATCAGTACCGTAAACCGGGAAGGTGTTGTAAATCTTGCACCTTACTCGTTCTTCAATGCGGTGTCGTCAGATCCGCCGATGGTGTTCTACGGAGCGAATGGCACACACGCAGCCGACGGCGGGGAAAAGGATTCGCTGCGCAATGTGCGCGAGAGCGGCGAGTTCGTGTGCAATCTGGTGACCTGGGAATTGCGCCACGCGATGAATGATACGGCGACACCGGCTCCCCATGGGGTGGATGAGATGCAGGTGACGGGCTTGGCGCAACTGCCGTCGCGTATGGTCAAACCACCGCGAGTGGTGGGCTCGCCTGCGCATCTGGAGTGCAAGGTGCATCAACTACTTGAGCTACCTGCCGATCCGCGCTCGGGCAAGCGCAATGTGATGGTCATCGGCCATGTGGTTGCGGTTCACATCGATGATGCCTACATCGTCAACGGACGCTTCGATACAGCCCGTGCCCAGCCTGTCGCCAGACTGGGCTATCTGGACTATGCAGTGGTAACTCAGGCTTTCGAGATCGAGCGTCCGAGCTGGCCGCTTGCGCACAAGCCTGTATCGACCAAGACGGCTTAACGTTGCGGACGGTACGTGATGCTACACACTATGCCGACTGAAAAGGCATCAGCATGGCGCGCGCGTCTGGCAGATCCGATGTTTGCCGCGATCTGTGCGCTCGGCGTCGGGCAGATCACGGCATGGGGCACGACCTATTATTGCCTTGGCGTGCTGGCAGGGCCGATTTCTACGGATACGGGCTGGAGCCGCAGCCTGGTGTTTTTCGGTTTCACCATTGCCTTGCTTTCCATGGGTGCGGTGTCCGTATGGGCCGGGCGTCTGATCGATCGGTATGGGGCGCGCACAGTCATGGTGTTGGGCACGCTACTCGTAGCGCTCGGCCTATTCGCGCTCTCGATGGTGCGCAGTGAGGCGGCGTACCTTGCGGTATGGGCGTTTCTGGGCGCAGGCATGCGCCTGGTGCTTTATGACGCAGCATTTGCTGCGCTGGTGCAAGTGGCGCCATCGCGTGGGCGGATGGCGATTTCTTACCTGACGTTGTTCGGTGCGTTCGCTTCGACGGTGTTCTGGGTTATCGGGCATTACCTGAATGAGTTACTCGGCTGGCGGCAGACGCTCGCAGCATTCGCCGCGATTCACCTGGTGGTGTGCCTGCCGCTCAACTGGTTTGGCCTGGCATGGCGCGAAACCGAGAACCGCAGTACTACACCGGCGGAAAAAGCGCGCGCGGCGCGCGATGGAGGGCCACTCGCAGGGCGTGCGCGCTCGATGGCGCTAGCGCTATTCGCGCTGGTGATGTCACTCAACGGATTTGTATTCGGCGTGATGTCGGTACATCTGGTGCCGCTGTTGGAAGCGACAGGCCTTACAGCAGCAGCGGCAGTGTGGGTTGCTTCATTAAAAGGTTTCGCACAATTCGGCGGACGCGTTGTGGAAATTTTCTTTGGTAGCAATCTGCGCGCGATAACGGTTGGACGTATTGCAATTGGTGTACTGCCGTTATCGTTTGTAGTGCTGCTGCTGGCACGGGGAAATCTGCACGCCATAATCGCGTTTACGCTGGTGATGGGTGCCGCGCAGGGCGTGATCACCATTGTGCGCGGCGCGGTGCCGCTGGCACTTTTCGGCCCCAACGGCTACGGCGCAGTGCTCGGTCTGATTGCAACACCGGTGGTGGTGGTCAATGCCACGGCCCCGACGATTTTTGCCATGATCGTTGACCGCTGGGGCTGGCAAGCAGCCGAGCTGGTGTTGCTCACCACATCAGCTGCGTCGTGGATCGCGATTGAACTGATGTCGCGGTGGTATGAGCGTCAGCACGCGGCTGCGCGGGAAAGGTGATGCTGCACAGGCGTACTTACGGCACCGCAACGCCTATGGATTTGAGTCGTGCATGCGCACGATCAGCGCGCGCCTTGAGACCGTCATGGTAGGTGCTCAAGTCGGTGCCGGGCAGATTCAATACTTTGCATCCGAGTTGATAGTACTCGCCGATCTGCGCTTCCGTCTCTGCGGAACCTCTGGCAAGTTTGCCTTGTTTGTTGCAGGCATCGGCTATTTTGCGCACCACGGCTTTGAAAGTAGGGTGATCCAGTTGCAAGTGAATCCCCAGCCTGGCGCTCAAATCGGAGTGGCCGTAGGCAATCATGTCGATGCCTTCGACGGCAGCAATCGCCTCAACGTTTTCCAGGCCTTCGAGTGACTCTATCGATGGGCAGATGATAATGTTGTCGTTGGCCCACGGGCTGTATTCCGCGTGATAGCGGGCGCCAAAGCCTTTGTAGTGGGTGTGCGAACCCATTTGCGAAATGCCGCGGTTGCCGATGGGCGGATACTTGGCCTGCTGCACAATGGCGCGCGCCTCATCTGCGGTGTCTACGTCCGAAATCTGTATGCCCATAATGCCCTGATCCAGAATGGCGGGAATCAGATGAATGAATGCCTTGTGGATACGCACGATGGGCGATACGTCAGTCGCCGCAAACCACCCGGCGAGATTGGCAATGGTTTCCAGATCGAACGCGCCATGTTCCATGTCGATCATGCAATAGTCGAAACCGGACGATTCAATAATCCACGGAACGCCGCGTGTGGCAAACTCTTTAAGCCCGGTGCCGAGCGCGGCCCGATCCTCACGCACGGCTCTGCGTATGCTGTTCTCTTTCATGACTCACCTCCGATTAAAAGTTATTGAAATACTGGGTTTCAAGTCGCTGTGACCTGCTGGCGCTGTTTAACCCATCTTTAACATGATTTCGTCATAAGTGGTCTTTTTGGGCGATTATTAAACTGTAAGTCATTGATTCTAAACAACTCACGTTTTTGAGTCGTTTTGTTGTGCCATAATATTTTTCGTGGCCCA
>CANKUB010000273.1 GCA_947486575.1 Betaproteobacteria bacterium | reverse complement strand
GCGATTTTCTGCCGCACCACCGGATCACTGTAACCATCCTTGAGATTGAGGATACGATTCATGGTCATCATGCGCGCACCCACGCAGCGACCTTGCAGGCCGTAGCGCTGGACGTTTTCCAGCACGCGCGGGGTGAATTTTTCGTTGATGGTCACAAACCCGAAATTGCCGCCCATCATATTGGCGAGATGGCTAGACGCCTCGCACAGGCCCAGCACGGGAAATCCGGCGATCTCCTTGCACTCGCGCAGGCCGGGATCGGCGATATTACCGATAAGAAACGCGTCGAACCCTTGACGCATGGCTGCCTGCACGTTCACCATCACCTCACCCGCTTCGAGATATTCAAGGTAACGATACTGATCGGCGATGCCGCCCACCTTGGTGATGCCATGCATTTCGATTTGCGTATCCGGGTCTTTAATCTTATCCAGAAACGTCGTGAGGAAGGCGTGATAACCGCCCCAGGCCGCAGTGCGGGACATGCTCTGATACCACAGTTTCATTTCAATTCCTTTTCCAGTCATCGCTATAATCGCCATCAGCATAGCGCACTGCAAAGAATCAAGAAAGTTCCCGAGCTGTGGCACACTACAGCACGGACTAACGCTGAATGAAACAACCATGAAAATATCTGAATTCCTGCTGCAAACCCTGGAACAAAACGGTATCACGCACATCTTCGGCAATCCCGGCACCACCGAACTGCCGCTGGTCAAAGCCTGCGAGCAACGTGGCAAATTAAAATATGTAGTCGCGCTATCGGAAGTGTCGGCGGTGCCCATGGCTGACGGCTATGCGCGTGCTACTCGCTCGCTCGGCGTGGTCAATCTGCATGTAGCGCCGGGGTTGGGCAACGGCATGGGCACGCTGTACACCGCAGGCATTGCGGGCACCCCGCTGCTGGTGCTGGTTGGCGGGCAGGACCGGCGCTTTCTGCACACCAACCCCATTCTGTGGGGCCCGGTAGAAAAAATGGCGGGCGCGGTGTGCAAGGCGGTGTTCATGTTGAACACCACGTTTGATGCGGCCGCCAACATCCGCCGCGCGCTGCGCACGGCCATGACACCGCCGTATGGCCCGGTAGCGCTGATCTGTCCGCCGGATTTGCTGGAAACGGATATCGACGCCAAGCCCGCGCCTGTTACGCCCACAAAGCTGGCCACGCTGGCCAAGGAGCAGGTGACCGCGTACGCCAAATTTCTCGCCAGCGCGAACAAGCCTGTCATCATCGCTGCCGAAGACGTGCATTGGGACAACGCCAGCGGCGAGCTGGAAAAACTTGCAACCGCACTCGGCGCGCCGGTCTATGCCGCCCCTTATACCGGTGTATTGCCGGTCGCCAGTTCGTCTGCCGTGTACGCAGGCTACCTGCCCCCCAGTCTGAAACAAGTCGCCGACCGCCTCGCATCGCACGACGCAATACTTTGCGTGGGTGGGCGCGGGCTGCGCAATACACTCTACAGCGAAGCGTCATTGCCGCAACGTCAAGCGTGGCTGGGCCACGATGTCACCGCCATGGCACCCGATGGTGAATACGCGTTGGCGACCGTCACCCATCTGAAGTCGTCACTGAACGCAATAGCGTCCGCACTGCGCAAGCGCAGCAAGCCTGGCAAATCCGCACGCGCCGCTCTCGATTTGCCCGCGCGCAACGCCCGTGTGTTGCACCCGACACTGGCCATTCATTCGCTACTGAAAAAATTCTCTGGCGCAATCTGGGTCGATGAATCGGGACTTTCCACTTCCGATGTTCGCCAATGGATGTCACTCAAGGCTGGCGAATACTTGATCAACGGCAGCGGCGGCATTGGCTGGGGTTTGGCCGCGTCGGTAGGGGCCGCCATAGGACAAAGCAAACGGCAGATTGTTGCTGTGATCGGTGATGGTTCTGCGCTGTATGCCTCCGAGGCCCTGTGGACTGCAGGACATCACGGCACGAAAATTCTGCTGGTGATTTTGGCCAACCGCCGCTACGCCACCTTGAACGCGGCAGCGTCCAAACTTGCAGGCGGGCCGCTGAAATCATTCACGATTGAACCGCCGGTGATCGACTTTAGCGGGCTGGCAAAACTGTATGACTGGCGCTACGCCGCTGTATCGACCGAGGCACAACTGAATGTCACGATGGGCAAACTCGGCAGCGCGTTGCAGCAAAATACGCTACTCGAAATTCAACTGAATCCCGCGATACAACCGGTTACTGCCTCACGACATTTTTAATTGAATGCTGCCACGGATGCGGCGAGCTGACGTATGTCCGACTCGCTCATGCCTTCGTGCGCAGGCAGATAAAGTAGCTGACTGAAAGTCTGCGTGGCGTCCGACGTGGGCATTGCGCCGGGCGGCGAGCCAATCACGCCCAGACTGGATGCGCTGACCGCCGCATCGAAACCCCGCTTTGCCAAATGACGAATCAGTGCATCACGGTCGCTATGTACGATGGGAAAAATCCAGTGCTTGTGCTCCCTGCCTTGGCGACCCACGCACTGTGCGCCCAGCAGACGCTGCAAGAGTCGCGAACGTTCAATGCGACGCAACGCGCTGGATTGTTCTCCCTGCGCCAGACGTCGCCGCAATAGCTGCAATAGTGGCGCCGACGGCTGTTGGCGTATCCTGACAAAAAAATCACTGCCCGCGAATCCACGTGCTGCGCCTGAAACCAGCTTCTCATGCGTCGATCCGAGCAGCCGACACAACGACGCCAGCGCGCCAAACACAAAGTAATTACCAAAGGGCGCCAGTACCAGGTATTTCGATAAACGCAAAAAATAGGCCGCACGCGATTGCATGGGCCAACGCGCCACGTGCGCGCGCACCCGATCGCGCAATGCCGCATCCCGAAAACTCAGCACGGCACCGCCCAGCGCCGTGGCGGGCTTCACCGGGCCAAAGCTGAACAGACTCACGTCAGCAGCGCGTTCGCCCCGCCACGCATCGCCGGTATAAGCCTGCGCACAGCCCTCGATCAGTAAGTATTTGTTTTTATTGCAAAAATCCACAACGCCCTGCATTGGCATGCGGCTGCCAAACAGATGCGCCAGCAACACAGCCCGCGTGCGCGCCGTGCACGCGCGCTCCAGAGTAGCGGGCGACACCGTGAGTGTTTGCATGTCGATATCAACCGCCACTGCCACCAAACCATGCGCTTCAATAATGCGCGGGATGTCCGCAATATTGACGGCCGAGATGAGTATTTCACTGCCCACTGGCAATGCCAGTACAGCAAGCAACGCATCCAGGCCGCTGCGAACAGATAGGCACGCAAAACTGGCCCGCGTATCCCATGTGGATTCAATTGCGTGGCGCATTGCGGTGGTGTTGCCCGGCGCGACACAACCGAGCAGACCGCTGGCCAGATCAGCACATCCGATATCGATGCGCTTGCGCGGAATCATCGCTACCGCTGCGAGGACGCCATGCCGTTCACGCGTTATCGTAGGTCGTACGCTTATTGCGGCGGCGTGAAATCCGGCGGCTGTGTCTTCACGAACGAAGGCCGTGCCGCGATACCGGCATGCCACGCCTTAAGCTTGGGCGAAGTCGCGCGCCAATCGTGCGGATAACGGAAATCAACGTACTGCAGCGCTACACCCAGT
>CANKUB010000272.1 GCA_947486575.1 Betaproteobacteria bacterium | reverse complement strand
CTATTGTGTTGAAAAACTCGGTTTTGCATAGACGCCAATTTCTAGCGTGGACGCATTGCAGTCGATTATTGCCCCGAAGAATAATTCGAGGATTGAACAGGTGAGCCATGGATGCACGCACGAGTAAATTACGATCCCTTCCGCATCCAGAAAGCCACAATGTCGCTATGGGCCTGGAATTTTTCGGTTGGTCTCAAAAATGGACTTTTTCAACAGAATAGGTCGATTTGAGACGGTCACGATGAACCAAAGGGAATGACGGCTTTCCGGTTATCCGCGAGTGCTTAAGGTTAGAAATCACCGGACACTACCTGGCAGGTCAGATTTCGACTTCCTCAATTCAGCGTATAAATTGCTCCACATATACTTCGCCCAAACCCACCGCCGTGTAATGTGCTCGCGCCTTCTCCAGCCGCGTAAACACATCATCGTAGCCGGTTGAATTACCCTGCGGATCGACATACATCAGGCTGCCGGTCACCTGAAACAGCGTGATCATTTCCGTGCAACCTTCTGGCACCACCAGCGTGTGCGTCTCGCCCGGCGGTTCAAAAATATAACTGCCCTCCTCCGCCACCCAGTCGTGTTCCAGGTAATGCCAGCGTCCTTTGAAAACCCATGCATGCACGCCACCTGAGTGACGATGGCGGGCAATCATGCCCGCCTTGGTCACACGCATTACATGCGTGTACTGCCCCTGCGTCACATTAAATTGCAACGGGCGCACGGCGACATGTGCCGCCAGCGGCACCCACACGCGCGGATCCGCCTGCCCCATTGCATCATGTATCACCATGTCGGGCCGCATATCACGTGGCTGCGGCTTTTGATACGGGACGCGGTTGGGATCGGCTTCGGTTTGGGTCAGCGGCTTAATCATGCGGCGCTCCTTATTCCCACAAACGTTCCGGTAATGGCAACCCGGCCAGGTCACCGGCAGTCAGCGGAACATCTACCGCTATGCCCATCCGTTCCAGCACCGCGATCAATTGCCGGCAATGCTGCGCGGAATGCCAGGTGACACGTTCAAATACCTTGTGCGCTACGGTGTCACCGTAGTACGTCTTCAGTTCACGTGACAGCGCACGGTCTTCCAGTGTGCACCACCACGTTTCATATTGCTGCCAGACACTGGCGCCATACCGCGCCACATCGTCACCGCTCAACATCGTATCCGGCGGCTCATTGTCGGCAATCTTTGCAGAGTATTCCGCGCCGTTCCAGGTTTCCAGAAAAGCCTCGCCGATGCGGAATACGTGATAGCACAGCGTGCGGATTTCGCGCTCGCGGTGCGGAATGACGCGCTCGCGAAAACGTGCCAATGGAAACTGCCGCGCATAGCGCTGCCCGGCGGCAAACACCATCTGGTACTTTTTGTAGAGCTGCTCCGGCGTCAGCCCGTCCGCCCCCGGCATAGGGAGACCCGCCAGCTTCGCGAACGGGTCCAGCATCTGCCCCATGGCCACCTTGTCACCCTTCGCCAGTACCGGGACCTTGCGCAGCCCGTACCGTTCAAGCAAAAGCTCACGTCCACCGGCGTCGTTGAGGACGTCGATCACCTGCATATCCACGCCATTTTTCGAAAGAAACTCTTTCGTTCTGAGGCAGCTACTTCATCCCGGCTGGGTGAAGTAGAGGTATTTTCCAGCCGGGATGTCGTTGAGATTCATGTTAAAAATACCCATAAAATCAATTGCTTACTATATGGCGCGCGAACATCAGGTCACACCTTCTTCCGCCAGCTTGGCAATTTCCGCTGTCGACATGCCGAGCAATTCACCAAACACATACTCGTTGTCTTCCCCGTAACAGGGTGCGCCGCGGTCTATGCGCCCGCCGATGTACGCAGGGGTTTCGTGCAGCTTGATCGGCACTTCCGCCACCGGCCAGCGACCAATTTTGGTACCGGTGACTTCGGTCAACCATTCGAGATGTTTCAACTGCGGATCATCGTCGCAACGGTTACCCGCGTGCTGGCACACGCCCGCCGGTACGCCGGCTTTTTGCAACGCCAGCATCAATTCGTAGCCGTTGCAGTTTTTGGTCCACGCGGCAATCACTTTGTCGAGTGCAGACAGATTGGCCATGCGCGAGGCAAGGTCCTTAAAGCGCGCATCATTCGCCCATGCCGGATTGCCCGCAACCTTGAGCAACGCCTGCCACTCGCTCTCGTTGAAACACGCAAGGGTTATCCAGCGATCATCGCCCGCGCACGGGTACACGTTATGCGGCGCGGCGGGCTTGAACGGCGAGGCATTGCCGATACGCTTCCAGATACGGTTGTTCGCCGACCAATCGAGCGTCGCCGTGCCGGTAATGAAGAGCCCCACTTCGGATTGCGATGCATCGATCCATTGCCCTTCGCCAGTGCGGTCGCGGTGATACAGCGCACTCATCATGGCGAGACCGAAACTGTATGCCCCCATCCAGTCCAGGTACGAATAACCCCAGCCTGCGGGCATCGCCGGCTCCGGCAGGCCCGACATTTCGGACAAGCCTGCAAACGCGTTGGCAATCGGCCCTACCGTGCGGAAGCGTCCGTAGGTGCCCTGTGCACCCATTCCCGATTGCGAGCAGTAAATAATACCAGGACGCAATTTTTGCAGCACGTCGTAGCCCAGGCCCCAGTTATTCAGCACGCCGGGTGAGAAACCTTCAGCGACGATATCTGACATGGTGATCAGCTTTTTGACGATCTCAAAGCCCTTCGGATGACGCACATTGAGCGAAATGCCGCGCTTGCCAGGGTTCTTGTTATTGAACTGGCCGCCCATGTTGATGTCGGTGACTCCCTTCAACGGCGCCGTGGCTTTTTCACGTGCAGCGCGGCCTCCTTCAGGCGCCATGGCCGCAAGGCGCGTATCGGGATGCGACTTCAGTTCGATCTTGATGCTCTCGGCACCAAACGCCGACAAAAAGCGCGTGCCGCCAGCAGAAGCGAGGAACCACGAGAAATCGACAATGCGTATGCCCTTCAGCGGTAGCGGCTTGCCGCGCTTGGAGAGCGGCTCGTTCGGCTCAATTTTCGCAGACGGGCTGATGCCGGGTGTGGCGCTTCCGGTACTACCGGTCGGCGCAAACACGGTCGCCGCATCTTCGTTCAGCAGTGGCGCGCGGCGGCCCACCACCCAGTCGTTCGCCGTGCTGATCCATTTGCTTGTCGCGTAACGGAATTTCTTGCCCAACTCCGGATGCTCGATGTCGGTAACACTGCCGCGCGCTTCCCAGTGCTCGTCAACAGCGTTTTCGTCTGGCTTGCGCAGCGGCGCAACCAGCAATCCGGCTTCCTGCATTTCGCGCCACGGGAAATTCTCGTAAGTGAATGCGCGCACAAAACGCTGCATCGCTTCCAGCCCTTCGTCGCGCTTGCCGGTGGTGGGGCCCGTGCCTGGCACGAAGCGCCCACCCTTGGGTGCGCCTGCCGCTTGCGGACTAAAGCCCTCGGACAAGCCGTATTTTTCGAGTATCTTGAAAAACCGCTCGGCATCGTCCGGCCGGTTGCCGAGATTGGCCATCACCCAGCGTCCATCCTTGGTGTGCACGATGGTGGGCGCAGGCGAAACGCCTTCGCGCGCATGGCGGCACGTCTGGCGCTGCACCACCGCGTGGCGCATCACCCAGG
>CANKUB010000271.1 GCA_947486575.1 Betaproteobacteria bacterium | reverse complement strand
ATACGTGTCTCACCGCGCGGCTCAACGACACGTCGCAACCGCTCGCGTCATCAAGGATGGGAAAATTATTTGACCTTGAAAGGGCTGAGTCTGAGTGCCTGCCATAGATGTCGGTGTGAAGGGTTGACAATCATAACCAAATAACTGATTATATGGTTATGAATAAAAACTACATGCGCGCCATCCCCAAAGAGTGGCGCAATATCTCCAAGGTGTTTACCGCCTTGGGCGACGAACACCGGCAGCGCATTCTGCTTACGTTTGAGCCGGGTGAGCGCTTGAATGTCGGGCAAATAGTCGAGGTGGCGACTCTGTCGCGCTCGGCGGTGTCGCATCATCTGAGAATTTTGCGCGAGGCGGGTGTGCTGGAGAGCGTGAAAGAAGGTAAGGAAGTTTATTTCTGGATTGCGAAGGGGTTTTTGGTTGAGGCGATTGAGACTGTTTTAAGCCATATTCGCAACACCGCGTAAATACAACTGCGTGAACGTAAAGGCAATCGCATGTCTGAACCCAGCCAATTTGATCTTTTAAAGCAACGCCGCTTCGGTCCGTTTTTCGGCGTGCAGTTTTTGGGTGCGTTCAACGACAACGTTTACAAAAACGCGCTGGTTATCATGCTTACGTTTCAGGCAGCGAGCATGACAACCCTGAGTGCGGGATTGCTGGTCAATCTGTGTTCGGGTCTGTTCATCCTGCCCTATTTTTTGTTTTCAGGAACGGCAGGGCAGCTTGCGGATAAATACGAGAAAGCCACGCTGACGCGGCTGGTGAAGGTTTTTGAGATCGTCATCATGATTATTGGAGCGCTCGGTTTTTATCTTCTTAACCTCACGCTATTGCTTACGGCACTGTTCATGATGGGCATGCATTCGACGATGTTCGGCCCGGTGAAGTATGCGTACCTGCCGCAGCATTTGAAAAAAGAAGAACTGGTCGGCGGCAATGGGTTGATCGACGCGGGCACATTCATCGCAATTTTACTGGGCACGATATTGGGTGGCGTGATTGTGGGTATTCAGCCTTCCGGTACGATGTGGGTATCGGCGACCGCGATTGTGATCGCGGTGCTGGGGTATTGTGTGAGTCGATCAGTGCCGTTGTCGCCTGCGCCATCGCCGGATTTGAAAATTAACTGGAATCCACTGTCGGAGACTTGGGCGAACCTTAAATTTTTGCGCACCAATCGCACGGTGTTTTTGTCAATCCTTGGCATTTCGTGGTTCTGGTTTTACGGCGCGATGTTTTTGTCGCAGTTCCCGAATTTCACTAAAGCGGTTCTCGGTGGCAGCGAGCATGTGGTCACGTTATTGCTCTCGGTGTTCAGCGTCGGCATTGGCCTCGGTTCGTTGCTGTGCGAAAAGCTCTCCGGGCACAAAATCGAAATCGGCTTGGTGCCGTTCGGCTCAATCGGCTTGACGATATTTGCGATCGATCTGTTTTTTGCTTCACCCGCTACGCCTGGCACGGCACTGGGCGCGATGGCTTTCGTGCAGCAGGCGGGCAGTTGGCGTGTGCTGTTCGACTTGCTGATGATCGGCGTTTTTGGGGGCTTTTATATCGTTCCGCTCTACGCGCTGATACAAAGCCGCAGTGAACCCAGTCATCAGGCGCGGGTGATCGCGGGCAATAACATCATGAACGCGTTTTTCATGGTGATATCGGCGGGTGTGGCGATTCTGGGATTGAGCTTGGGGTTGACCATTCCACAATTGTTTTTGCTCACGGGCGTGTTGAATCTGCTGGTGGCGATTTACATCTACACCCTGGTGCCGGAATTCCTGATGCGCTTTCTGGTGTGGCTGCTGATTCACTCGGTGTACCGGCTCGAGAAGCATGGCCTGGAAAATATTCCCGAAGAGGGGGCGGCGATGCTGGTGGTGAATCATCCGTCGTTTGTCGATGCGCTGGTGATCGCAGCCGCATGCAGAAGGCCGACACGCTATGTGATGGATCACAACTGGTTTAACACGCCGCTACTTAAATTTTTGTTTCGCGCTACGCGCTCAATACCGATTGCGTCTGCGAAAGAAAATCCTGCGATGCTGGAGCGCGCGTACGACGAAATCGCCAAAGGCCTCGCTGAGGGTGATTTGATTTGCATTTTTCCTGAGGGGCGCGTTACCAGTGACGGTGAAATCAATCCGTTTCGTGCCGGCATCAAGCGCATTATTGATCGCACACCGGTGCCGGTAGTGCCTATTGCGCTGTGCGGATTGTGGGGCAGCTTTTTCGGGCGACAGGGTGGGGCGTTGATTGCGCGGGTGTTTCGCTTGGGGCTGTTTGCAAAAATCAGTATGCATGTGGGCGCGCCCGTGCCCGCGAACGTGGCAACACCCGAAGGCTTGCAGCAGCGCGTGAGTGACTTGCGCGGCAATCAAAAATAGTTATTTAAAACAATCACATAAGGAGGTAATCATGTGGTTTGTGGGTCTGCTTGTGGGTGCGGTGATTGGCGGGATTGGTCGTGGTGAAGGTGTCGTAATCGGCAGCATCGTCGGTATTATTCTGGGTGTGCTGGTGGGCAACAAAATTAAGCAGGCCGCGGCAGCGGATAAACGCGTAGGCACGCTGGAAGAATCCGTCAATCAATTGATTGAACGCGTCAAGTTACTGGAGAGGTCGCTGGCGAGCTGGCGCAAGCTGGTCAGTGGCGCGCCGCTGCTGAATCTTCAAGTCGGTGGTCAGCGCTTGCAACAGAAACGAGTGGAATTACCGCAGCAGAAGGCAAAGTATTTGAGGTTGTCGTGGATACGTTCCGAGACAAAAGCTGCTGCGCCGGAAATCACGGCAGCCAGCGGCGAGTTGGCGGAGAAGTACATTGAAGCCGCCCGTGAGTGGAATAAATATACCGCCATGAAAGAAGCAAAGGCAGGTGAAAAAGAAGGTGAATATCTATTTGATTTAAAAGGATATTTTCCCTTAGACCGATTGCGTCTGGCATTGCCGCAAGCCAACACCGTTGCGCAAATTGAAGTATTGGTGCGCGACAAGGCCGAGCAACAGTGGCGCAGTGTTGCACGCAGCGTAGCGTATCGATTGAATCAGGCGGGTGCGGAAGTGGTGAGTCCGGATCTGCAAGTGAGCGTGGTGTCAGAACGCTGGCTGATGATTCGCGTCGATCAGCGCGGCGGCGGCCTCGGAAGCGGCATGCCCGCACTGAATGCGGGCTGGGTGCCGCATCAACTGGTATTCGCTGCACGCGGTGCGCCACCGTTTACGCTGGCCTATGGAAATCGCGGTGCGCAAGGAGGCGCCTTACCGATTGAGTCGTTGATACCCGGCTACCGTGACGACGCGGGCGCGAATGTGCCTTCGGCAAAGACCGGCCAGCAACAAGTCGTAAACGTGCGGTCCGCGCAATCGCAACCGCAAAAGAAACTTGGCGGTGATGCACGCCTGGAAGAACAAATCGACTGGAAGCGCTGGAGTTTGTGGGGTGTGTTGGGCATTGGCGTACTGGTGCTGGGGGCGATGGCGTGGCGGTTGGTAAAGCAACTGAGTGCAACATCCACCCGCAGAGATGATGCGTACAAATCTTGAATCCATCTGACGCGAAGTGTAAGACCAGGGCAATTGCATCAAAACGCCATATGAATGAAAAGGTTATGTCGTTGACTGTGGACTTGTACTTTTTGCCGAAGCTGTGTAGTTTTCTGTCTTTTTGGAGCCGTGATGGAGACAGAAAAGCCCGTGAGTCTTGCCGAAGCGTTTT
>CANKUB010000270.1 GCA_947486575.1 Betaproteobacteria bacterium | reverse complement strand
GTGGCGGGTGTTCCATCGGCGTCAAACACGATCACGGTAGGCGCGCTGCTTATGCCAAAGCGCCGGGCAAAATCGCGCGCGCTCGTGGGTTTGCCTTCAAAATCGTGTAGCTCGGGCGTGGCGTCCATCACCAATTCAACCATCACCACTTTGCCGCGCCACGCGTTGTCACTGTTCATCGGCAGCCAGTAGTCGCGGCGCGCGGTGTTGCAATAGGGGCAGCGCTTCAGGGTGAACGCCACAAACACGGGCGCGTGCTGCATGCGCGCGACTTTCGCCACGGCCTCAAGATCACGTACCACGGGCAACGGATCGGCCTGCACCGTCGCTGCAAGGCATGCGCATGCTAGAATCGGTGTCGTGAAAGCTCTGTGCGCATTACGAAAATAACTGTCTAAAAACAATATGTTACCCTCTGTTCCCGGTGCCTCTAATTCGCCACTCGTGCGTTTGGTGATTGCCTCACGCGAGTCGGTATTAGCCATGTGGCAAGCGCAGCACGTGCAGGCGCGGCTCAACGAATTATATCCGCGCACAACAGTAAGCATACTCGGCATGACCACCGAAGGCGACCGCAAGCTCGGCAGCTCGCTGGCTAAAATCGGTGGCAAGGGATTGTTTGTGAAAGAACTCGAAGAAGCGTTGGCCGAGGGCCGCGCAGATATCGCGGTGCATTCGCTCAAAGATGTGCCCATGCATTTGCCTGAAGGCTTCTCGCTGGGCGCAATACTGGCGCGCGCCGATCCGCGCGATGCCTTGGTATCAAACAAATTTTCATCGCTGGCAGCATTGCCTGCCGGTGCGCGTGTGGGCACATCCAGCCTGCGCCGCGAAAGCCAGTTGCGTGTCAAATATCCGCATCTGAAAATCGAAGCGCTGCGCGGCAACGTGCAAACACGGCTGCGTAAACTGGATGGCGGCGCGTATGACGCGATTATTCTGGCTGCCGCCGGGCTCAAACGGTTGGGACTCGACAGTCGCATCGCTGCGGTACTGGCAGCCGAAGACATGCTGCCCGCCGTGGGTCAGGGCGCATTGGCGATTGAGTGTCGCAGTGACCGTGCGGATCTAATGGAATTGCTGCAACCGTTGCACGACGCATCCACTGCGCAATGTGTGTACGCCGAACGCGCCTTGTCGCGCGCGCTGGCCGGCAGTTGCAACGTGCCGCTGGCGGGCTACGCCGAAAGCAGCGGCGCGCAGTTGCGCTTGCGTGGTTATGTCGGTGCTCCGGATGGTTCGCGTCATGTCAGTGCTGAAATTGCGGGTGCGACGGCAGATGCAGAAGCGCTGGGCAAGGCGCTGGCCGAACGTCTCAAGGGCTTGGGCGCGGCTGATATTTTGGCGGCGCTTGAAAGTGCTTGAACTGCAAATTAGCCGCAGATGAACACAGGTAGCCCCAAGCCCTGTGGTTTTATCTGTGTTCATCTGTGTTCATCTGCGGTTAAAAAAGTTTTTTGCTTTCCGCTATGAGCAACGATCCAATCGCCGGGCACGGAATCGTCATCACCCGCCCGGCAGGCGAATCGCAGCGTTTGGCAACGCTGGTGCGCGAGGCGGGTGGTGTGCCGCTGCTGTACCCCGCGATTGAAATTGGTGATGCGCCGGATGCCAAACCGCTGGATGATGTTATTACACGTCTTGACGCATTCGACCTTGCGATTTTCATCAGCCCCAGCGCGGTGGACAAAGCGATGACGCGGATTAACGCGCGGCGCCTATTGCCTGCCACACTGCGTTGCGCGGCGATTGGGCCGGGTGGTGTGCGTGCGTTGCAACGTTTCGGGGTTAGCGACGTGATTGCACCCCACGAGCGTTACGATAGCGAATCGTTGCTCGCCACCAGTTTTATGCAAAACGTGCGCGGTAAAAGGGTAATCATTTTTCGCGGCGACGGTGGACGAGAAATGCTGGCTGAAACACTCGTTGCGCGGGGCGCCGCAGTCATAGCGGTGGCGTGTTACCGGCGCACGATGCCCGCGCTCGACATGCAGCCGCTGCTGCAGGCGTGGTCACGCCATGAAGTGGCGGCGACTATCGTTACCAGTAGCGAGGGTTTACGCAATTTTTGCCACATGTTGGGTGCGGCAGGTGTGGCGTATTTGCGCAACACGCGGATGGTGGTGCCGCACCCGCGTATCGCGGCGGCGGCGCGCGATCTGGGCGTGACGCGGGTGGTGGAGTCGGCGTCCGGCGATGAGGCGCTTGCTGCAGCGGCCGTGCGTGAATTTTGTGGTTGAGTTTGTGGCGTTTGCCGTTGCATACTCACGATCTGCCTAAATTTTTTCCCCATTATGAGTGAAGCGCCCACTTCAGTTCCGAAAGCTGCCTCTGCGAATGCCCGGGTGTTATGGATCATTGGGGTTGTCGCCCTGATGGCACTGGTTGCACTCACGATTACCGCATGGCAGGTCTACAGCAGCCGTCAGGAAATCGATGGCTTGCGGCAGGAGTTGGCCAAGCGACTGGCTGACGTTGATGCGCAAAGCAAAGCCAGCCGTATCGCGGGCGACCAGCTGCGTGAGGTTACGCGTGAAGCGTCGGTGAAAATTGGCGTGCTCGAAGGCAAACTTGCCGAATCGCAAAGCCAGCAGATTGCGCTCGAAGCCTTGTATCAGGATTTATCGCGCAACCGCGATGAATGGGCGTTTGCCGAGATTGAACAAACATTGCTGGTGGCGAGCCAGCAGTTGCAACTTGCGGGCAATGTGCGCGCAGCCTTGATCGCGCTGCAGGCGGCCGATACCCGCCTGCAGCACATGAACCGTCCGCAAATGCTGGGTTTGCGCAAAGCCATCAGTGAAGATATCGCAAAGCTGAAAGCGGCGCCGTTTGTCGATACCGTGGGTTTGAGTGTGCGCATTGATACACTGATCACAGCGGTGGACAAATTGCCGCTGGCCGCGGAAACGCGGGCCGCGCCCGCTGCCAGCATCGCGACGGCGGCAACAACCGCGGCAGATGACCCCGCGTGGCAACGCTTCTGGCGCGAAGTGTGGACAGATTTGCGGCAGATGGTGCGCGTACAACGCATCGACAACGCCGACGTGCCGTTGCTCGCGCCCACGCAGGCGTATTTTCTGCGTGAGAATTTAAAGCTGCGATTGCTTGCTGCGCGCATGGCGTTACTGACGCGCGATCAAGCGGCGTTTCGCGGCGACCTCAAAGCCGCGAGTATCTGGCTCACGCGCTATTTTGATGCACGCGACAAGGCCGTGCTGTCTGCGGGCACGGCGCTGGCGGGTTTGCAAACCTCCGAAGTCAGCATTGAGTTGCCGGATTTGTCGGCGACGTTGAACGCTGTGCGGGTGCTATCGGTAGCGGGTGCGCGTGGAAAGTAGTTGCGGCATAAATTCATAACTATTGGTTTTTAAATGATTTTTATTAAGATGTTGATGGCGGCAACAAGCCCGTGAAAACGCTGCTGTGGATTATCGTGGCGATTGCGGTTGCCGTTGGTTTGGTGGCCGCAGCAGTGCGTTCGAGCGCGGGCTACGTGCAGATTGTGCTACCGCCGTATCGCGTTGAACTGTCGCTGGTGCTGGTGCTGGTGTTGCTGGCAGCGTTGTTTGCCGCTGCCTATCTGGGTGCGCGGTTGGTGAGTGCGATGGTAGCGATGCCGCGACAGGTGCGTGAGTACCGCGCAGCCCGGCGCGGCCGCAAAGCCAGTGATGCCTTGAGCGATGCCTTGCACGCGTTTTTTTCGGGCCGCTATGCGCGCGCTGAAAAAGCTGCGGTAAGCGCGCTGGAACTCGGTGAGCAACC
>CANKUB010000269.1 GCA_947486575.1 Betaproteobacteria bacterium | reverse complement strand
ACGCGCTCGTTGGCGCGCGCGATGGGCAGGTACAACCAGTACCACAACCGGTCTTCATTCGTTTTCGCGTAGGCAGGTTGGTTGCTGAACGGATCCGGCATCTGCCGCTGGACTCTGAAAACCGGCTCGAAGATTTGCGTAATCGGCTGGCCAAACCCTTCAGCAGTATCCTGCATGCGCGAAGTCTGCTCAGGAAAACCGCAATCCCAGGCAGCGCCACGCTTTATACGTCCGTGATAAAACACGCGCACCGCGATAAACGTTACCAGCAGCGTACCCACGATGCCCAGCAAAAACAGCAACGGGCCGTAACTCGCGCGCTCCGCCGCCACCGGTGCGAATAGCAACCAGCTATTGCCGGAAACGACTGCACTCAACGTGAATTTCACCAGCGGCAATGTCACATGATCGAGCAGCAAAATAATCGCCATGGGAAACAATCCCAGCGCAACGCAGCCGATGGCGAACCACGCAAGACCCGCGCGTTCCCAAAGCCCGGCATCGCGCGCCTCGTGCAATTTTTCTTCACGTGGCTGACCGAGAAAAATTACCCCGTAGAATTTAACCATCACATAACCCGACAGCGCCGCCGCCAGCACCAGCGCAGCAGAACCCAGTGGTACCAGCATGTTGAGATACGGGTTGGGCAGGCCAGGCGAAAACAAAAATGCCTGCAACAACAACCACTCCGAAACAAAGCCGTTCAACGGCGGCAACCCGGCAATCGCCAGCGCACCGATGAGCGACAGCCCCGCCACCCACGGCATATTGCGTATCAGCCCTCCGAGTTTACCGAGGCTGCGCTCATGCGTGGCGTGCAACACCGAGCCTGTGCCCAGAAACAACAGGCTTTTGAAAAATGCGTGATTCAAACAATGATAGAGCGTGGCCACCAGCGCCAACGCCGCCAGATGCGGATTGTTGTACGCATGAAAAATAATCGCGAGGCCCATGCCAGCGAAAATAATGCCGATGTTTTCAATGGACGAATACGCCAGCAAGCGCTTCATGTCGCTTTGCACGGCAGCGAACATCACGCCAAACAACGCTGTCATCAAGCCCAGCACCAGCGCCACCACGCCCCACCACCAGATTTGCGTGGGCAACAAGTCAAACGTCACGCGCAGCAAGCCGTAGACCGCCGTCTTCAACATCACCCCGCTCATCAACGCAGAAACGGGCGACGGCGCTGCGGGATGCGCTTCCGGCAGCCACACATGCAGCGGCAGCAGCCCGGCTTTTGCGCCAAAGCCAAACAACGCCAGCAAAAATGCAGCGCTCGCCCAAAACTCTGGCAACGTGTTGGCGCGCATGTCGTCAAATGCGTACTGTCCGTCGGCACCACTCATCACGCCAAAACATAACAAAATGGCGATGGCGCCTATGTGCGCGACCAATAAATAGAGAAATCCAGCACGGCGAATCTCGGGAATTTTGTGACTGGTAGTCACCAGGAAATACGACGATAGCGCCATGCTCTCCCACGCCACCATGAATAGATAGGCGTCGTTGGCGAGCATGACCATCACCATGCTCGACAAAAACACGTGATACTGGAAACACAGCAATCCCGGAAGTGTGCCTTCGCCCTCGCGAAAATAACCTGCTGAAAACAGCGATACGCCCAGCGCAACAGCGCCCACCAGCAGGATAAAAAATGCCGACAATGCATCCAGCCGTAAATGAAACGGCAGATCGGGCAGACCCAGCGGTAGCGTCATCGACACTGGATTGACGCTTATCGCTGCCGATGCCGCCACCGCCAGCACCAGCCCGCCCAGGGCGCCCATCGGAAACAATAGCCGGCTGACAAAATACAGGCTCGCTGGACGAAGCAGGCCCGCCACGCCTATCAGAAGCCAATACAACACAACGCCCAGTATCAGGTTCAGAGGTGCGGTATCAAACGAATACACTATATTTTTTCGCGGCTGAGGTGAAACCAGGCGAATTCTTCATTGTTACCCGGTAGGCCCGCATTGTAGTCTCATTGCGGTGTCCGAGAGAGTCGACTATCACAATGTGGCCCGCAGTCATGCCGATATTTTCCTGCGGTCAGGTCGCAGATAAAAAAGTTTGGTGGGGCACACAAATCGTAGTGCATGCGTGAAACGCGCGCGCATCTACTTTCACGCTCTCGCGATACCGTTTGAAAAGCCCCCGGCAATTGACGCAACGGATGACGTCGGAAGCCTCTGCGTGCCGTGGCAACATTGAGTTACGCAGCCACACCGACGGGCACGCTCGGCACTCACCTTCGTACGCAATACAGTTTGCGCTATGATCTACAACCTCTGGCCTATGGGTTATCCGCACCCTCCACGAAAGTGGGTACTTTTTGCCCCTGCAAATGCGTAATTCGTTTTCAGCACTCGTGCGATTGCGCGCTCATCGACCTTATATTCTTGATCAAAAACAGTTATTTATATCTCTTATCCACTGGCTTGAGCTAGACTGGAGATGTCAACGAAATCAAAAATGGTAAACCGCAATTGAGATGATACGAAATAGCCCAAGTATCTCCGGTCACACGATCACCAGGGCGTATTCCAGGGGCCCGACTTCTGGCGCAGTGAAAAAATCCGGTAATAATCTGACGCTTACGACTGTCTGGTGCATTGCGGTGACGTTTGTCTGCCCGGATTTAATGCCAGACCGGCTAGGAAGGACTGGCACGCCAAGGGATAGAGATGCGGCTTAGTCTGGGCGCAAAATTCACCTTTACCGTATTACTCATCCTGGTTGGCACCATGTCGGCCAATACGCTCTATTTTCTAAGCACATCGAGTCGCTTCCACGAAAAACAACTGGTTGAGCGCGGGCGGGCGCTAGGGCGCCTTATCTCATTGGTCAGCCCGGATGCGATATTGGGTTTTGATTTTCTGCTGCTTAACGACTACACCCGCGAGGTATCTTCGCAACCGGATGTTGTTTATGGCGTAATCGTGAGCCCACAGGGATTACCTCTGAGTTCCTATGTCAACAACTCCGATCCTTTGCTCCAGAAACTTCTCGGAACTGCAAAATCAAACGACATCCCGAAGTTGCTGCAGAAACTGGAAGGACAAGCCGAGTTGATCCAGCTCGAGTTTCCGATAATCCATAACAATGTAGCACTGGGGCGTTTTTTGGTCGGAATCAGTCGTCAATCGTTGGAAAGCGAATTTCGCCGACAGTTGCTTATTCAAATATTGGTATTGGCGGCCATTGTTCTATTTCTAGGCGCAGCGATCCATATGGTGTTTCGATTCAATGTCCTGTTCCCGATTCGAAAGTTGATTGTTGCTTCGGAGAATGTCGGCCGCGGCCAATACACACGTGTAGAAGTGAAGTCTGCAGACGAGTTGGGATTGCTCGCAAAGGCCTTCAATGCCATGACCGCAGCAATCCAGCGGGAACAGGCCGAACTGCATCGTCAGGCCAATTTTGACGCGTTGACCGGCTTGCCTAACCGGATGATGGCATTTGATCGAATAAAGCTCGAGATCAACCGAGCCAAGCGATCCAATCAACGGTTCGCGGTATTTTTTATTGATCTCGACAATTTTAAAACCGTCAATGATTCGTTGGGCCATGCGGTCGGCGATGAACTATTGGTGGCAATCGGCAATCGCGTTCAGGCCAGCATAAGGGAATCCGACATCGTTGCACGGCTTGGTGGAGACGAATTTGTGGTTCTCGCGCCTGATATTGCCAACGAAGTGAAGGCCGAGGAACTCGCAGGGCGGCTGCTCAAAGCTGTATCCGAACCGCAGGAACTGGCAGGGCGCCAAGTT
>CANKUB010000268.1 GCA_947486575.1 Betaproteobacteria bacterium | reverse complement strand
CGAGCGCACCATTGTGATCGACACCGGCTTCACCCAATCGATGGCGGAACAACGCAAGCGTGAATTCATACGCACGCCTGCTGACGGTCTGGCGTTGATGGGTGTCAAGGCCGCCGAGGTAAAAAACGTGGTGATCACACATCTGCACTACGACCACGTTGGTACCTTTCAGGATTTCCCGGCGGCGCAGTTTCATTTGCAGGACGATGAAATGGCGTATGCCACCGGCCGGCACATGCGGCACATGCAGTTCAACCACGGCTACGAAGTGGAAGAAGTGATCGGCATGGTGCGGCTGGTCTACAAGGATCGCGTCACGTTTTACAAGGGCGACGCCGAGCTCGCGCCGGGCATCAGCCTGCATCACATAGGTGGTCATACGGCCGGGTTGCAATGCGTCCGCGTGCATACCGCGCGCGGCTGGGTGGTTGTGGCGTCCGACACCAGCCACTACTACGAGCATTTTGAAAAAGGCCGCGTCTTTACCACGACGTTCCATCTGGGCGATACGCTCGACGGTTATGCGCGCCTGCATCAGTTGGCGGATTCGCCTAAACACATCGTGCCTGGCCATGATCCGCTGGTGATGCAGCGCTATCCGGCGCCGTCGGCTGAACTCAAGGACATTGTGGTCCGCCTCGATGCCGTTCCAACTTATTGATTCTATTGGGAATTTATTATGAGTAGCTCCAAACCTCCTCTCCTCGAACACGCCACGCGCGACCTCGCGCGCTTCGCGTCCGCAATCCAGTTCAGCGATTTGCCCAAAGAGGTGATCGAGCGCATCAAGCTGTGCGTGCTGGATCACATGGGCTGTGTCCTCTTTGGGGCAACCTTGCCGTGGACGCAAAAAGTCGCCGCGCTCGCAATGGCCGAAGGCGCGGCACCGGTGGCGTCGATTTCCGGCATGGGCAAGAAAACGTCCATCGCGCTGGCTGCGCTGGTGAATGGCACGTCCGGCCACGCGTTTGAACTGGATGACATGCACAAGGAATCCATTGTGCACATTGGCTCGCTGGCGCCGCCCGTGGCTTTTGGATTTGCCGAGGCCGCAGCGGGCAAGGGTGGCAAGGCGACCGGGCCCGATGTCATCACGGCAATGGTCGCGGGTTACGAAATCGGCGCGCGCGTAGGCAATGCCGCAACCATGGGTTTGTTCTTTCGCGGCTTTCATCCGCAGGGTACGTCGGGCGTGTTTGCCGCCAGTGCAGCGGCGGCACGCATGCTGAACCTGAACGCAGAGCAGTTTCAGCACGCGCTCGGCATGTCCGGCTCGCAGGCCGGTGGGCTGATGGCCGCGCAGGAAGGCGCCATGGTCAAGCGTTTCCACTCAGGCCGCGCGGCGCAAAGCGGCGTGTATTCCGCGTTGCTGGCGAAAGATGGTTTCACCGGTATTCCCGATGTGCTGGAAGCGGCCTATGGCGGCTATCTCACAGTGTATTCCGATACGCCGAACGTCAAGCGGCTGACAGATGGATTGGGCAAGGAGTGGGAAACGCTTAATGTCGGTTACAAGCCGCATGCCTGCGTGACCAGCATCCACACCGCGCTCGATGGCCTCACGGAAATCATGCGTGAAAACAATCTCAAGGCCGGCGACATCGGCAAGCTCGAAACCGGTCTCAGCCCGATGACCCATGTGCATTGCGCCTGGGAGTACAAGGCGCAGGGTGTAACCGCGGCGCAGATGAACCTGTATTACGGCCTGGCCGTGACGGCCATCGACGGCATGGCCTTTACCGAGCAGTACAAGGAATCGCGTCTCAAAGACCCGGCAATCTTCGATTTTATTTCGCGGGTTAGTGCGTTCGTCGATCCCGAAATCGAAAAAATGGGGCCACCGTTCCGTCACGCCGCGCGCGTGCGTGTGACCACGAAGGATGGCAAAGTCATCGAGAAGTTTCTGCATCATCGCCGCGGCAGCCCGGAGAATCCACTGAAGCCGGAGGATGTTGAATACAAATTCCGTCATGTGGTGGGTGCGTGTCTGTCGAAAGCCAATATCGGCAAGGCGGTGAAACTCGTTGCGGAACTGGATAAATCAGAAAATATTTCGGCATTGCTGGCATTGATGGCAGAGCCGGTTACTGTGAATTGAAACAAGGAAAAATCATGACCAAACAAACCCATGCACAACAACTCGCCAACCGCTTTGCCAAACTCAGCTACAACGACATCGCGCCTGCATCGCGTCACGCGGTCAAGCGCCTGCTGCTCGATTATCTGGGTGTAGCCCTCGCCGGCAGCCAAAGTGAAAGCGGCCTTATCGCCCGGCAGTTTGCGCGCGAGCAGGGCGGAACAGGTGCGAAGGCGGGCGCCCAGTTGATCGGTGATGGCACCAAATCATCGATGGCAACCACCGCGTTTGCCAATGCCATTTCTTCGCACAGTATTGAACTGGATGATATTGACGTGCTGGCGCTGTTTCACTTCAGCCCGCCGGTCTATTCATCGGCCCTCGCCGTGGCCGATGCCACCAAAGCCAATGGCAAACAACTGGTGACAGCTTTGGCGGCAGGTTGCGAAATGATGGAGCGCGTCAGCCGCGCAGCGAACAATTCATTGCGCAATCGCAGCTTTCACACCACGCCGACCTGCGGCGTATTCGGTGCAACCATTGCTGCCTCGAAAATTCTCAAGCTGAATGCGGCGAAAATTACCAACGCTCTCGGCATGGCGGGCGCGCAGGCGTCGGGCCTGATGGAGATGTACGGCCCGTCGATGCAAAAGCGTTTTAATCCGGGGCCGACGGCGCGTAATGGCGTTACCGCAGCCCTGATGGCGCAACTGGGCTTCACCGGCGCGGACACCATATTCGAAGGTGAGCGCGGTTTTCTCAAGGCGTTTACCGACAAAAATTTCCCCGGCAAACTGATCGAAGGCATCAACAAGCCGTATGAATTGCTGATCGAATTCAAGCCGTATTCGTGCGCGCGCCCGATACACAACGCCATCGACTGCGCACTGGATGTGCGCAAGCAAGCGGGCTTTGATGTGAACAAGGTCAAGTCGATTCATTTCACGCGTCACCCTGACTGGGCGCATTACCATCAAAACAAGGCGCCGCGCACCTATCACGAAGCACAGGTATCGCTGCCGTTCTCCGTGGCAGTGGCCTTCCTCGAAGGCCAAGCCTTGCTCAAGCAATACAGCGACCGCAATATCCGCAACGCCAAGGTCAAGCAATTGAGCAATGCGACGACCATTGCGGTGGATGCCAAATTGCCGCGCGGCGTGTCGTGCAAAATGGTGGCTACGTTGACCGATGGCCGCAAATTCACCTCGCAGATCGATTACCCCAAAGGTTCGATTCAAAACCCGATGAACGATCAGGAGTTGCTGGACAAATTTACCAGCCTTGCCAGCCCTGTGATTGGCGCCAAACGCGCGACTGCGCTGGCGATTGCGGTGATGAATATCGAAAAATGCGCCGATGTGTCAAAGCTGCTCAGCCTTGCGGCCAAGAAATAAATAATCAATAAAAACAAATACTTACATGATTAAAGCAAAAGGCGCTGCTGTTGGCTTGTTGCTGGCAGTGAGCGCCAGTGTGTGTGCACAATCCTTTCCCAACCGCCCGATCCGGGTGATTGTGCCGTTTGCCCCCGGCGGGCCGACGGACATCATCGGCCGCGTCATGGCGGCGAAGCTCACCGAGGCTTTGGGCCAGCAGGTGGTGATCGACAATCGGGGTGGCGCAGGCGGCAACATCGGCATGGCAATGGCCGCGCGCGCAGCGAATGATGGCTATACCTATATGCTGGTGAGTTCGAGTTTGATGGT
>CANKUB010000267.1 GCA_947486575.1 Betaproteobacteria bacterium | reverse complement strand
TTTTCTGCCGAAGTTGCGCGGGTGCTGCGCAAGATGAAACCGCTACGGCAGGTGGAGTGTGTGGAATTGATGATTTCGGCCAACACGGTCACGGTGTCGTATGCACAGGCGATGCTGGTGGCCACACCCTTGGCGTTGTTGGTTGACGCGAAGAAGTCCACCAAGCAGGCCGGTGTGACGCAGGAGCAGATGGCGAAGATGGAGCGCGAGATGGGCAACCTGCAGGGTCAATACAAATTGGTCGAGCAGACCTACGGTCAGGATGTGCTCAATCTGGTGCTGGCGAAGGGCTATCTCACGAAACTGCTTGCAAACAAGCCGGTGGCGCGGTATCTGAAACAAAAGCAGCCAGAACTGCTTACTGAATTCGAGGCGATTGTGCAGGCTGCGTCGCTGGATCATTAGGGCGTGAGTGATGAACCGCCCTGCTCCGCACACAACGCAGGAGGATCGTCCGAAAGACTAGCAGATAACGCTGATGGTGGTGGAAATGCAGCGGTGATGCAATTTGATCAGTTTCGGCAGGTTGTGCCGATCTGCGATTGACCACCACCGCCACTCGACATATTCTGGTCAATGTGCAATTGGCACGGGTGGTCAGTTTGGGGCGGAGGGGACAATCGTGGTCCGGCGCTGCATCACTGGCAAATTACCGCGTCAATCGCGCTATACGCGCCAAGGCCGCACCCGCAGTTACTGCGAATCGGGTTCGTGCCGTGGAAATTCCAGAACACCGAGAATCTCGAATACTCTAATACGCTGCTTGCACACTGGGCACGTCGCCTGCTGGTGCTTTGTGGCCATTCTTTCAAGCTGATGACGCTTGGCATGTACTGGGCGGCGACTACCATCACACACGATTTTCATACGCGGGAATCCTCTATCAAGATCATTCAGTATCGGAGACGAATGCCGCGCCAGTCCTTCCACGTTGGCCGCTGCTGCCACGGCGCGGTGGTGGCGATGAACCGGCAGGCAGAGTCCGCATCTCTTTCTAAACACCATCTAGACACGGAGTGCTTTTTTTCTACCAATAATCACGTAACTACTTGATTTTATTGGCGTCCCCACGGGGATTCGAACCCCGGTTACCGCCGTGAAAGGGCGTCGATTCTCTCTATGAAAAAATGATTTTACTGCCCAAATCCTGCCCAAAATTAAAACCGATTTGCGTCACCGCGATCGATGCCTGCCAAATCTTTCACAACTTGGACGATAGATTTCCTTTTAAACTCCGCCTCAGATTGAACTTACGATTCGTGAATTGACCAACGAGCTAACTATATCAATGTGGTAGTTGAAAATACCTATATTGGGGTCTATCATACCCGCTATGGGAATAAAGAAGCCAGCAATCAAGATTACCTCGCCTAAGTTTACAGGCGTCGCGGACGCGTTGTTTAACAAGGTCCAGCAGCGGGTGCTGGCCGTGCTTTTTGGAAACTCGGGCCGCACTTTTTACGCCAACGAAGTGATTGCGTTGGCTGGTTCCGGTACCGGCGCAGTTCAGCGCGAACTCGCGCGCCTCGAAGGGGCAGGATTGGTAACGGTTACCCGCGTGGGCAATCAAAAACACTATCAGGCAAATGCGGCTGCGCCGGTGTTTGCAGAACTGCGTGGTTTGGTATTGAAGACCTCTGGTCTGGTCGACGTGATTCGCGTGGCGTTGGCGCCGTTGGCGACGCAGATCAGCGTCGCGTTCGTATACGGTTCGGTGGCCAAAGGGCAAGACACTGCGCAAAGCGATATTGATTTGATGGTGGTTAGTAAAACGCTCACGTACGCTGACTTGTTCTCTGTATTGGAAACGGCAACTCATCAGCTAGGACGAAAGATAAATCCAACAGTGTATTCGCAGCGAGAACTCGACAAGCGTATGCTTGCGGACAACGCCTTCATTAATCGGGTCTGGTCCCAGCCGAAGTTGTGGGTGATTGGAGAGCAGCATGCCCTCGCCGCTTGAGAACCTGGCGGGTCCCGGCAAATCCCTGCGCGCCGAGCCGCCGGATGCAAAAGAGTTTGCGGGGTTGAAGCGGTCTGGATTGGCGCGCTTGTCCGACGCGACCAACACCGGCGTTTCCCTGGAGGGCCGATTCGATCTCGCCTACAACGCAGCACACGCCTTGTGCCTCGCGGCATTGCGCTTCCATGGCTACCGCCCTGCTAACCGCTATATTGTATTTCAAGTGCTCCCGCATACGCTTGGCCTCGGTGCCGCAGTATGGGGCGTGCTCGCGAAGTGTCACGATGTGCGCAATCTCGGTGAGTACGAAGGGGATCTGAACATCGATGAACGCTTGCTTGCTGATCTGATTACGGCGTGTAAAGCAGTGGCGTTTGCCCTGGATAAGCTTTCATCTCGGCCTAGCGCCAGTTAGAGCGGCCTTACGGGAAATCCGTGTTACCACGGTGAAAGGGCGTCGATTCTCTCTATGAAAAATTGATTTTCCTGCCCAAATCTTGCCCAAAATTAAAACCAACTTGCGTCGCCGTAATCGATGCGTGCCAAATCCTTCACGAAATGGACGACGCATTTCCTTCCAAATTCAGCCTCGGCCCGAACGCGCGATGCGTCGTCACCATAGACGATGGCCCAACAGCAAAGCTCCTTTTCCTCCCTACGCCGTCGCCGCGTGGGCGACTATAGGCGAGCCTTGAGACGTTGGACAGTATCATCAAAACTGCTGTTCGCAGCGTCGCGTGCGTAACACTGCGCCACCAGCTCGGGACAATCGGCGCAATAGCGCATGCCCCCGCCTTGCGCGAACGACAAGCGACACAGGCACAGCAGGAGCACGGCGAGCCCTCCACGCATGCGCACCACCCCATGCTCACTCCAAGCGGATATTCGCGGCCTTGATGATTTTGGCCCAGCGCGCCATGTCGTTCACCACGAACGCGGCGAATTCTTCCGGCGTGTTGGGCTTGGCAATCTGCCCGCCGAGGGATTCAATGCGAGCGGCGAAATCCTTCTGCGCCTGCAACTGCCGCACCAGTGTCTGCCAGCGATCAATCACGGCGCGTGGCGTGCCCGTAGGCGCGAACAGGCCAAACCACGAACCGCTTTCAAAGCCCTTCAGTCCCTGCTCGTCTATCGTCGGCACTTGCGGCAATTGCGGCGCGCGCTGCAACAAGCCCACGCCCAGCGCGCGCAACTTGCCCGCGCGGATGTGTGTCAACACGGTGCCAATGCCATCGAAATTGGCGTCAACCTGTCCACCAACCAGATCAATAATGGCTTGCACGCTGCCCTTGTAAGGCACATGCACCATGCGCGTGCCGGTGGCCTGCATAAAACGCTCCAGCGCGAGATGCTGCGTGCTGCCCACGCCCGATGAGGCCACGCGCAACTGGCCCTGCTGCCGCCGCGCCACTTCGGTGAATTCGCGCACATTGCGCGCGGGCACTGATGGATGCACGGCGAGTACCGTGGCGCCCCAGCCCACAAGCGTGATCGGCGCAAAATCCTTAGCCGCGTCGTACGGCAGCTTGGCGAACAACAACGGCGCGATGGCATTGGAGTTGTTGTGCCCCATCAGGATGGTGTAACCATCGGGGCGCGCCTTCGCGACCACGTCCGCGCCAATGGTGGCCGATGCGCCCGGGCGGTTCTCGACAATGATTTGCTGACCGAGTTCGGGCGCTACGCGCTCGGCGATTTGTCTGGCGAAAACGTCGGTCATGCCGCCCGGCGGGAAGCCTACGACCACGCGGATGGGCCTGGTGGGGTAGGATTGGGCTTTGGAGTCGCTGACGCAAGTCAGTAGCGACAGGCACGACATCGAGAGCGTTGCTATGTGC
>CANKUB010000266.1 GCA_947486575.1 Betaproteobacteria bacterium | reverse complement strand
TTCCCGATCCGGCAGTGGCGCTGCCGCATGTACGCGCGGGCCGCGTCAATGGCCTCGGTGTCACCGGCACCAAGCGTGTGCCCAGCGCGCCGAACATTCCGACCATTGCTGAATCCGGGCTTCCCGGCTACGACGTGCCAGTATGGTACGGCTACCTTGCACCGCGCGGTACGCCACGCAGCGTTATTGACAAGATACACACGGGTGTTGCGAAGGCCATGGGTAGCCCGGACCTGCGCGACCGGTTCACCGGTGAAGGCGGCGACGCCATGGTGCGCGGCCCGGAAGAATTTGCGGCACTGATTCGCAGCGATCTGCCCAAATGGGCGAAGGTGATCAAGGAAGCCGGCGTACGCATCGACTGACGTCGCGCTGTTATCCCCGGGTTTCATCCGCAGGTGCAATCGGCAGCGCCACTGGCGCCTTGATTCGCGCCGATAGATCGTAAGCCTTCGCCAGCATCAGCCGGTGATGACCTTCGGCGGCAGTGGCATGCACGGTGGGCAGGCCCATCGACAACCGCATCAGCCACGCCTGGGTTTCTTCAGCCATCGGCCCGCGCAGGGCTCCCAGCGCCATGTCGCCCGCGGGTGTGCTGCCGACAAAATCTACCAACCGACTGCTGTCGGCCACGTAGCCCATGCCCTGCGGCTGCGCGGTCGCCATCACGAAATCACGGTGGCTGTCGTCGATAGTCATCACGCCGGTGGTGCCGACGATGCCGACTTCAAGCCCATACACCGCGCCCGGCCAGTTGACCGGCAACGCCCAGTTCACCACGCTGTTGTAAAGCGTGCCATCGCTGAACGTCATTGTCCCGACGGTGGCATCGGTGCCCTTGAATGCTTTGCCCAACGCTTTATCCACCGACCGCGCGTAAATTTCGACCGGTGTTTTGTCCTCCATCATCCACATCACAATATCCAGCGCGTGCGTGCCGGAAATCACCATCGGCGAATTGAGCACGGGATCGCTTTCGCGCTGGTAATTATTGATCGCTACCATGCGATTGAGAAAAGCGCGCGAACTTACCGTGGTGACATCGCCCAGCGCACCATTGGCCACTCTATCCTTTGCCACCAGCCAGCGACGGCGAAAGCGCTGCGTGTAACCGATCAACGCATCGACGCCGGCCTGCTGAATTTGCGCCAGCACATGCTCGGATTGCGCCAGCTCGTTGGAGATCGGCTTTTCGATCAGCAACGAAATCTTGTTCGGGTTTTCCAGCGCCACCAGCGTCGGATCTGCATGCAGATGGCCCACGGTGGAAATCAGTGCCGCAGTCACCTCCGGGCGCTTCAACAGCTCACGATAATCGCGCGTCACAAAATCCGCACCAATTTGCTGGGCAACCAAGCGCCCGCGCTCCGGGTTGATCTCGGCGATGCCAATCCAATCCACCTGCGGAAAGCGCGCGGCAATCTCGCCGCGCATCAGGCCCACTCTGCCTGCGCCAACAATGGCCAGGCCAATTCGTTTGGGTTGTTTCTGTGTCATCTGCCGCGCCTTAACGTGCTATTGAATTTACAGCGGATTGTGCCACGCACGGCAACGCAGCACGGGCCGTCCAGAAATGTTTGTAACTATCTGTTTTTATTATGTTATTTTTGTTGTGCGTGGGGCATCACCTATGCAACCGCACCGCTGGCAATGCTATATTGCCAGTTCTTCCCAAGCATTGTTCAGCAAAGTACCCATGAAAACATTACTTCAGACCCTGGCAGCCTCACTGTTGCTCACCACCGCTGCAACCGCCGGTGCACAGGGATCGGCGCAGTGGTCACCCACGCGCCCGGTGCGCATGATCGTGCCATTCCCGCCCGGCGGCGCTGTGGACGTGGTGGCGCGTATTGTCGCTTCAAGACTCCCGGAACGCCTGGGGCAACAACTTGTGGTGGATAACCGCGGCGGCGCCAATGCCATCATCGGCACGGAGATTGCGGCCAAGGCCGCGCCGGATGGTTACACGCTGCTGATCGTACCTATCGGCCACTCGATCACGCCATCAGTGGTAAAAAAATTACCCTACGACACGCTGAAAGATTTTGCCGCCATTGGACTTGTCGGCAACGGCGCTTACGTGTTGGTGGTGAACAACAGCGTACCCGCTAAATCGGTGAGTGAGTTTGTGGCACTGGCCAAGTCGCGGCCCGGCCAGCTCAATTACGCCTATACCGGGCATGGTAACGCCACACATCTGGCGGGTGAGCTGTTCAAAGTGCTCGCTGGCGTGGATATGGTGGGAATCGTTTACAAAGGCGGCGGGCCGTCGCTGACCGATTTGATCGGCGGGCAGATTTCCGCGTTCTTCTCCGGCGTTTCGTCAGGTAGTGCACAAATCCGCGCCGGAAAAATCCGCGCGCTGGGCGTCACCACCTTACGCCGCAGTGCAGCCCTGCCCGACGTGCCGACCATTGCCGAAGCAGGCGTGCCCGGCTACGAAGTTGACGGCTGGTACGGACTGGTAGCGCCAACTTCAACATCGCCCGCGATCATACGGCGCTTCAACAGCGATCTTGCTGCCGTGCTGACTGCCTCTGAAGTCAAGGAGCGCCTGCTCACATCCGGCATAGACGCACGCGCATCAACCCCGGCGGCGTTTCACCAGCTTATCGAACGCGATATCGCGCGCTGGGCTGAGGTGGTCAAGAAAGCGAAAATCTCGCAGGAGTAACACGAAGGAAAAGCAAGCCCGTAAGGAGCAAAGCGTATTGCGGGGCAATAGGTCAATCGTATTCAAGACCACATCGTCACGTACAAACGGTATGCTTCCAGCAGCTTGGGCGTGCGTCCCGCAAGCGGGAGAATTTGGTGCGTGGAATTAACGACCCCCGTAATACGCGGCGCTTCTTACGGACTACGCTTGCTGGATCATTCCCCCGGTATCCGCTGCGCATGCAAATGCACCGGTTTAGTGGAACGCTTGCGCATGCGGATATTGAGCATTTCAACCCCCAGCGAGAAGGCCATCGCGAAGTACACATAGCCCTTGGGCACGTGGTGTCCGAAACCCTCGGCCACCAGAACGGTCCCCACGATCACCAGGAACGACAGGGCCAGCATCTTGATGGTTGGGTGATCCGAAACGAAACGCCCGATCGCACCCGCGAACAACATCATCAGCCCCACTGACGCAACCACCGCCGCGATCATCACGCGCACATCGTCGACCATGCCCACCGCCGTGATGATCGAATCGAGCGAGAACACCAGGTCGATCACCATAATTTGCAGAATCACTGCGGTAAAAGTGGCCTTGCCCGCGCTTGCCGCGTGCACTTCCTCGCCTTCGAGCGATTGATGTATCTCTACCGTGCTCTTCCAGATCAAGAACAGCCCCCCCAGAATCAGGATCAAGTCGCGACCGGAGATGTCATGCCCGAGAATAGCGAACAGAGGCGTAACGAGGCCTACGATCCAGGCCAACACCAGCAACAGACCAATACGCATGAACATCGCCATGAAAAGCCCGATGCGCCGCGCGAATTCGCGCTTTTCCTTGGGGAGCTTATCCACCAGGATCGAAATAAAGATGATATTGTCGATCCCCAGCACGAGTTCGAGTGCGGTCAGCGTGGCAAACGCGATCCACGTCTGCGGGTCAGTGAGCAATTCAAGCATTGGAGTTCAATCCGGTTTCATCAGTGGCCGCATCATATCGTAGGAGCCCAATCATTTGCCAAACGTTGTTGCACTTTATCTACCCTAAGGGCCGCTCGAACTCGATTTGAGTATCGACATCGGCACGTCCACTCGCAAATATTTCCCGCGTATTGGAACGCTCCCAGACGATTTCCAGAAAGTTGTCGTCCGGATCATAGAAGTAGATGCTTTTCTGGCTTTGGTGATCGACGGCGCGATATATTTCGACGCCTGCGTCCTTCAGGGCAAAATACGCGTGCG
>CANKUB010000265.1 GCA_947486575.1 Betaproteobacteria bacterium | reverse complement strand
ACGGAGCACAAGATGAAGACAAAAATCAAACCGGCGGTATTTGACGCAGACAGAGTCACCAGCGACATGCTGATGCTGGCATTTCAGGCGCTGATCGTGGGCGCAGCGGCGGCCATGCTGTCGGGTCTGGTAGTGGCTGCTTTGGTCGCACTGTTGTCGTGAATTCGAAAAATATCATTGAAGGGAGTGAACTATGATCAAACGACTATTCGCCATCGGTTTCATATTCGTCTGCGTATCTATTGCATGGATGATTCTCGCCGGCGCAACATCCACCCGCACCAACTCCGCCGACTCCAGTCTGAAGTCCCGTGTATCGCAATTGTGGGGTGCACCGCAGGCGCAGTTGCCGCCGCATATTGTCACCGAGGAGAAAATCCGCCGGAAAGTGGAGAGCGTGGAGAACGGCAACAAAGTCGAGAAAATCATTGATGACGTGATTGTCCGGCCGATTGCCATTGACTCCAGCGACATCAAAGTCGATCTCAAGCTCGATCACCGGCAAAAGGGCTTGCTGTGGTACTCCACCTATGGCGTTAATTTTGGCGCGACGTATATTTTCAGCAACACCGATAGCGTTGTGCGGGATATCAAAGTGGCGCTGCCTTTTCCGGCAGAAAGAGCGGTGTTTGATGATCTGCGTTTTGAGCTGGACGGCGCGAATTGGACTTCGCCACCCGCGCCCGGCGAAGGCAAAATTACCGGCTGGACACGGCTGGCGCCGGGCGAGCAGGCGACATTGCGCTTGGGCTATCGCAGTCAGGGGCTGGATCGCTGGGCCTACAAGTTCGGTAGCGGCGTATCAGAAGTCAAAAACTTCAAGCTCGCGATGCGCACGGACTTTGATGCCATTGATTTTCCGGAAGACGCCATTTCGCCCACCGCCAAGCAACGTGATGAGAAAGGCTGGGCGCTGACCTGGGAGTATCGCCGTCTGGTCTCCGGCGTAAACATCGCCATGGCGATGCCGGAGAAGCTGCAACCGGGCCCGCTGGCCAGCCAGATCGCCTTGTTCGCCCCGGTGTCGCTGCTGTTCTTTATTGTGGTGCTGCTAACCATTGGCGTGGTGCGCAACGTGGATATACACCCCATGCATTTCTTTTTTCTGGCGGCTTCATTTTTTGCGTTTCATTTGCTGTTTGCCTACCTGGCCGATCAGGTGTCGATCCATGTGGCTTTCGGCATTGCCGCTGCGGTGTCGATGCTGCTGACGATCAGCTATTTGCGCATCGTGTTCGGTGCGGCGTTTGCATTCCTCGCAGCAGGTACCGCGCAACTGGTCTATCTGGTATTGTTCTCGTATGCGTTTTTCTTCAAGGGATTGACCGGCTTGGCCATCACCATCGGTGCTATCGCGACCCTGTTCGTGTTGATGCAGGTGACCGCACGGGTGAACTGGAATGCGCTATTCGCTACACGCCGTACAATCGAACCTGTAGCTGACCCAGTATCGTAAAAGTTAATAAAAACAAATGGTTACGAAGGAATTGCCATGAGTGTAGCACCCGCAGCCACCACCCCATCCGCCGGTTTTGTCAGACGCCTGCTGCGTCCGTTGATCGGCGATGTGCAATGGCAGGCACCCGGCTGGATCGGCGGCATCAGTAACGCAGTGGGGTTTTGTGCCGTTGCCGTTACCAGTTGGGTGCGTAGCGACGTGCGCCGTGCAGCGATTGCCGGTGGTGTTGGCGTTGCGCTTATTGCGGGTGGCGTGGCGGGCAAGGTATGGTACGACAAGCAACCCAAGCCGCTGGAGGTAACCTACGAAATCACTGCGCCGGAACCAACGCCGGTGGATCAACCCAACGCCAAGCCCGAACCGCTGGTGATCAAATTCAGCGATTCGGTGGCCACGCTGGGGGGAGTGGGCAAAGAAGTTTCGGCGGGTATCGCGGTTGAGCCGCGTATCGATGGCACCTGGAAGTGGGATGACGATCGCACGCTAAGCCTTACGCCTAAAGCGGATTGGCCAGTGGGTGTCGAAGTTGCTGTGACGCTGGCGAAAAAGGGACTGCTAACGGAGCAGGTGCGCCTGAAAGACTATCAGGCGAAATTCCGCACAGCGCCATTTGTAGTCAAGATTGCAGAGGCGCAGTTTTATCAGGACCCGGCTGATCCTGCATCGAAAAAGATCGTAGCCACGGTCAATTTTACGCATCCGGTCGATACAGCGGATTTTGAAAAGCGCATCGTGCTGCGTGAAGAAGGCAAGGATGGCGTGATTCTCGGCATCGGTGCCGACGACAAAAAATTCAAGGTGACCTACGACAAATTCAAGGTCAATGCCTACATCCATTCTGAGCCGATGCCGATACCTTCACAGCCGGTAAAAATCGCGGTTACGATTGAAGCCGGTGCGCGCTCGTCGCGCGGTGGCGCGGGCACAACAGCGGCGGTCAAACAAGCCGTGACCGTGCCGGGCCTCTATAGCCTCGCTCTGCAAAAACTGGAACTAACCCTGGCGGAAAACGAACGGCTGGAGCCGGACCGCATTTTGATGGTGAATATTTCCGCTGACACCAACGAAAAAGAAGTGGCTGGCAAAGTGCGTGCGTGGGTGCTGCCGATACATCATCCGAACACCAAGCCGGAGGAGCGCAAACAGCCGTTTGCGTGGTCGAATCCCACGCAAATCGGTCCGGAGATTTTGTCGCAAGCGGAGGCACTGAAACTCGAAGCCGTGCCCGCCGAGCGCGAGCATGTGCAGCAGCATGGTTTCAAGTACACGGCGGACGCGGGCCGCTATGTGTATGTGAAGGTTGAGAAGGGCATGAAGTCTTTCGGCGGCTACATGATGGAAAAAGAGCGCGACGGCATCATGCGCGTGCCGCGTTATCCGCGGCAGTTACGTATCGCTTCCCAGGGTGCGCTGTTGGCGTTGTCGGGTGAGAAAAAACTTGCGGTGCTGGCGCGTGATGTCGAAGGCATACGTTATGAAATTGGCCGTTTGCTGCCGCAGCAATTGCAGCATCTGGTCACCATGTCCGACGGCGGGTTTGCCAAGCCTAATTTCGACAAAGGCTTTGACGATGACAATCTGGCAGAGCGTTACACCCAGATGGAAGACATGCCGCCGACTGAGCCGGGCAAGCCTGCTTACCTCGCGCTGGATCTGGGAAAATACCTTGATGGCGATAACAGCAAGCGCGGCGTGTTTTTCGTCAAGGTTGAAAGCTACGACGCAAAAACCAAACGCGCCACGGGTGCGGTCGATAAGCGCCTGATCGTTGTCACCGATCTGGGTATGGTGGTCAAGCGTGCCATCGATGGTTCGCAGGACGTGTTTGTGCAATCTATTGCCACCGGTCAGCCGGTAGCGGGTGTGGCCATTGAGGTCATGGGCCGCAATGGGCAGGTGATTGCTTCGCAGACATCGGATGTCTCCGGTCGCGCGCGCCTGCCGGATTTCGCCGGTTTCACCCGCGAAAAGGCGCCCTCCGTATACGTGGCGCGCAAGGCGGGCGACACCTCTTTTCTGCCGTATGACCGCAGTGATCGCGTGATTGATTTCTCGCGCTTTGATGTGGGTGGCGTGAACAGCAGCGCGGACGCGGGCAAGCTGTCAGCCTATCTATTCTCCGACCGTGGCATTTACCGCCCGGGTGAAGAAATTCGCGTGGGCATGATCGTCAAGGCAGCGGACTGGGCCACCCGCATTGCCGGCGCGCCACTGGAATATGAATTGACCGATGCGCGTGGCCTGGTGCTGCGCAAAGACAAAATCAAGCTTTCGCAAAGCGGCTTCGAGGAAGTACGTCATGCCACGCAGGACACCTCGCCCACCGGCGATTACACGGTGTCGCTCTACATTGTGAAGGACGGCCAGCGCGACAGCCAGTTGGGTTCGGTCACGGTGAAGGTGCAGGAATTCATGCCCGACCGTTTGAAAATGAGCGCACGCTTCAGCCGCGAAAGCATCGAAGGCTGGGTCACGCCGCAGGATTT
>CANKUB010000264.1 GCA_947486575.1 Betaproteobacteria bacterium | reverse complement strand
ATAATTAAATAAAATCTATGGGTCAGGGTTTCTGCTCAAGCCATGTCTGCCTCTCAATTTCCGCCACTGCAAAGCAAACCGTCGAGCAAACACTGCACCAATTGCAGTTCGAAGATGGCCTTGTATTCGCTGCCAGGTCATTACGACAGCACCGTCGATATTGATGTGTGCATGGCTTGTAACGCGATCTGGTTTGATCAGTTCGAAAGCATGCAACTCTCGCCCGACGGCACGGTGGCGTTGTTTCAATTGATTCACCAGGGCGGCGGTACGGGGACTGGCGCGTCCACCAAATTCAGCGAGGGCCTGCGCTGCGTGACGTGCGGCGACGGCATGAAGCTCACCAACGATCAAGTCAAAGGCACGCGCTTTTCGTATCAGGCGTGCCGCAAGGGGCACGGGCGCTTCACCACCTTCTATAATTTTCTCGCGGAAAAACAATTCGTTCGTGAATTAACCAAAGTCGAACGCGTCAAGCTCGCCGCCACCGTCGAGCAAATACGCTGCTCCGGCTGCGGTGCAGCGGTCAACATCGGTAAAGTGGATGCGTGTGAATATTGTCGCGCGCCGGTATCGGTGTTTGATCGCGACGCTGCCAAAAAAGCCATCGATCATTATCTGCTGGAGCGGCAGAAGCAGCGGCCTGTGGCTGTCAGTGATCGTCGCGAGAGTGGGCGTAGCAGCGGCAATCAATGGAATTTGTATGATCGCGCTGATCTGGGGTCAGACATATTGTATGCGTTGGGGCGTGCTGCGATGCGTATGGGTCCCGGCACGGCGCGCGCGGCGCCAGTGGGCGCGGGCGCGGCAGGCGGTGCGATGGCGGACAGCGGTGCCTTTGCTGACGCTGTGCCCGGCGCGCTGCCAGATGCAACGTCGGTACTGTTTGGTTCGGATGTGCTTTCCGGTGCAGTGACCAGGGCGGGCGCCGCGGCGAGCGAGATGGTGGGTGGTGCGGGCAGTGTCGCCAGCGATGTGCTGCCCAGCGCAACCGATGCTTTGTTTGGCGGTGCGGGAAGCGGTGTGGGTGAAATCGCAAGTAACGTATCTGAGGGCTTCGGCAGCGAAATTGCCGGCGTGTTCAGCGATGCTGCGTCGTCCGGTCTTGGCGAAAGCGTGGCGAGCATTGCATCAGATATCGGCAGCAGCGCGTTCGAATCAGTTGCAGAAAGTGGCGCTGATATCGCAGGCGGTATCGCATCATCGGCCGGCGAAGGTATCGTCGATCTGGTGACCGACGGCATTGGCAGCTTGTTGGGCGCGTTATTTGACTAAATAAATTATTCAATAAACACAAACTTTATGCGCATAGAGATCATCTGCACTGGGGACGAAGTTCTCACTGGCAAAATTGTTAACAGCAACTTCAGTTATATCAGCCAGAAGCTCGAAGATTTCGGTTTGTCGCTCACGTGGGAAACCACCGTCGGCGATGATCGCGAGAGCTTGCTGCAAGCCTTTCAGTTGGCAGGCCAGCGCGCAGATGCGGTGATTGTCAATGGCGGCCTCGGCCCGACAGTAGATGATCTATCGCAGGAAATCGCCGCCAAAGCCGCAGGCGTAGAGCTCGCGTTGAACGAAGAATGGCTCGCCACGATGGAAGCCTACTTCATGAAGCGCGCGCGCGTGATGCCACCCAATAACAAAAAACAGGCCATGCTGCCCGCAGGCGCGGAGGTTTTGGATAACCCCATCGGCACCGCCTGTGGCTTTGCGGTAAACATCGGCAAGGCGCGTTTCTTTTTCACCCCCGGCGTACCGCGCGAACTACGCCGCATGCTCGAAGAGCAAATCGTGCCGCGCCTGCTCGCCAAAGCGGGCAAACAGACGGCGGTGTTTTTAAAACGGTTCCACTCCTACGGCATTGGTGAATCCCATGCGGATACGCTGCTTGCAGGCGTGGAGGCGCTAGTCCCCGATGGCAGCGTCAAGCTTGGCTTCAGAGCGCACTACCCGCAGCTCGAAACCAAACTCACCGCGCGCGGCGTGGATATGGACGACATCCGCCGCAAGCTCGCACCGGTAGAAGCAGAAGTGCGTAAACGCTTCGGCAACTTCATCATGGCCGAGGACGATCGCACCCTGGAAGGCGTGATTTTGTCTGAGCTGGAAAAATGCCAAGGCACGTTGACGATAGTGGAGTCTTTCACCAGTGGGCAGGTTGTCGGGCGCGTAGCACACCTGCCGGGCGCAGAAAAAATTGTGCGTCGGGGTATCGTCGCGCGCGAGTTATCTGAGGTGTGCGCCGCCGTGGGTTTGAATATCGTGCCCGCCGCCATCACCAAAGAAGCTGCCGAAGCCGTAGCGCATGCGGCACTCGCGCATACCAAAACCACCCACTCGCTGGTGGTGCTTGTTGATCTGGATGAAGGCGCAGATCGCGTTGAATTCGCAGGCACCGTGTGCCTGGCTATTGCTACCGCAAATAAAATTGAATCACGTCGTAGCCGCATTGTCGGCGGACGCGATTGGGTGCGTTTGGGCGCGGTGGAAATGGGGCTGGATTGTCTGCGGCGTTATTTGCAGGGGCTGCCGGTTAACGAGCGGATTGATTTTGAGAAGGTTGAGTAGCGCCGCTTACCTATGCTGATTTGCGAGATGTTCCATCTTTGACCAGCCGCAATTCAACACGGCACCCGATAGCGCGTGCGTATTTGCGCAAAGTCGATATTGATGGCGAATGTTTGCCGCTGCCCCTCTCAAGGCGGGCAACCGCCGATTGCGTTGTGCCGATGCGTTCGGCGACTTCTGCCTGTGTAAGACCAGCCGCGGATCGCGCTTTCAAAAAGGCATCAAGGAATTTGAATTCTTCTTCCAGCCGGTCATATTCGAGCTTCACATCGGCGCGTGCAAGTGCGCGGGATTTCAGTTCTTTATGCGTGAGCGTCTTTAGCATAAAGAAATTATAGCGTAAATGCTATATCGCATCCACACGAACCAAAATAATTGTAAATAAGGTGCCATGAGAATATTTGTTTAAAAACAAATAGTTAAGTTAAGGTGGCGTATTGAACTCACTTGGTTTTGCATCGCCACATCCCCATGTAGAATGGGATCATGAAGCCACTCCCCACATTATTTCTCTCGCACGGCTCGCCGATGATGGCGCTGGCCGAATGTGCCACCACGCAATTTTTTAAAACGCTCGGTGCTGAACTGCCGCGCCCGCGCGCGATACTCGCTGTGTCGGCGCATTGGGATACGGCAATGCCTGCGGCAAGCATCATTACGCAACCTGAAACCATTCACGATTTTTATGGTTTTCCAGAACCGTTATATCAACTGCGTTACCCCGCACCCGGCGCACCCGATGTAGCGCAACGCGCGGCGCACTTGATCGCCGCTGCCGGGCTTGGCCCCACGGCGCTCGGCGAACGCGGGCTCGATCACGGGGCGTGGTCGGTACTGCGTTTTATGTACTCGGCACACGACATTCCGGTGACGCAGCTTGCGGTGCAATCGCAGCTCGGCGCGCGTCATCACTATGCGATGGGCCGCGCATTGGCGCCGCTCGCCGATGAGGGGGTGTTGATCCTCGGCTCCGGCGGCATATCGCACAACTTGCGCGAACGGGGTAGTGTTGCGCCCGGTGCGCCGCCGCCCGCTTGGATGAGTGAATTTGTGGCTTGGGTGCGGCAGGCAATTGAAAGCGGCGATCACGCGGCGCTTGTTGATTACGTTAAGCAGGCGCCGCATGCGGCTCGCAATCACCCGACGGATGAACATTTTCTGCCGTTGTTTGTGGCACTCGGTGCTGCGGGCGAAAACACGCGCATCACGCGCGAGCTAAGCGGTGAGACGGATCGCGCGCTTGCGCTGGATAGCTACGTTTTTACGTCGCCTCGCGCCGCCGTCGCAGCATGAGCAACAGGCACAAGGGTGCCATGGCCGCCAGCAAGTGTTTGAGCGAATGCCCGCTCACAAAGAGTGACGTCAAGGCATAGGTTTCT
>CANKUB010000263.1 GCA_947486575.1 Betaproteobacteria bacterium | reverse complement strand
TCCAGAACATTGAATCATTCTAGCGCGTCTCGCCATCTTGTGTCTAACGTATGCCCAACGCTTGCGATGAGGGGCGCGCTTTAGCGCGACCCTCCCGATTGGAAAGTTGCTGGATGCACGATTGCAAGACCTGATGCCTCGACACTTGTGACGCCTCGACACTTGAGACCTAACGCCTCGACACTTGCTCAAGCCACCGGCTCAATGTCGGCTGGAAATTTTCTGAATGCGTTCCACTGCTCATCCGTTAGCTCCGACACTTCGTTGCGTGCATTCCATACCCTGTTTAGGTGAGCGTAAACGTGGGCGATCTGGATGGTGAAGTCTTCAACATCAATCCGACCTTCTCGCGACATCTGCTTGGAAAAATTCTCTAAATGCTCCTGCGCGTCTTCAAGCTCGTACAGGAGCATGGCCCAAGCAACAGGATGGTCAGATCGGTTGATCATCGATCTCTTGCGGCCCAGCGTGTAGGCGTCGTAAACAATGCATAGCCCGCCAAAAAAACGGCATCCATAAAGGTTGTTGCAGAAATTTCATTTTTACTTAATTGCATATTAAATTCTAGTTCGTCTAAAACCCAAAAAGCAAATACCCCCCAATTCGACCGATGATGCAATTATGACGCACAGCAAATCAGGGGCCGACCGTGCTTATCTGCGCTGTAATATGATACGCCGCACATTCGTACCGTGACCTACCGCGTTTCGCTTTCCAGCCGCAAGCCCGTAGCCTTGATCACTCGCGCCCATTTCGCCGCATCATTCTTCAGAAATTCAGCGAAGACTTCGGTCGTGCTGGTTTCCGTTTCCATGCCGATGGCCAGCAGTTTGGCGCGCACATCGGGCAGCGTGACTATGCGCTCGATCTCCTGATTCAGCCGCATAACGATGGCGTGTGGCGCGCCTGCGGGCGCGGCGATGCCGTACCAGTTGCCGGCTTCATAACCGGCCACGCCCGCCTCGGCGATGGTGGGAATCTCTGTTGCTGCGGGTGAACGTTTCGCGCCACTCACCGCCAGCGCGCGAACGCGCCCGGCCTGCGCGTGCTGCAGGCCGCCGGGGATGGTCGGCAGGCTCATCTGGATTTGCCCGCCGATCACGTCCGTCAACGCGGGTGCCATGCCCTTGTAAGGCACGTGCATGAACTGCACGCCGGTCATCGTCTCCAGCAACGCCATCGATAAATGACTGGGCGCGCCATTACCCGCTGAACCGTAGTGCAGTTGCCCCGGTCGCGTGCGTGCGTAAGCGAGTAGTTCTTTCAGCGATTTCACCGGCAGGGCGTTGTTCACCACCAGGATACCCGGCCCGCGCGTGAGTGGTGCAACGGGCGTGAAATCGCGCAGCGGGTCGTAGGGCAGTTTGCCGTAGATGGCGGACGCGTATCCTGCGGAGATCATCGCCAGCGTGTGGCCGTCGGGCGGCGCTTTTGCGGCAAGCTCCATACCGATGATGCCGTTGGCGCCCGCGCGATTGTCGATCACCACGGGCTGGCCCCACGCCTCGGTGAGTTTGGGGCCGATCAGCCGCGCCTGTATGTCGCGTGGGCCACCAGGCGGGAAGGGGATAATCAGGCGGATGGGTTTGGTGGGGTACTGCTGTGCGTAAGTTACGTTGATCGTCGCAACGCACGCGGCAATTGACAACACAATCACCGTCGCTCCCGCGCAGGCGGGAGCCCATAACCCTTTTGCCACGAGTGAATGTGTTATGGGTTCCCGCCTGCGCAGGAACGACACTGCTTTCGCGACCGGCGTATCTGCTTGCTTTCGCACTATGCCTCGTGACAAACCACGCCATCATGCGCCGACGCAAAATGCAGCAGGTGCGTAGCACAGGTGCGCGGGAACATGAGCTGGATCTTGTGAAAGGTCGAGGGTACGCGGATCACCTGCAGCTTGCGGATGTTTTGCTTGAGCATGGTCATCTGCTCATCACTGGTGATCGGCCCGGCGGAGGGATACAACCCCAGCACCGGCGCTTCGATTTTCGACAAATACGGCAACGCGCTGCTGGCATGCAACGCACGGCTCATCGCGGCCTGCACGTCGGGGTTGTTGGCAGCGAATTCTTGTTCGTACCATTCGAGCAGCGCCGGGTCGGCGTTTGCCGGGAAGCGCGTGGTGCGGTTGGTGGCAGCTACCCACGCTTTCATGCCCATCGCCTTTTGCGCTTCGGCTTCCGATTGATGGCCGAGGGCGTAGGTGGTCTTGGTGGTCTCGTTGAGATTCACCGGGGAGGACACCAGCGTCAATGTGCGCACGCGCTTCGGTTGTGTTGCGGCGAGCACCATGCCGAGGATGCCGCCCATGGATTCGCCACAGTAATGCACGGAATCGGCACCGAGGTGATCGATGATTGCGGCGAGATCGTTGACGCAGTTTTCGACGGTGAAATCGTGCTGCAGATCGAAGGTGGCCGATGATTGCCCCAGCCCGCGCGCATCGGGCCGCACCACCCTGAACCAGCGCGCGAGATACGGCACCCAGCTATACCAGAATTTGCCAGAGCGGCCGAAGCCGTGTTGCAGGAACAGATAGGGCGCGTTTTTCCACGGGTCGGCGTAGTCATCCAGCGTGTAGTGCAGATCCGGCTGGCCGGGGCGTTTTACAAAGTGGGATGAGGACATTGGCGTCTCAGTTGGTCAGTTGCCGCACGAGCTGATCGACGTATTGCAGCGTCAGCGCACGCATCTGATCGTGCGTGAGGTTGGCGATGGGGTGTGGCAATTCGATCATCGGGTGGCCTTCCATACCGCGGCTTTTGAACTGGTGGATGGCCGCGTTCTTGAAAATCTGCGTCAGGATCACCGTCGCGGGGATGCTGCGTTTTTCGAACTCCACTGCGTCGTGCACACTGCACAACGTGCAGGAGCCTCACCCGCCGACGGCGGCGATGGCGACGTCGGCTTCCCGGGCGATTTCGTCGAGTAGCTCCGTGGGTGCCGGTTTGGAAAAATACGGCTTGCGGCGGATAATTACTTTCGCCACGCCGTATCTTTCGCGCAGGCCTTCGGCCATCGCCTCGGCGATGACGTCGGCCTGTTCCTTGGTGTTGTCGATGAAGCCGACAACCTTGCCTCGCAAATCCATCGGGCGTCGCGCTAGTTGTATTTTGGTACCGCTGCCGCCAGCGCTGGGGTCAATGATGCGTGTGGTCATATTTACCTTTTCTTACATATCGTAAGTGCCATGCACGGCATGGCTCGATTCATTCCAGCCATGGCAAACCGCTGCCACCGGCCCCAGTCCGCCCGCAACAATCAGTTGCACACGCTGCGGGTCTTTTACAGCCTTGAATGGCGCTTCGTCATCGTTCGGATCGATGCCGAGCGCCCGCGCGCGTTCTTCGCGCCAGTTGCCGCCGCGTTTGAGATTGCCCTGCTTACGCTCAGCCAGTTCCCACAATCGTTGTTTGACCTGCGCCCGGCTTAGCCCCGCATCCGCGCACAGTCGCGCCAGCTGCGGCCCCATGGCGACCACCACGTCGGAGCTGAACCACATGTTCCACGAACCGGTGGAGGTCATGGTGTCAGCGATGCCGCGCAGCAGGCGCTCGGGCTCGGTGCTCACGTCATCAAAGTGCAGCCGAGGGCTTTCCACCATGGCGCAGGTGATGACGTTCGCCGCATCATCGTAACCATTTGATTTTGCGATAGTTTCCCAGGGACTCAGCGCAACGTTTTCGGTCAGGCAGGCGGTGTAACGGATGGGCGAACTGAACACGGTGGCCGACGCCAGACCCGCGAGACCGCCACCGAGATTCATCAGCATCAGGCGAATTGCGCGGCCTATCGTTGCATTCGGGCGAAAGCCCGGCCCGAAACAACCATTGCCGCCATGAATGGCGATTTTTTTCGCGTAAGGTCCGTTGACGATCATCAAGGGCGCCACGCCGTGCATGGTGCATTGCACGCCGCCCATGTTGAATTCTTCGCGCAGTATGATTTTGATGGTGCCCAGCACCACAGGCAGATATTCCGGCTTGCAG
>CANKUB010000262.1 GCA_947486575.1 Betaproteobacteria bacterium | reverse complement strand
GCGATGGAAAGCCCAGCGGTCTGGCATCCCGCGATGGTCAAAGCCATGGCGGTGCGCTGGGCGTCGAGGCCCGCCATAACCGAGCAGGCGGCAGCGGCAGACAAACGCCCCAGCATGGCGGTGGCCTGAAAGCCCCGGTGAACCATGGCGTGCCCCAACCGGCGACCACCAAGTTTGGTTCCGGTCTCAAATCCTGCGACAAAAGCTTTGCACAAGCGTTCGTCGGACATGTCTGAAGCGCCGTTTATTTGCGACAGAACTGCCGCCCAGGTGGGGCCGCTGAAGTGGGCATCGGTCCAGATGTGCGTGTCGTCAAAATCCGTCGTGTGTGCAGACGCGGAGTGCAGCAGCGCCGCGAAAGCGGGCGCGCTATTGCCGCCGGTCAGCAGTAGCGCACTGCCGCTGGGCGACCACACCGCAAGCCGCCGCTGAAGCATCGCCACCAATGGGTCGTGAAGACCGCCCAGCGTGCAAGCGAACCAGTCGATCAGGCAGGTACGTGCTGCATCGACGACTTCTGCAGGAAGCGCAAGTTCGTGTGCGGCGCCAAGCCAGCTGGCCGCTGCCCAGGCAGGTCCATCCTGCTGTGCGGGCGGGACAGCGCTATTGCGGTCATTCATTTTTATAACCTGTTGATTTTATTAATTTTTATACTGAAGCACTTTTTGATGTTGCAAAGGTTGATTTCCCAAATTGCAAGCATATTGGGAAGTTATCACGTCTGCCGGTCTGCGCAAGGTATCCGCAGCAAGGGCCGTTTGGAATCTGCGCCCGCTCGTGTAAGCTCTTCGCCATAACCATGAAACGGGAGATCAACGCTATGAAGGGCGTCGTCGTTTGTCCGCAGCCGCGCGCCGCCGATGTTGGCGCTGCGATTCTTTCCAGGGGCGGCAATGCCTTTGATGCCGCCGTCGCAACGGCATTTTCGCAGATGGTCAACGATCCGTTCATGTGCGGCGTTGGCGGCATGGGCACGCTGCACTATTACCGCGCCGATACGGGCCGCAGCGGCATGGTGGATTTTTACAACCGCGCGGGCAGCAAAGTGCGTCCGGATATGTGGGCCAAGGATTCCAAGGGCCGCACCGAGATATCGGGCTACAGTTTGTTTGACGATTACCGCAGCGAGATTGGCTACACCGCGATCATGACGCCGGCCACTCCGGCAGGTCTCGGTCTTTTCCACGAGCAACATTGCACGCTGCCTTGGGCCGATCTGATCGCCCCTGCCATTGCGCAGGCTGAAGAAGGCATCGTGGTCACGCCGCATACAGCCAGAGTGTGGGTGAGCTACCGGCAGCCCGGCATACCCGATGGCATGACGCGCATTCAAAAGACCGCTGAGTGCGCCCGCGTCTACCTTCATCCGGATGGCCGCTTTTTTGAAGTCGGCGAAGTCATGCGGCTGCCGGACTACGCGCGCACACTGGAACGTCTTGCGCGTGGCGGCTGGCGTGAATTCCATCACGGCAAGCTGGGCGACGAAATCGCCGCCGATCTTGCGGCGAATGGTTCCTACGTGACCCGCGATGATATAGCGAACGTCGAACCCGAAACGTACGAGCCGCTGGAGGGCAGCTACCGGGGTTACACCGTGCGTTCCAACCCGCCGCCGGGCAGCGGTGCAACCCTGATCGCCATGCTGCAGATTTTGGAGCACTTTGACCTCAGCAGCCTTGGGCATGGCTCGGCGCGCCATATTGATCTGGTGGCGCGTGCGATGGCCGCGGCGCATGTGGATCGCAACGAATATCTGGGCGATCCGCACTTCGCAGATGTGCCCACCGCCGTGCTGATTTCAAAGAAACGGGCGGCCTACTGGGCTGAGCGCATCCGCAAGGGTGAATTTCTGGGTGACGAAAAGCAGTCACCGCCGTCTTGCACCACGCATCTGTGTACGTTTGATGAACAGGGCAACGCTGTTTCATTGACACACACGCTGGGCACTGCTGCTGGCGTGGTGTCGCCAGGACTGGGCTTTAACTACAACAACTCGATGAAGCTGTTCGACCCGATCCCCGGACGCAAAAACTCGATGGCGCCCGGCAAGGCCCGCACCACCGGCATGGTGCCTACCATGCTGCTAAAGGATGGCAAACCCGTGTTGGTGGCGGGCGCGCCCGGCGGCAGCGTGATCATCAGCGCTACGCTGCAGGCGATACTGAACGTAGTGGATTTCGGCATGTCGCCGGTCGAGGCGGTAACCGTGCCGCGCATCCACTGCGAAGGCAAAGGCATTCTTGCCGAGGCTACCATTCAGGGTGCGGTCATTAATGAATTACGAGCCATGGGGCACAAGGTCGTGCACAGTCCGCACAGCTACGAGCCGCTCATGTCGCGCGCGCATGTTATCTCGACACTTGGTGGAAGCATGCGGGGTGGGGCAGACCCGCGTGGCGGTGCCGGCGTGGCTTATGCCCGGTAGTGACCATAAAAGATAAATAAAATCAAATACTTATAGGCTAATCGTTCATGCCGGAATCCCTGTCGCCAGAACTGCTGCAATTGCGCCAGCGCGCCGAGCAATTTGCCAACAGCGTGTTATTGCCCTCGCAGGCGGAACTTGCAGACGGGCGTGCAGATCTGGCGGCTGTACGCGGTATCGTGACGCGTGCCGCGGTAGATGCCGGATTTTTCAAGATGACCCAGCCCAAATCGTTTGGCGGCAGCGAAGCCGGCTTGCTTGCGATGACGGTCGTGCGTGACACGCTGGCGTCCTATAACACCGGGCTTGGCGACTACGTTTTCGGTCTTGCACCTGGCGTGCTGGCGCATTGCGCGGAGCCGCTGAATTCGCTTTACCTGCAGCCACTGCTGAATGGAACGAAACGCGCGGGTTTTGCGTTCACGGAACCGGACGACGCGCCGCATTACACGCGCGCGGTACCTTCGGCTGATGGCACGTATGTTGTATCCGGCCGCAAGTCCTATGTCACGCGGGGCGGTGATGCCGACTTTTTCAATACGATGGTGGAGATAGAAGGGCAAGGCCGCGCACTGCTGGTGATCGATGCGCACGCACCCGGCGTAATAATAGAGCGGCGTTTCGAATCCCTGGATGGCAGCCACCACGTGGCATTTTGCTTCGACTCGGTGCGGGTGCCAGCGGACCGCCTCGCGTAAGCGCAAATGCCGTTCTGCGTTGGGCTGCAATGCATGGCCTGCCGTGGCAAGCGTCATGCCATGACGTATGGCCGTCAGCGTATCCTGCAAGGCTTTGCGCGAACGCGCATGCATGTGCACATCGTCGGCGGACACCAGCGGTAGCCCGCTTTGTGCCGAGAGTTCGCGCAAAACATCGAGTTGCGCTTCGTCGTTGGGGCCATGGTGCAGCTCTGCTGCGATCCACGCGCGCCGCGGAAAGTGTTGCGCAATGAAATGGACGTGATCAGCCGAAGGTGGCCTGCCCGGCAGTAACAACACCAGACAATGATCCAGATTCCGCTCCAGATCATCCATCGTAACCTGGTAGCGCCCCTTCACCGCCCGCCCGCGCGCCCGCGTAATCAACGCCGCAATATGCCCATAGCTTTCACGATTGGTGGCCAGCAGCACCAGCTGTGGCCCCGCCTCAACCTGAATCTCCGTACCGATAATGAACTTTAGCCCATGCTGCTTAGCCGCCACATGTGGACGTACCACACCCGCCAGCGAACATTCATCCGTGATTGCCAGTGCGCCGCAGCCCAGTGCCATGGCGCGCATCACCAGCTCCTCAGCGTGGGACACGCCGCGCAGGAAGGTGAAGTTGCTGATGCAATGCAGCTCGGCGTAGGCAGGCAAGGCGGGTAGGGCAGGGGGGCATAAAACCCAGCCCTTTCAAGGTGTCTGATGGACAGCACTCCAGTGGCCGGGATACACAAAAAGAAGCGTACATTGAATGACTTATAGGAGGTGCTGTACTTTTTCGGTGGCGCTTGGCAGACTCTGCGCGTTGAATATCACGCGGAGGGATTTTCATGGCGCTGGATGCGGTAGTGGAACGTTTTATCGAAGGCAGCCCGGTCACGGTTATGGCGCGCCT
>CANKUB010000261.1 GCA_947486575.1 Betaproteobacteria bacterium | reverse complement strand
CCGGCCAACAACGATCTGGTGGCCGGGCAGATACAGTTGTCGTTTGCCTCGACGCCAGGTGCGATGCCATTGGTTAAGGCAGGGCGCATGAAAGCGCTGGCGATTTCCAGTGCCAAACGCATCGCCAAGCTGCCCGATCTGCCGACGCTTGCGGAGTCAGGTGTAGCGGGCTACGAAGCCAGTGTGTGGTACGGCATAGTCGCGCCCGCGAAAACGCCGCCGGAAATCATCGCGCGGCTTTACAAGGAAAGCGCGGTCATACTGCAAGACCGAGCCAGCCGCGAGAAAATGGACGCCAATGATTTTGAGGCCTCCACATTGAACCCCGAACAGTTCGGCGCGTTTATCCGGCGCGAGATCGAGAAGTGGGGCAAGGTGGTGAAGGCAACGGGGGCGCGGGCAGAATAGCCCGGCTAACCGAACCCGCTATTCTGAGAGCGTGACGTAGCCGCGATGCAGCGCGTGCTCAATCGCGGCGAATCCTTCCATTGCTTCGGTGTACGCCTCGCGCAGTTGTTTTAATTCGAGCGCGGCCGCCGTGGGGATACATTCACTGTGGCATTTTTCGCCCAGTCGCAGCACCGTAAGCAGATAGCGCGCGCGCAGGCAGGCAACCATCTTGACGGCATTGATAAAGGCGTCCTTGGTGACAGTGCCCGTAACCGTGCCGATCTGATCGCGATTGATGGTGGTGATCGCCTGCTCCAGCTCGTGGTGCAGACGGCGGTGTTCACTTTCTTCAGGGGATGACAGCATGCCGGAGACTCCTTATTGCAGCGGCACCGGAATGAGTGGCGTGCCTTTGCTAATCAGCGTGCACTGTAGCGCTTTTACGCAGCACTATAAGGCGTGATCAGCGCGGCAAAAATGCCGCTATTCCCCGGAAAAAGCGACGTCCGAGTTATTTGAATGCAGCTCCATAGGCATCACGATACGTAAACTCGGCTATCGCCTTGCGGGTGCGCACTTTCACATCCTTGGCGCGCACTTCCTCAATCAAATCCTCCACACGCCCGCGATACCCCGCCGCCATCAGCGCCACGGGTTTGGCACTGGCTGGCAGCGCAAAGCCCTTGCAGATTTTGTCGTAATCAAAACCGGCCATCGCATGCATGGTGAGGCCCATCGCATAGCCCTGCACCATCATGTTTTCCATCGCAAAGCCCATGTCGAGCATAAAGTTTTGCAGGCCGTTTTTCTCGGGCTGTTCTTCCGGCACGCCGATGATGACCATTTTCAGCGGTGCGACCAGCGCCCATTGCTTGTTGCCTGCTGATAACGCATCGTCAAAAATGCCTTGTGCCTGTGTGCTGGAGGCAATCAGCACGCGCCATGGCTGGCGGTTATTGGATGACGGCGCCCAGCGAAACGCGTCCAGCAAGGCTTCAACCACATCCGCTTCAAGCGGTTTGTTGGCGAAGTGCCGGTCACTGCGGCGGTCACGAATGGCATCGATTAGTTTGCTCATGGCATTGCTTTCTGGTGGGAGGCGAGGAAAAAGGCGGTGCTACGTGAGAGAGACGGCATTTTGAGGACTTTTGTCACATTGTCAATCGGCGAAAGTTCAAGTATTTCACCAAAGTGTGATGCAGTTCACAGACATACCGGGCCTGGAGTGAGAAACTTCAATTGCGCAATCGGCCCCTCCTCCTCCTTAACCGGTTGTGCTTACCGCGCTGGGTTTCCCGGCGCGGTTTTCTTTTGTGCAGACGAGTTGCACAAGGTGTCGCAACATAACCTATTGTTTTAATTAATTATTTTCCCCCGTCACTGGATTGGCTAAAGTGGCTTCCAGTGCTCGTGCGGACATTTCGTCAGCACGCAAAACCGTATCGCAAACCGCATCAGCGCGTGCCCGTGAAATCGCCATCTGCGCGTTGTCCCGATATTTGATCACAATATCGTCGCGCACAATCGGACGATCTGCCGCGCCGCGATTGATGTGCTCGCGGTGACGTAGCTCACGCCCATCGTTTAGGGTTATCACCACTTCGCCGGAAAAATATTTCGGGTATTCGGATTTTGGATCGATTTCGTAAGTGACTTTATCGCCCAATGCCAGTATCGCAGGATCGTTGTAAACATCAGGCTCCATTTCCCCCAGGCCGAATTTACCGCGCACCAGGCTCGCCGCCACCGCATGGTAAATGCTGAACTGTGCCGCGTAACTTGAAACCGGACGGCGCCGCTTTGCTGCGGGTTCGCAAACGATAGGCACGGCTTGCGCCGGAATTAATGCGCGTATCGCTTTCACATCCGCGGCTTTGATCGCGTGCGCGCGGGCGAGTGCCACCGCCGCATCGGAACACGCATGCACCAGATGACACGCGGGGATCGGCTTGATCGCCACTCTGGCGGATTCCCACACCACGCCAAGGTCTTGCGTGGCGAGCGATAAATCGCAATCACCATAGCGCGTGCCGGTCAGCGTGCGATACAGGCTGTATTCGCCTTCGTAAACCTCACGCGGGCCGATGAATCCGCCGCGCGCCATCGCAGCCGCAGTGATGCCCGCTGCAGCGCCCCAGCCCGGATGCAGCCGCTTGGTCCAAGCGCCTTCCTGACTGTACTGGCGGCTGCTGCTGGCGGATGTGCTCAAGGCGTTGCCTTGCGCCATCACCAGTTGTTCTTCAGTCAAGCCCATCAACTTGCCCGCAATGAGCGAACTGGCGAACGCTGCAATCGTGCCGGTGGGATGCAGGCCATTCAAATGCAAACCGCCCTTGGCCACCATGCCGATACGCGCAATCGCTTCAAGCCCGGCGATGTACGCGGTAATCAAATCACGGCCCGAAGCATTTACCTCAGCAGCCACACTGAGCGCGCACGAAAAACAACTCGCGCTGGCATGCACCACGCCTTCGAGATGCGTGTCGTCGTAATCCAGTCCATGGATCAGCACGCCGTTCATCATGACCGCATCGCGCAGCGCGAGCTTGGCGGGCATGCCGATTACGGCGCGCGTGCCACTGCCGAAAAAACGCAATCCGGCGAGCGCCTTGTCAGCGAATTCAAATTTCGTTGACGCGAACGCGATGCCGATGGCGTCGAGCATTAAATCCTTGGCGCGTTCGCGTACCGGCGCTGGAATATCTTCGTAACGCAGTTGATGCACAAACTGCGCGAGTGTCTCTGAAATAAACGGCATGTTTAATCCACCTTCGCGCCAGAAATTTTAATCACCTTCGCCCACTTGGCAATCTCAACGCGAATAAAGTCAGCAAACGCGTCTGGCGCTGAAGGCAGTGCGTCAAGGCCCTGCACCCGCAGTTGCTCTTTGACTTCGCTCGCGCCAAGCACGGCGACGAGTTCGCGATTCAGCCGCACGATAATTTCAAGCGGCGTGCGCGCCGGTGTGAACACGCCCTGCCAGATGCTCGCATCGAACCCCGGCAGCCCGGATTCCGCAATGGTGGGCAGCCCAGGCGCCGCGGACGAACGCATGGCAGTCGAAATGCCCAGCCCGCGCACGCGGCCTGCCTGCATATGGGCGAGAGCGGTGGCCGTGGAGTTAAACGACATCTGTATTTGCCCGGCGATTAAATCGGTGGTGGCCTGCGCCGCGCCCTTGTACGCGACATGCGTGAGCTGCACGCCTGCCATCGACGCGAATAACTCGCTGATCACATGTGCAGAGCTGCCGCTGCCGCCGCTGGCAAAGTTGAGTTTTTTCGGATGCGCCCTGGCGAGCGTAATAAATTCTTTCACCGTTTTTGCGGGCAGCGACGGATGCACAATCAACACCATCGGCGCGGAAGTTGTCAGCGTCACGGGCGCGAAATCGCGCTGAATGTCGTAAGGCAGCTTGCTAAACAAACGCATGTTGATCACATGCGTGTTGGTGCCAAGCATGAAGGTGTAGCCATCAGGCGCAGCACGCGCGGCGAGTTCCGCGCCGATGTTGCCGCCCGCGCCGCCGCGATTGTCGATCACAATTTGCTGGCCGATTTGCGTAATCAACTTTTGCGCAATGATGCGCGCCACAATATCGCCGTTGCCACCTGCGGCGTATGGCACGATAAAGCGTAGCGGGCGGTTGGGGTAGCCCGCACTGCTTTGTGCAACGGCGTCGGCGGCCAGTGGGAGTGCACTGATCGCCATCAACGCCTT
>CANKUB010000260.1 GCA_947486575.1 Betaproteobacteria bacterium | reverse complement strand
TGCGCAAACCCGTCGCCGATGCCCACGTTAGCGGAATTGGGGTTTGAGTTAACCAATCTGAAATCGCTCGGCATCAAACCCGGCGCGCGCGGTGCGCTGACAGCACTGGATGATTTTATGCCGCGTATCGACCGCTATAAAGATGCCCGTGATTTCCCGGCCGTTCGTGGCGTATCATACTTGTCGGTGCACAACCGGTTTGGCACGGTTTCCATACGTCGACTGGCGCAGCTTGCCGTGGAACGCCGCTCGGCAGGCGCAGATACCTGGCTCAGTGAACTTCTGTGGCGCGATTTTTACTTTCAGATTCTGTATCACTTTCCACGCGTTTGCGATGCGGCGTTCAAACTCAAGTATGAAAAATTACGATTTAAAAACAATAAGTTATTTTTTTTAGCCTGGTGTGACGCCCGCACCGGTTACCCCATCATTGACGCGGCCATGCGTCAAATCAATCAAACCGGTTTCATGCATAACCGCTTGCGCATGATCGTCGCGTCATTTCTGAGCAAAGACCTGCTGATCGACTGGCGCTGGGGCGAAAAATACTTTGCTGATCACCTGAATGATTTCGATCTGTCAGCCAACAATGGCGGCTGGCAATGGGCGGCCTCTACCGGCTGTGATGCGCAACCGTACTTTCGTATATTTAATCCTGTCTCGCAATCGCAGCGGTTTGACTCACAGGGTAAATTCATCCGCCGCTATCTGCCGGAGCTGACAAAGGTGGCCGACAAATTCATCCACGCCCCCTGGACCATGCCACTGCTGGAGCAGCAACTGGCAGGCTGCATTATCGGCAAAGATTATCCCGCGCCGATCGTGGATCACGACGTAGCCCGCCGCGAGGCGTTGACGCTGTATAAATCCGTTTGAGCAGAGAGCGTTATCGGCATGCGGGCAAAGGTCTGCGCCTAAATCCCGGCTTGCGTTCGGTCAGCGATTCCAGAAATGCCACCACATCACTGATCTCCTGATCACTCAAATTCAGCGGCTGCAACACCGTGTCGGTTGGCACTGCCTCTGCATAGACGTCGCCAGCATACACGTGCGCCTGATGCAGCAGCGTCACGTCAATCACGGAATAATGTCTGACCACATCGCGTAGTGTGGTTAGATGGCCGTTGTGCATATACGGTGCGCTCAGCGCCACATTGCGCAAGCTGGGCGCCTTGAATTGCTCGAAGCTTTGCGGCGCCAGATCGATAAATCGGGTGGATTGCGCGCTACTTTTTGCCTTGTCGTCGTTATACGCGCCCAGCAGGTTAAAGCGGCTGGCGCGCAGCATTTTGATGCCCTGATAGCGCCCCCAGTCGATGCCACCAGATTTCTTGATGATGGGAATGCCAATTTCGTGAAACTCGCCATTGGTGAAATCAGGCCCGAAATGACACAGGCTGCAATTGCCTTTGCCCATGAAAAGCCGCGCGCCGCGCAGTGCGTTCTGCGGAAAACTTGCGGCAGCTTTCCAGTCGTTGCGCATCACGGCATCCCGAAAGTCGTCGAACGGCGTACGGCCTGTGACCAGCGTTTCCTGAAACGCCGCCAGCGCCTTGCCCAGATCAATCATCAACGTTTCGTCGTCCAACGCTGGCGCCTGCGCGAACGCTTTGCGATAGCGGCACGCAAGCTCAGCGTCGACCCGCACCAATTGCGCCACGTGACGTTCGCTCGCCCCCATCTCCCTGGCATCGAGCATCGGCCGCACGCTTTGCGACCACAAGGTATCGTTCGCGCCGTCCCAGCCAAACCAGCGCTGATGACGCACGTTCAGCACACTCGGCGTGTTGCGATCCACTTCGCCAATAGCCGTGCCGAGCTTGCGCCCATCTGCCCAATTTTTTTCTGGCATGTGACAGCTTGCACATGACACCGTACCCGTAGCAGAAAGCCGTTGCTCGAAAAACAATTGCTCGCCGAAGGCAATCGCCTCACGCTTGCCCGACACACGGTTGCTCACGTCACGTGTCCACGGCGCAGGCCACGGGCCGTGGCGCAAAATCAGGCGGATTTCCTCCGCGTTCAACCCCAGTGGATTGCCCTGTGCCACGACCGACAACGGCAACGCAAGCGCCGCAATCACGGCGATCGGCAAACACAAGCCACGCATAATCGATTGAATTGGCATGAAGACTGGCAAGAAACAGGGTTGGATTATCCCACCAAATCAGCGAAAATCAGTGTTCACTCCATGACCGGTGCAACCCATGAGCAAAGACTATCAGCCGAACTTCAAACCACCCGAACAGCGCAGCAAAAGCGCGCTGTGGTTTGCCTTTGAAAGCGGCCGCATCATGGTGTGTACCAGCAATGGCACGCCAACGCTGCTCACTTGCGCACATCCCGGTGAACATGGTCTTGAAACGGTGCAGGAGCATTATCTAGGCACCTACGGCGGTGAACATTGCTACGCTGCCGAGCTCGCCGCTGATCAAATTGCACCCAGCGACCACGCCATGCTGGGCCTGCGCGATATGCTCGGCCACGTTGACGACACGCTGGCGGGAATATCCGGTCGCGCGATTCAGATTCTCGAATGGAATCGCAACCATAAATACTGCGGTCGCTGCGGCGGCGAAACCGTGCCACGCGACAATGAACGCGCTCGTACCTGCGTACCATGCAAACGCACCAGCTATCCACCGGTAGCGCCCGTTATCATGATTTTGATCAAGGATGGGCGCAAGCTGCTGCTCGCGCGCAAAGTCGGCTGGGGCAATACGCGGTATTCCGCATTGGCAGGCTTTGTTGAGCCGGGGGAAACGCTGGAATCCACCGTGATACGTGAAACACGCGAAGAGGTCGGCGTTGAAATCAAAAACATTCAATACTTTGGCAGCCAGCCGTGGCCGTTTCCGAATAACCTGATGATTGCATTCACCGCTGACTACGCCGGTGGGCCGGTTACGCCCGACGGCGTCGAGATTGAAGAAGCCGCATTTTTTGACGTGGACGATCTTCCCAACCTGCCGCCGGGCATCAGCATTTCACGGCGCATGATTACTGCGGTTGCAGCAGAACTTAAAAAACTCCCCAAGACATGATGAATCCGCTACAACAAACCAAACAGCTTGGCCAGAGCATCTGGCTCGACAACCTGTCGCGTACGCTGATACAGGAAGGCGGTTTGCAACGCCTGATCGCTGAAGATGGCGTCAGTGGTGTCACCTCCAACCCGGCGATATTTTTCAAGGCCATCAGCGAAAGCGCCTATTACCGCGACGATGTAGCACGCCTCAAAGCAATAAAGACGCAAGCCGAACCCTTGTATGAAGCGCTGGTCATCCCCGACATACAAGCCGCCTGTGATTTAATGCGCCTGGAATACGAGCGCACGCAGGGACGCGATGGTTACGTCAGCCTAGAAGTCTCGCCTGCACTCGCGCACGACGCAGCGGGCACGATCGCGGCGGGCCTGCGGCTTAAAGCCGCTGTGCAACGCAAAAACCTGCTGATCAAAGTGCCCGCAACACCAGCTGGATTAACCGCGATTGAAGCCTTGATCGCGCAAGGCTGTTCGGTCAATGTCACCTTGATGTTTTCACTGGCGCATGTGAACGGCGTTGCGCAGGCATATGTGCGTGGGCTGCAACAACTGGTGGATGCAGGCGGCGATCCACGCCCGGTGAAATCGGTGGCGAGTTTATTTTTGAGCCGCGTGGATACGCTGGTAGACAAACAACTCGACGTGATCGAAACCAAGGGCGGCGATGCACTCAAGCTGCACGGCAAAGTGGCGGTATCGCTGGCAAAACTTGCGTATCGCGAATATCAAAAGACATTCAAGTCTGACGCCTTTGCCAAACTCGCCGCACACGGAGCGCAGCCGCAAACCATGTTATGGGCCAGCACTGGCACCAAAAACCCGGCGTATAGCGACGTGCTGTATGTTGAATCGCTGATCGGCGCAGAAACTATCAATACCGTGCCCGACGCCACGCTCGCTGCGTTTCGCGATCACGGCAAAGCGGCAGCAACTTTGGCCGCTGGCATGGATGAAGCGCAAGCTGTGTTCGACGCACTGGCAAAAGCAGGCGTCGATATGCAGCTGGCTGGCGAAACTCTGCAAAGCGAAGGCGTGAAATTGTTTGAGCAGGCTTTCGAGCAATTGCTGAAGC
>CANKUB010000259.1 GCA_947486575.1 Betaproteobacteria bacterium | reverse complement strand
CTTATTAATTTCAATGGTTTTGGTCAGAAATGTAAGATGGTTTCTTAAGTCACCTTCAGATGTCGTTGATAACGTTTGCAATGTCCAAACTGGATCGTTCTCGGGCACCAGCCACTGTTGAGTGGCAATCAGCCGGGATTGCAGCACGTCGTCGGGCTGGCTGGCGGTCGCAGCACCCTCCGCTGGCGGCTCTAGCGCAGGTTTGGTGGGCGATTCTGTGGCTACGACGGGCGGTGCAATCGCTGCGGGCGCGGGCGGGGACTTCATCGCTAAAACAGGCGGTTCGGTCGCAACAACTGCTGCCGGGAGCGCTACCGCAGCGTTTGAGGTAGCTGGAACGGTTGGCCTGGCGGCAGCAGCAGGAACGACCGGGGCGGCTACCGGCACGGGCGGCGCTGATGGTAGCTTCATAAACCAGGCGTAACCCGCCGCCCCCAGCGCGCCCCCAGCCAGTGCCGCAACGATCCAGCTACCTTGCCACGGCGGATTACGACGCACTGCAACATGGCTGAATTCACTATCGCGCAGCGCCGCCTCGATGTGCCGCGGCTTGAGGGAGTGGGTGTTTTCGGAAAAAGCCGCCAGCATGGCTTTGTCAGCAATTAAATTGACGCGGCGCGTCAAACCACCCGAGGCGCGGGTGATCATACTCACGATTTTATCGGTGAATAAATCCGGCCCGTGATAGCCCGCTGCACGCAGCCGGAACATCAGATATTCACGCACGTCGTTGGCGTTGAGCGGCGCGAGTCCGAAGCTGTGGGTGATGCGTTCGCGCAACTGACGGATATTCGGCTGGCGCAGGTTTTCATCCAACTCCGGCTGGCCGAACAGCACAATCTGCAACAGCTTGTCGTTGCGCGTTTCCAGATTAGACAGCAAACGAATCTCTTCCAGCGTAGCGAGCGGCATGCCCTGTGATTCTTCGACAAAAACCACCACGCGCCTGCCTTCCGCGTGACGCTTCAACAGATAGGCGTGCAGCGCCTGGGTGACTTCCAGCCGTGTCGATTGCCGGTCTATCGCCAACTGCAACTCAAACGCAATCGCATGCAGAATTTCATCCGGCGACACACTGGGGTTGGCGAGGTAAACGGTTTCAACGTTTTCCGGCAGGCGCTCCATCAGCATATTGCACAGCATGGTTTTACCGCTGCCGACTTCGCCGCTGACTTTGATGATGCCTTCGCCGTTGGTTACGGCGTAAATCAGCGCCTCAAGAATCGGCCCGCGGTTTCCCCCACCAAAGAAAAAATCCGTGTTCGGGGTAATCCGAAATGGTGCCTGGGTTAGGCCAAAGTATTCGTAATACATTGTTTTTATTTATTATTTTTGTCAGCGATATCTAGCGCGTAGTTTTGCATGCGGCTATACAGCGTGGTGCGGTTCACGCCAAGCAATTTTGCCGCGCGCGCGAGATTGCCCTGGGTGAGATCAAGCGCAGCTTCGACGTAGCTGCGCTCCCAGCGTGCCAGCGTTTCGTCAAGATTAAAGCCGCGTCCCCCTTGAAGTTGTTTGCGCGCGCTGTCGGTGATGGCGGCGGCGTCCATCGGCCCACTGGCATCGGATGCCTCGAATGCAGTATCCGTATCCAGCTCCGCGCGCAACTGTTGCTCGTTCACCGCTTGCCCGGCGCATTTGGTGGCGAGCCGTATCACAATATTGCGCAGCTCGCGCACGTTGCCCGGAAACGCATACGCCAGCCACAATTGTCGCGCCCGCGCATCCAGCGTAAACGGTTGCGCATTCGATTGCCGCGCGTAAAACACGCGAAAATGCTCCAGCAGCATCAAGCGATCGTCACCCAATTCGCGCAGCGGCGGCACGTCAATGGTGAACACAGAAAGGCGGTGATACAAATCTGCGCGAAAACGCCCGGCGCGGATTTCCTGTTTGAGATCGCGGTTGGTGGCCGCCACCACACGCGCGTTGGAACTGCAGCTCGCGGTTTCGCCTACCCGCTGAAACTCGCCGTTCTCCAGCACGCGTAGCAACTTGGCTTGAAGATCAAGCGGCAGTTCGCCGATTTCATCGAGGATCAGGGTGGAATCCTGCGCATCTTCAAAGTAACCCGCACGCGCGGTGGTCGCCCCGGTAAACGCCCCTTTGGCATAGCCAAACAGCGTTGGCTCAACCAGTGTAGGCGAAATAGCGGCGCAATTGAGTGCAAATAACGCATGCCCGGCGCGTGGGCTCTGCTCATGTAGCGCGCGCGCAACCAGCTCTTTGCCACTGCCGGATTCACCATGCACTAGCACCGGGAAAGGCGATGCGGCAAATTGTGCAACCTGACTGCGCAATTTTTCGACAGGGGCCGACGCGCCCAGCAAGCCTGTAGCGGTAGAGGTTTTTTCGACCACGCTCACCTGCAACGCCTGCAACAGTAACCGCTTCAACAACGGCGGATCAGCAGGCTTCGCTACAAACTCGATGGCGCCCAGCGTGCGTGCGTGTCGTGCATTGGCTTGGTCGTTTTGCCCCGACAGCACCACAATCTTGATGGCGGGCGAATACGCCAGCAACTCGGTAATCAACTGAAAACCTTCATCGGGCCGGTGTGGCGCAGGCGGCAAACCCAGATCCACCAACGCCAGCGCAGGCGGCGTATCCAGTTGGCGCAACACGCTGCGCGCCTGTGCGCGCGAGTCGGCCACACACACATTAAAATCTTGGCTCAACACGAAATTCAGCGTATCCGAAATCAGCGGATCGTCATCCACGATCAGCAGATCGGGTTTGCGGGCGGATGTGCTCAATGCGGGCGGCGCAGCGTTCATGGTGAAGGCATTGTGCCAGATTGCAGGGGCGGCAGGCGGTTACAGCTACACCCAGTTTTCCAGCAGCAACCCCGGCACACGCTCAAATTCGCGCTGGTTATTCGTCACCAGCGTCAAACCGTTACTGCGGGCATGGGCGGCTATGTGCAAATCGTTTATGCCAATCGGTTGGCCCAGTTTTTCGAGGGCGGCGCGGATATTGCCGTAGTGCCAGGCCGCTTTGTCATCGTAGGGCAGCACCGTTAAGCGGCTGACAAAATCTTCCACCACGATCGTGTTTCGTGCCACATCACTGCTTTTCTCTGCGCCATGAACCAACTCCGCCAGCGTGATGGCGGAAACTGCCATGTGCCCTTGCTGCTGATTGAACACCGCCAACGCCTGTAATGGCCGCTGTTTGATGACGTAAATGACGATATTGGTATCCAGCAGATACTTCAGCATCGGGTTTCCCGCAAACAAACGCTAAAGACTGTCGCGATCAGCCTGAAACTGGCTACCGCGCGCGCTCATGAAATCCTCGGTAGCCGTGGTAGCGCCGAGAAAAAAGCTATCCCACGAGGCAGCAGCAGGCGCAATAATCCGCTCTTGCCCCACCACTCTGACTTCAACCTTTTTGATGGAATCCGGAAAGCGCATCTCCGCAGGTAGCCGAACGGCCTGCGTACGGTTGTTAGTGAACACTGTACTGATAGTCATATTTTCTCTCTTTACTATGCTATATACGTTAACTATATACAAACGATTTTGGGCCGTCAAGCAAATGCAAGAACTATGCTAATTTCGAGTTATAATTTAAGTAACTATTTGTTTTATAACGATTTTTTATGAACCCATCTTCTGCGACCAGCCGCCCTCGCGGCATCGCCCTCATGCTCGGCGCTGGTCTGTGCTGGAGCCTGGGCGGCATTATCGTGCGCAGCCTTACGCTGACAGATGTATGGGAAATCGTCTTCTGGCGCGCGTTTTTCATGGTGGTTTTTTTAGCTGCGCTGTTGCTCGCATTGCGCGGACGCGGCGCGATATTGAGCGTGCGTGGCATCGGGGTGGTGGGCATGCTTTCAGGGGCTTGTCTTGCGGCGCAAATTTATTTTTTTATTCTCGCATTAAGCAACACCACAGCAGCCAACACCTTTGTGTTGATGAGTTTGTCGCCGCTGTTTGCGGCGCTCGCAGGCTGGCTGTTTTTGCGCGAGCGCGTGGCGTGGCATACCTGGGTTGCGATTGCATTTGCACTGGGCGGCATTGCCATCATGTTTGGCGAAGGTGTAAGCAGTGGACGTTGGCTCGGCAACGTGTTCGCACTGTGTGTGCCGCTGGGTTATGCGTGCCAGATTATTTTCG
>CANKUB010000258.1 GCA_947486575.1 Betaproteobacteria bacterium | reverse complement strand
CTGCAGCGTCGATCGCTGGCGCGTTCTTCGCCCAGTCGACCACCGCGTCGGTCGCCGCGTCCCAGGCCGCCGCGCGCAGCAGGCCCATCACCGATGCGGCGGCCCGCGTCGTCGACAGCGTCCAGCCGGTTTCGTCGCGCAGCGCGATGCCGCGCTCGCCGAGCAAGGCGCGCACGCGCCGCGACAGCAAGCGGTCCTGCGCGACCAACGCCACCGGCGAGCGGGCTTGCGCAAGATGCACCAGCACGCAGGCAGCCGCGCGCTGCGCCTCGTCCTCGGGATCGCGCGCGGCGTGCAGTGCCACCGCGCCGCTGTACATCGCCTGCAGCTGCGCCGCGTGCGCGGGTTGCGCCGCAAGTTGGATGAGCATGGCGCGCTCACCCCAGTGCGCGCGCAGCGCCTCGCGCAAGGGCTCGGGCTGCAGTCCTTCAACCAGTACCAGCAGCGCCGCACTGGCGCCAAACAGGCAGTCGCTGCGGTAGGCCGAATGCGCCGCCCAGGCCAGCGCGGTGCGCCCGATGCGCGCCTCGAGTTCCAGCGCTGGCGCGTGCGCGCCAAGGTCCTGCGCGAGCCCCTCCCCCCAGCGGGCACGCAGCGCAGGCGCGACTGCGGCGGCGGGTCGCGCCAGGCTCCATGCCGCTTCCATCAGGCGACCCGCCAGCATGGCGGCCTGCCCGACAAGCCCGCCCCGGGCCAGCAGCGACGCGGCGGTCAGCGCGTCACGCGCGGCGTCCATGCGCAGGTCGTCACCCGATGGAAAGAAGCCGCCCTGCGTGGCGGCCCAACTGTGCGCGGTCTCGAAGCGCGGCAGAAAGAAAGTTGCCGCGGCCCCCGCCGCGCCGCAGTCCTGGCGGACCGATCGCAACCAGGCGGCGCGCGCCACCGCAATCAGCTGCGCAAAAGGAAGCAACACCACGGTCTGGGCCGGATGGACGCCGCGCTGCGCCATGGTCTGGCGCACGCGCGCGATGGCGGCATCCCAGGCCAGGCCGACCGGATGGGCTTCAGGATGGGTTCTCGCCAATTCATCCATGGCACTTGGTCAGCACGCGCGCGGGCCTGGTTTCTGTCACAATTTCTCCACTTTAACCGCAGCACAGACCCAACCGAGGAAACACCATGGCCAGCGAACTCATCAAACATGTATCGGACGCGTCCTTCGACGCCGATGTCCTGCAAGCCGCGCAGCCCGTGCTGGTCGACTACTGGGCCGAATGGTGCGGCCCGTGCAAGATGATCGCGCCCATCCTGGACGAAGTAGCGACCAGCTACCAGGGGAAACTGCAGATCGCCAAGATGAATGTCGACGAGAACCGCGACATTCCGGCCAAGTTCGGCATCCGCGGAATTCCGACGCTGATGATCTTCAAGGATGGGCAGCTTGCAGCGACCAAGGTCGGCGCCATGAGCAAGTCGCAACTGACCGAGTTCATCGACCAGCAACTCGCTTCCCAATGAAAAAAGATTGTTTTTGCGAGAAGTTACGCTAAAAGTTGCATTGCGATTTTGAGTGAAAATCGTGGCGTTCCCGCAGCATACCCTGCGGGTGCGCTGCGCAAGATCGTGCGGGAAGCAAAAAAACCTCCGGTGAAGGGGAGCTTAAACCGATCGGCCTAGCGCCCTCGCGTATTGCTTGGTCCGGCTCGCGCGGTTCCCAAAGAGGGTCGGCGTACTACGGGCACCTGCTAGGGAGCACGCAACCAAAGCGCTAACATCGCTCACGATCTAGAGCAAAAGCGTCGCTGAAAGTTAGTCTTCTGGCGTCGGCGCCGAAAGACGGCGCCGACACCGATTTGACCCATCAGATACCCTAGAACAACCATATTTCGGCCAAACCCTAAAGAAACCAACTCCCAGGATGGGCAGGTGCGAGGGGGTCGACGTGCTGAACTCTAGTTGCGCCGCTGTCTACTGAAGCGGCCGGAAAAACTCCCTCAGGTCAGCAACAACCAAGTCAGGCTGCTCCGACGGCGGATAGTGACCGCCCTTTGGCTGGATTGTCCAGCGATGCAGATTGGTGACACGCTCGGCAATCGCGCGCGGCATCAACAGCAGCTCCTTGGGGAAGACCGAGAAGGCAGTGGGCACCTCGATGGCCCTGGGCCGATTGTGTCGGGGCGCCGGAGGAATGCCGCCCACGTAGTGGTCGTGGTAAATCCGCATTGACGTCGCGATGGACCGGTTGAGCCAGTAGATGGAGGCCGTCGTGCAAAGAAAGTCGCGGTCGAACAGATTGAAGATATTCCCGTCGTGGTCACCCCAATCCCGCCGACGGCCAAGGATCCAAGCAGCCATGCCGGCAGGCGAATCCACCAAGGCGTACGCAATCGTCTGTGGTTCGTTTCGGTGTACCGTGGAATGGCTCATGATGACCGGCCTAGCCACCAGGGCACGCTCCCACATCCACTTCTCTTCGGGCGCAAAGTCCTTCTCGCTGATCTGCCACAACGCAACCCCGGGCACATTCGGCAGGGTGAGCCAGACACCGATCACCTGGTCAGGATAACCATGCCCCAACTCACCAGTGATGGTGGAGCCCCAATCTCCACCACCAGCCGCGTAGCGTCTGTATCCTAGGACATCGGTCATCAGCACATGCCACAGATCGGCAATTCTGCGGGCTCCGACTTGGGTCGACTGTAGGGGCACAGAGAATCCGAAACCTGGCAATGAGGGGACGATCACATCGAAGGCATCCTCCGCCTTCCCGCCATGTGCCACTGGATCCGTGAGCGGGCCGATCACCTTGCGCCAGTCCCAGAACGTCCACGGCCAGCCATGCGAGAGGATGATCGGCTTGGGCGACGGACCCTTGCCCTTCACATGGACGAAATGAATCGGGATGCCATCAATCTCGACCATGAATTGCGCAAGCTGATTAATCTGGCGTTCCTGGGCGCGCCAGTCGAACCCATCGGCCCAATAGGCTGTCAAGTCCTGCAACCAGTTCCGCTGCACGCCGTAACCGCCATTCTCGTTCCCGAAGTCAGGCGCCCAGCGTGTGGCTTGGATCCGCGCAATCATTGCCGCGAGTTCTGTTTGCGGAACATCCACCTGAAATGGACGGAGGTTTGCAAATGAAAGTCGATGCTTGGTCACAATATGGCTCCTTGTACAGTGTCAGGCTGACGCGCCCCGCATAGCTTGCGCTAGTCGGTCAGTTGTTCAATGCAATCGCCCGATTGAACCGTGGCATCACGTCCTGCGCCAGCAGTCGCATCGAGTCCTTCCATAGTTGGGGTTGGTCCCAATCGTGGCTGGTTGCCAATAGCGTTCCGAAGTGCCCAACTTCTTCGCGCAATGCGACAAGTTGGTCCAGAACGCGATCGGGGGTTCCGCAAATCACTTGCGAGCGCGTAATCTTCTCAACGGTCGTGGCGTCATCACTCATCGCCGGATCAGGCTTGACCATGTGCAGCGCACCTCGCCCCTTGGAAAAATTGAAGCGGAAGAACTTATAGTAATAGTTCAGCGCCGACTCCGGGTCCGCCAGGTAGTCTTCGGCCTGCGCCTCAGACTCGGTCACCAAGCAACACCGTCCAACCCTCCAGTTCGCAGGATCCGGCCGCCGGCCCACCTCCTCGCAGCCTGCGGCATAAGTTTCCCAGTGCTCACGGAGGTAGCGCTTGTGGATGAAATTGCCCGACATGGCAATCCATCCGCGTCGCCCGGCTGTACGGCATCCGTATGAATTGGGCGTGATCACGGCAATGGCCACTGGAGGAAACGGTTGTTGAAGCGGGCGTGGCGCCCAGCCGACCTTGAACTCGGGCCACAAACTGTCCTTGAGCTTGATGTTCCAGAACTCACCCGCAAGTTCAAACGGCGGCTCCCGGGACCAGATCGCGTGCACGTGCTCCAGTGACTCCATCATCATCCGCCCACGCACATCCGGCTTAGTCAGGTCGAAGGCCTCGATATCGGTGTACAGGCTGCCCGAACCGATGCCCATGATCAGTCGACCGCCACATAGGTTGTCAAACTGGGCTAAATTGGACGCCGCCGCCACTGGGTGCATTAAGGGCAGATTTAGCACCCCTGTTCCAAGTCGAATATTCTTCGTCTGATTGGCGACGCTTGCCAGAAACATCAGTGGCGATGTGATGCGCTCGAGCTGTGAGGTATGGTGTTCGCCGACAAAGAACTCCGAATACCCCAGTTGGTCCGCCAACACCACGGCCTCCTGGTCTTCGCGCAGGATGTCCGGATAGGGACT
>CANKUB010000257.1 GCA_947486575.1 Betaproteobacteria bacterium | reverse complement strand
TCTGGCGTAGAATCCATGGTGGCAAAGACCTGTTGGTGTTGGCGAATGTGTTTCTTGATAACTCACATTGTACCAATCACTTACGGTGTTCTTTGCCCTTTTTATGCAAAATTCAGGCTAGACCGGCTCACCGAGAAGTGGGTCGATGATCACCAGCGGCAGGCCGAGGCCGCCGGAAAACGCGGGAGAACTCCGCACTCTTGAGATGTAAGTTTAAATGCTTTTCTTGTTCCGTCCTGACCTCGTGTGCTCATCAGGGTGCCACAGCCCCAAAATCACGCCGCACCACGCGCACGCGGTTTTCCTGTGGCAGTCTTTCCAGCAGCGTGGTCATGTTGACGACCGTGGATGCGTCGGCGTCTGCGGTCAGGCGCACTTGCGCGGTGACGAAAAAATAGCGTGATGCGACACCGGCTTGCGCGACATCCATCGCCAGCGGTTTATCGGCAAAGGTTGCGCTGATCATGTTGAGATCGCGCCACGGCGCTTTGCGCCGTAAATCCATGAAGCGCTCGGCTTGCGTGTCGTCGAGGCCGGGCATCAACGCCATCAGCACGGGTTTGGATGCAGTGTTGACGTTGATGGTGGTGGCGTCTGGCAGCACAACTGCCAGTGCTGACAACGGTGCGCCCCACGGCGCGAGTGCGGGTACTTGTGCAATTAAATGGGCGAGTGAGAGTGGCGGTGGCGCTTGAACTGCTTGTGCTTGTGGTGATGTAGCCGGTGCATTTTTGCTGGCATCCACTGCGGGTGGTGGTGCGTAGCGTTGCATCACTTCACGCGCGAGTTCTGCGGGCAATTCTGCCTGTGCTGCAATGCGCAGCCATAGCGCTCGTTCGCGTGGCTGTGCTGCGCCGGGGATGGTCAGGCGCATCAGGTTGTAGCGTGCATCGGCATCGACGATGCGCCCTGAAAGCCACACGTCCTGCACGCGGCTTTGATTCAAAGCGGCGGCATCGGCGGAATCTTTCAAAAAATCTGCCAGACGGCCTTCCTGCAACGGTATCGCCCACGGTTCGCCCAGGTGATCGATCAACGAGCGGCGCGCGTCTTCACGCAGTATCAGCAGCGCCCAGTCTTCTGCGCCTTGCAGTATGCGCCGCGCCTGCGCGGTTTCGCGCAGTTGCCATTCAATGCCTGCCAGTGCGGATTGGCGTTGCAGCATCATGGTCAACGTTACGGTGACGAGTGCGGCGATCAGCAGTGCCACGAGTAGCGCTGCGCCGCGTTGGTGTGTCATGGGTCTCAGCGTGCTCACCAGCGATTTTCCAGCAGCACGATTTTGGATACCCAGCCGTCCCACGGCGCGGCTAATTGCCACTCGATTTTGAGCGCGGCCTTTGCGGGCGATTGTGTTGATGCTGACGTAGCGGGAAACACATTTTCGCCCGTAGCCCCCAAGGCTTGCCATGCGCCTGCACCTGATAGTTCCCGCCACGCGCCGATGCGCATTTTGGTTGCGCCGCGCAGCAGCACATGCTCTGTCGCAGGCCGCGTGTTTGCAGTCAGTTGTGACAGCGCTGTGCGTGCGGCCTCAGCATCGGAATAGGCTGCCGTCGCGCGCCGCTGCAATACGGTGTCGCCGTCGCGCTGGGTAATGTCATACACCACGCCTTCCCAGCAGCCTGCGCAGTGTGCAGGTGCGCGCAGCAGGGTGAGTTGTTGTGCGCTGGCAGTGATGTGTGGCGCTGGTTGTACAGATTGTGCCGCAGTGCGTGCGGCGTGTAGGTCGGCTTCGAGTTGTGTCCAAGCGGCGGCGAGTTCGAGTGCGGCACGTCCGGGCGCTTCTACGGCGGCGCGGCTTTGCAGTACGGTGTCAAGGCCGCGCCAGGCGAGCAGACTCATGATGCTAAATAGTGCCAGCGCGATCAGCAATTCAATCAGCGTGAAGCCGCGTTCTATTTTTGTGGCGTGCATCAGCCGTCGCCCGCTAGGCTGACAATTTGCACGGTGGCATGGCCATCGGCATTGAGCGCGCGTGCTTCGATACGCATCAACGCCGGATTCGGCGTGGGCATCACATGCAGCACCACCGCGAACGTATGCCGGCCTTGCGTGCAGGTACTGCGCTGCTCGCCCGCAGCGGGACGCTTGCCGGTGAGCCGTATCGCGGCCAGCGCGTTGTCGATGCAGGCTTGTGCAGTGACCGCTTGCGGCAGGCGTTCGGCGCTTTGCGTTAACTGCCCCAGCGCTCGCAAACCACCACCCAACGCCACGGCGATAATCGCCAGCGCCACCAGGATTTCGATCAGCGTAAATCCAAATTGTTTTTTTAAATCAACAATTTGCATTCGTTTTAACCGAAAAAGGTGCAACGCCGTCACTGACTATGACTATTGCGTTGTTTGCCTGTGTGAGTAGCACGCAAACGGGGGCGCCTACCGGCTCCGGCCCCAGAATCAGGCGTGCTGGGGCGTCACTGGCTGGGCGCGGTTGTACGATAGTAACGATCGTGACTACGCCATCCAGTAGTGAGGCAGGCGTCACGCGCAATTGCCATGTGCCATCGTTCGACTGATCGAACCATTGCGCTGCTGCTTGTCCTGTAGCGGGCGCTTCCCACGCAATACGCCGTCGCGTTGAAATGGCCTGCCAGCGCGCGGCCTCTAGCGTAGACGCGAGGTTTTCAGCGGCGGTTTCCAGCGCGTGTCCGCTGGCGGGCCTGACGCTCATGGTGACAACAGAAGCCGCTATCGCCAGCACTACCAGCACCACCATCAATTCAACCAGCGTGAAACCGGCCGCGATGGATTGACGCTGTGCGTGCATGAGCGTTACTGCCACGAGCCGATGTCGGCATCGACCCCTTCACCCCCGGGTTTGCCATCAGCGCCATAGCTGAACACATCAATCTCGCCCTTCACGCCCGGCTGCGCGTAGCCATACGCGCGGCCCCACGGATCATTCGGCAGCTTTTCGATATACGGTTTCCAGTTGGATGGTACAGGTGCCGCGGCAGGCTTTGCGCTCAGCGCCGCCAAACCTTGTGCGGCGGTGGGGTAACGGCCGTTGTCCAGCCGATAGAGCTTGAGCGCCTGTGAAATCGCGGCAATGTCGGTGCGCGCAGCGGTGATGCGCGCGTCGTCCGTGCGCCCGACAATGCTGGGCACCACCAGCGCCGCCAGCACGCCAAGTATGACCAGCACAACCATGAGTTCGATCAGGGTGAAGCCGAGGTGTTTTTTGTTGTTGGGCATGATGTCAACAGCGGTGGGCAATCCATGTGAGTGTGCTTTGCTACGCACTTTATAACATGGGCTTCATGTGCATCGCCATGTGGATTGACGGGGTTACGGCGGTCTGGGTATGCGTCTTTAAATAATTGTTTAAAAACATATGGTTACGTTATTTTATAATCTCGCGATGTATGGGGCAGTACGTCTTGCGGTAAGCTCACGTTTTCACCGAATTCCAAATTAATCACCATGCCAAAGAGTCACGTGCCAATGGCGAATACCCGTTCGCTACCCAGCCGCGCAGGCGGTAGTGCAAGCTGGGTGGTTCTTGCTGTAGTCGCAAGCGCAGGGGCGATTACCAGTGCAGTAATCTGGGCGATGCACCTGACGGCAAGCAGCCCAGGCGTTCCTGAGTTTTCCAAAGCGGTTGCGGTGAGCTTGCCAACGCCAGAGCCGGGCGGGCGTGAAGCCATAGCCCGGATGTTCGGTGCGCCTGCAGCCGCTTCGACGGCGGGCGGGCGCGAGATCGAAGGGGTGCAATTGCTCGGCATCGTCAGCGCCGGAAGTGGCAAGGGCGTGGCACTTTTCAGTATAGATGGCGCACCGCCAGTGCGAGTGCGGGCCGGTGCAAAGTTGCGCGATGGGGTGACGCTAGCCGAGGTGCAGCCACGAAAAGTATTGCTGGAGCGGGGCGGGAAAACGTTTGACGTTGTGCTGACCAAGCAGCCGATGTCCCAAGGCGCAACGCCTCAAACCGGTGCGCCCGGCACCAGCGGGAATGATCGGAAGTAGGTTACGCGCCAGTGGCAGGCTATAGCACTGTTTTTTGTCGAATCCTCATTTTGGCACTTTAAAATCGGCAGGGCGTGCGGCTTACCAAGCGAATGTTAAATATATGTTATAGCCCGAATGTTGCACAAACAATGCGATCTCAATCGTTTGGCATGATGTGGATTTGAAATCATGGGATTTCAGAACGACGAGCGCAGTCTACCTTACCCATTAAGTCGGAGGGCGGCGGCGGGTTGGACGGTGATTGGGATGGGTGGGTGGTC
>CANKUB010000256.1 GCA_947486575.1 Betaproteobacteria bacterium | reverse complement strand
CGTATTTCTGCACCACGCTGAGTTGCGGTGCGAGCGCGATTTCCGCTGCGCCTAGAGCGAAAGACTCCGAGACGACTAGGTTTGCGTCCGGCAGTTGAGCGCGTAACGCATCCTGATCGGCAACCAAGCGCACCTCGGCAGGATAAAGCGGCCCGGCTATTGCACGCAATTGCGCCAGCCAGCCCGCGAAATCAGGAAGATCATGTGCAAAAAAATCGGCGAGGGCTGCCAAACGCTGCGGCTCGATCGAGGGATCGAGAAACGCTTTCAACATGCGGGGGAAAGGATCATCTTCGACGACGATGACAGGGCGAAGGTTCAGGGCTGTCACGGGCTTTCCGGATCAATACGCAACGCCCGGCCCACGCGCGTGTGCATGTTGTACGCGCCAATGAGCACAGTAAGTTCAACAATTTGCGCGTCGCTGTAATGTTGTTTTAATTTGCTGAAGACGGCATCGGATACTTCGATATCCACAGTCATGGCGTCAGTGTAGGCGAGCAGTGCGCGGTGCGCGGGCTGGAACAGGCTGGAGTTCTTGCCGCTATCGAGCGCTGCAATTTGCTGTGGTGTGATGCCGGCTGTGGCGGCGTATTTTGTGACGTGAATCTGAAACTGATAATCCGCACCGTTCAGTTGCGATACGCGCATGATGGCGAGTTCCCGCGCTTGGTCGTCGAGCGCAGTGTTAAAACGAATCGCGTTATTGAAAGCCTGCCAGGCTTCGGCTATGGACGGGCTGTTTAACAGAATGCGATACAGGTTGATCAGCTTGCCGCCACGAGCTTTTTTGAGCTTCGCAATCAGCGTTGTGCGTGCGGAATCTGTTTCATCGATGAGCGGGACACGTGCCATATTATTTCACTGTACTATTTGTTTTAAATAAAAAATTTACTGATCGACTTTTACGCCCGATGCCTTCGCAACGGCTGCCCAGACCTCGATATCCTTGCGAATAAAGACGGTGAATTCTTCCGGGCTGAGGATCAGTGGATCGGCCCCAACGCTGGTGAATTTATCGCGAACATCGGGCGTAGCCATGGTTTTCGCCGTAGCGTCGTGCAGCTTCATGACGATGTCGCGAGGTGTTTTTGCCGGCAGCAGCAATGAATAAACGTTACTCACTTGTACGCCGGGATAGCCGCTCTCAGTGGTTGTCGGCACGTCCGGAAAATACGCGGAGCGCCTGGGGCTCGCGACAGAGATGGCGCGTACCTTGCCGGATTTGACATAAGGTGAAATCACCGGCAGATCGACAAACATGCCATTAATCTGCCCGCCGATCAGGTCGATCACTGCAGGCCCTGCACCCTTGTAAGGCACATGCGTAATTTTAGTGCCTGCCTGCGTATTGAGCAGTTCCAGTGCGAGATGCAGAATGCTGCCAGTGCCGCCTGAGGCCATCGCCAGATCTGGACGCGACTTGGCGAGTGTGACCAGATCTTTCACGTTGCGCGAAGGCATGGACGGGTGAACCACCAGCAAAGTTGCGGTGGACATCAGCGGCGTGAGCGGCTGAAAATCGCGCAGCGTGTCGTAAGGCCGCTTGAGATAGACCACCATATTAATCGAGGTGATACTTGCGGTGCCGACGAGCACGGTGTAACCGTCCGGCAGTGCTTTGGCGACGATTTCAGCGCCGATGAAACCACTGGCCCCGCCACGGTTATCGACCACAATACTCGCGCCCAGCAGTTCGGTCATGCGTGGCGCAATATTGCGCGCACTGATATCCGATGGACCGCCTGCTGCAAAGGGCACCACAAAGCGAATGGGTTTGCTGGGAAAGTTTTGCGCGTGCAAACCCGTGCATGCCGCCAGTGAAGTGAGTAGCAGTGAGAGATGTCGCATAGCTTGTCGTCGCAGAAAATATAAATGAATGATTATAGGCCGGACGCACGCGGCTACGGCGTACCAAATCCGCCGCCCCCCGGTGTGTCGATCACGAAAACGTCGCCGGGCAGCATATCAGCCTGCGCGCATCCAGCGAGTTCAATGATGTCGCCTTTGGGTTGACCAGCTTGGATCGCGCGCTCAACGTGATTGCGTCCCACTGCGCCCGGCGCGCCGCCCGCCATACCGTACGGCGGCACACGGCGATGGCCCGACAATATTGCCGCTGTCATCGGCTCAAGAAAACGCACACGGCGCGTTGCACCATTGCCACCGCACGATTGGCCCTTGCCGCCACTGCCTTCGCGAATGGCAAAACTTTCGAGCAATACTGGAAAGCGCCACTCTAAAACTTCCGGGTCGGTTAGGCGTGAGTTGGTCATGTGGGTTTGTGTAACACTAGCGCCGTCAAATCCTGGCCCCGCGCCTGCGCCACCGGAAATGGTTTCGTAGTACTGATGACGTGCGTTGCCGAAGGTGAAATTATTCATGGTGCCTTGCGATGCGCCCATTGCACCCAGCGCACCGTAGAGTGCATCAGTCACGCACTGCGAGGTTTCAACATTACCCGCAACCACAGCAGCGGGATGACGTGGGTTCAACATGCAGCCTTCAGGGATAATAACTTGCAGGGGTTTCAGGCAACCAGCATTGAGCGGAATATCGTCATCCACCAGCGTGCGAAACACATACAACACGGCTGCCATTGCCACCGCGGATGGCGCGTTGAAATTGGTTTCGCGTTGCGGCGATGTGCCGGTGAAATCGATGATGCCGCTGCGCCTGGCGTGATCCAGTGTGATTTTTACTTTGATAATCGCGCCATCATCCATTTCATAGCTGAATTCACCGTCTTTCAGCGCGCCGATCACGCGTCGCACGGATTCTTCAGCGTTATCCTGCACGTGGCGCATGTAGTTGTGTACTGCGTGGAGGCCGAATTCATCGACCATGCGGGCAAGTTCAGTGACGCCTTTTTGATTGGCCGCAATCATCGCGCGCAAGTCGGCGAGGTTTTGATCGATGTTGCGCGACGGATAACGCGCGTTGGCGAGCAAGGCGCGTGTTTCGGTTTCACGTAAGCTGCCGTTTTCGACCAGCAGAAAATTCGTAATCAGCACGCCTTCTTCGTCGATATGCCTGCTGTCGGGCGGCATAGAGCCGGGCGTAATGCCGCCGATGTCAGCGTGATGACCGCGCGAGCCGACGTAGAACAATAATTTTTTGCCATCTGCATCGAACACGGGTGTGATGACCGTGATGTCCGGCAAGTGCGTGCCGCCGCGATAAGGGTCGTTCAACATATACACGTCGCCCGCGCGCATACGTGCAGCATTGTCACGTATTATCCAGCGAACACTTTCACCCATGGACCCCAGATGCACCGGCATGTGCGGCGCGTTGGCGATTAAGTTGCCGTCGGCATCAAACAGCGCACAGGAGAAATCGAGGCGTTCTTTGATGTTCACCGAGTAAGCAGTATTGGCAAGCGTCACGCCCATCTGCTCGGCGATGGCCATGAAAAGGTTGTTGAAAATTTCGAGCAGCACCGGGTCAACCGTGGTGCCGATGGCGGTGCTGGCCGCGCGTGCCTTGCAGCGCGTGAGTAGTAGATGGCCTTGGGCGTTGACTTCTGCTTGCCATTCGGGCTCGATTACTGTGGTGGCGTTGGCGTCGGTGATGATTGCCGGGCCGGCGATTTTGTTTCCCGGTTGCAGGGTTTCTACGCGGTGGAGCGCGGCGGCTTGCCATTGGCCTTCGCTGTACATTTGCACGTGAGCCGCTGCTGAAACGCCTTTCTTTGTTTGGGCAAAGGCTGGCGTTACATCATTGGTTTCACCCGACGACGCCTCCACCGCCACCGCCTCAACCACCAACGCTCGTCCCGGCATCAAAAAACTATAACGCGAGAGATACGCACTTTCAAAATCACGCCGCATGTCAGCAATAGAAGCAAAATTCACACTTAACGTGGTATCCGTGCCGTCGTATTTGATATGCGCACGCCGTGTGACGACAATATTTTTTGCTGCAACATTTTGCGCCATCACTTCAGTGCGGGCAGCATCAGCAAGCGTATCGAGTGTGGCAGCAAGACGCGGCAACAACGTGTCATCCAGCGGCGCTTCAATCGCCTGCTCACGCATGGCGGTGATGTCGGCCAAGCCCATGCCATAGGCCGACAACACGCCTGCATACGGGTGAATATAAACGCGCGGCATCGCCAGCGCATCGGCCACGCGGCAAGCATGCTGGCCCGCTGCGCCGCCAAAACACGCCAGCGTGTAGCGCGTGACATCGTAGCCGCGCGCGACAGAAATTTTTTTGATTGCGTTCGCCATGTT
>CANKUB010000255.1 GCA_947486575.1 Betaproteobacteria bacterium | reverse complement strand
TCGCGCGATATCTGCTTCTTGTTAATACCCCGGCGGTATGCACGCATCACTTGCTTTCGTCGCTCCTTCAGTTCCGGGCCGCTAAGTTTTCTTGCATCGTCTTTATCCATGTTCTTTCGACAGATCGCATATAACAACTTAGTTCATACTTTTTGTGTGCCGGGTCAATAATCGCTTACGTTGATTCTCCGCCTTCCAGCGACAAATAATGCGCCTCCAGCGCTTGCCGGATGTAATCCAGGATGCGCGCATCCATATCCGGGGCGATGCAATCAAACTCGGTTACGCTGCCGGGTTCCATTGCGCGTAGCCACGTCAGTTGCCGTTTGGCCAGCTGGCGGGTGGCGGCTATGCCTTGTTCGCGTAGTTCGCTCAGGCCGAACGCGCCGTTCAGATGTTGCCAGGTTTGGCGATAGCCGACGCAGCGCATGGAGGGCATGGTGGATTCGAGCACATATTCATCACGCAGGGTTTCGACTTCTTTTACCAGGCCCGCTTTGAGCATGTCGTCAAAGCGCGTGGCAATGCGCTGATGCAGCACGGCACGGTCGCTGGGCACGAGTGAAAGTGTGATCGGCGTATAAGGAAAGTAGACATATTTCGGTTTCGCCAGCCACTCTGACATCGGTTTGCCGGTGAGATGATAAATCTCCATTGCGCGCTGAATGCGCTGCGAATCGTTGGGATCTATGCGTGCGGCAGTCTCCGGGTCTACTTTCATCAGGTTGGCGTGTACGCCCGGCCAGGTTTTTTCTTCAGCCAGGGTGTCGATCATCAGGCGCGTGATCGGGTCGGCTTCGGGCAGATCGTTCATGCCTTCGATCAGTGCTTTGAAGTACATCATGGTGCCGCCAACCAGCAGCGGAATGTTGCCGCGCTCGGTAATTTCGCGCATGTGGGTGAGCGCGTCATCGCGGAATTTCATCGCAGAATACGATTCGTGCGGCTCGATCATATCGATGCCGTGATGCGGCGTATGTTTGAGGAATTCCGCATCGGGCTTGGCGGTGCCGATGTTCATGTCTTTGTAGATTTGCGCGGAATCGACGCTGATCACTTCGCATGCTAGCGATTGCGCGAGCCTGGCCGTCACCGCGGTTTTGCCGCTGGCAGTGGGGCCCATCAATATAATCGCGGGTGGATGGTGGGGTTTGGCCATGAGGATTGCGATCAGCGTCCGCGCATGAAGAGTTTGTCGAGTTCGGTCACGGAAATTTGATGCCACGTGGGGCGCCCGTGATTGCATAGTCCTGAGCGTTCGGTGGCTTCCATGTCGCGCAGCAGCGCGTTCATTTCCATTACAGTCAGTCTGCGGTTGGCGCGCACGGCGGCGTGGCAGGCCATGGTGCCGAGTAACTCGTTGCGGCGCTCGGTGAGCACGCGGCTGGCGCTGTATTCACGCACTTCACGCAGCACGTCGGTGGCCAGATTACGTGCATCGGCGTCGGCCAGCATGGCAGGCACGGCGCGTATGGTGAGCGCAGTGGGCGAGGCGGGGGTGACATCAAAACCGATTTGACGCAGCACGGCGATGTTTTCCTCAGCGGTGGCGATATCGAGTGCTGCGGCGTTCATGGTTACTGGCACCAGCAACGGCTGCATGGGGATTTCGGCGGCATCGAGCGCGGTTTTGAGCTTTTCATACATGATGCGTTCGTGCGCGGCGTGCATGTCTACGATGATCAGGCCGCGTTCGTTTTCGGCGAGGATGTAAATACCCGCGAGTTGTGCGAGGGCAAAGCCCAGCGGCGGGGCCTGTGTATCGGTTGCGACGGACGCAGCTAATTCAGTTGGGTTGCGTGCGCCGAATAAGGTTTCGTAAAATGCAGGGGATTCGCGCGCTTGCAGCGGCATGGCGCTTTGCGAACGGTAGAATGGAGCGCTGGATGCACCCAAGTTGCCCGATGTAAAAAACGAAGATGAGCCCGACGTTCTCACCGCAAATTCCGGCACAGGCGTATGCGCCGCTGCCGCAGTACCTGCTGTGCCTGCCAGCGCACGCGACAGTGCGTGAAACACATACTGATGCACGGCACGGCCATCGCGAAAACGCACTTCGGTTTTGGCCGGATGCACGTTCACATCCACCAGCGCCGGATCCAGTTCCAGAAACAGCATAAAGGCGGGATGGCGGTCGTGATGCAGCACGTCCTGATAAGCCTGGCGCACTGCATGCGCCAGCAGTTTGTCGCGCACAAAACGGCGGTTGACGTAAAAATACTGCGCGTCGCGGCTGGAGCGGGCAAACGTGGGGCTGCCGATTCTGCCGTGTAAACGCAAGCCGGTTGTGTCTTCATCGACCACGATGGATGCTGCCGCAAAATCATCACCCTGCAGTGCGATGATGCGTTCATCCAGGCTTTGCGCTTTGAGATGCCACTGTGTGCGCGAGTTGTGTTGCAGCGTAAAGCCCGCGTTGTTGCATGAGAGTGCAATGCGGCGAAACGCTTCTTCACAGTGTGCGTATTCAGTGGCTTCGGTTTTTAAAAACTTGCGCCGCGCTGGCGTGTTGAAATACAAGTCACGCACTTCAACAGTGGTGCCTGCTGCGAGTGCGGTGGGCACGGCGGCGGTCAGTTGCGGGCCTTCGGCGCTGATGGCCCATGCATGTTTTTCACCTTCGCGTTTGCTGGATAAGGTGAGACGCGATACGGCAGCAATGCTCGCCAGTGCCTCGCCGCGAAACCCCAAACTGCCGACGCGCTCAAGGTCTTCAAGTGACGCGATCTTGCTGGTGGCGTGGCGCGCCAGTGCCAGCGCCAGTTCATCGCGCACAATGCCGCTGCCGTTGTCACTGACTTTCAGTAATTGCGTGCCGCCTGCAGCGAGTTGCACGGTGATGCTTGTTGCGCCCGCATCAAGGCTGTTTTCAAGGAGCTCTTTGAGTGCGGACGCGGGCCGCTCAACCACTTCGCCGGCAGCGATCTGGTTGATCAGTAGATCAGGAAGGACGTGAATCGCCGACATTGAAAATATCGTAACTATTTGTTTTTATTATATTATTCGGCCTTGATGCCAGCTTCTTTGATGACCTTGCCCCAGCGCGCGAATTCAGCTTTCACAAACGCGGCGTGTTTTTCCGGTGTGTTGAGCGTGCTTTGGTCGATGCCTTGTTTGAGCATGCGGTCTTTGAGTTCAGCGGAGGCCAGAATCTTTGTCACATCGCCATGGATGCGGGTAATCACCTCGCGCGGCGTGGCGGCGGGCAGATAGAGACCGTTCCAGGTGGCCGTGTCAAAGCCGGGGATGGATTCTGCTACCGTGGGAAATTCAGGCGCCAGTTGCGAACGCTGCGGGCTGGTGATGGCGAGCGCACGCAGTTTGCCGCCTTGCACATGGCCGATGGCTACCGGGAAATTCACGAACATGTAGGGAATTTGTCCACCGAGCAAATCAGTCACGCCGGGATTTTCACCCTTGTAGGGCACGTGGGTCACGCGTACGCCGAGCGAGCTGTTGAACAACTCGCCCGCCATGTGCGGCGTGGAGCCGATTCCGCCGGAGCCATACGACAGACTTTTCTCATTCGCCTTTACAAATGCGGCGAATTCACGAAAGTTTTTCGGCGGCAGCGAAGGGTGGATCACCAGCAACTGTGGCGTGGAGCCGACGACCGCCACCGTAGCGAAATCTTTCACCGAATCGTAGGGCACTTTTTTGATCAGCAGTGGCGCTACCACAATGCTGGTTTGCGGCGACACCAGTAGCGTATAGCCATCTGGTGCGGCCTTGGCGACAAGCTCCGCGCCGATCATGCCGCTGGCACCGGGGCGGTTGTCCACCACGACTTGCTGGCCCCACATTTTGCCTAACTCCATCGCCAATAGCCGCGCGGTGACATCGGTGGCGCCACCGGGGGCGAAGCCGACAACAATGCGCGCGGCGCGCGAGGGGAAGTTTTGCGCGGTGGCGGATAACGGGGCAGACAATGCCAGTGCAGTCAGAGTCAGATAAAGCATGCGAAGCATCAAGGTAATTCTCCGTGCAGTGATTGCAACGGTTGATCATAGCATCGCACGAGAGTTGCCTTGCGTCCGGGCATAGCGAAGTCCCAATTTGCAATGCGCTATTCACCCGAGATTTCCCATTAGCCTTGGTTTCTAATGGAAGCCATTAGCGCAAGTCATTGATTAAGATGACAGTATTGGCATTTTTAGGTAACTTGATAGATCGCGATTTCAGTGCAGGGTAATTATGGAATTTGACCTACGTTTTACCGACAAAGAAATCACCGCTTGGGGCG
>CANKUB010000254.1 GCA_947486575.1 Betaproteobacteria bacterium | reverse complement strand
TCATGCCGACCCCAGCAGGACAGGACAAATTGCAGCGTTGTCTCCACGTATTCTCTGGAATGCTCGACATCCCCAGAAAATCGTAACGCTATCGTTTCAATCCGCTAAAGTCACACTAATATTCAATAAAAACAATAAATTACGATAACTTTACTGCTTGGGCCACAGCACCCCCTGATTGCCGCGCGGCACCGGCCCGATGCCTTTGTAAACAAACTTCTGCACGCGCTTGCCTTCGTAGGTTTCGGTCTCGTAGAGATTGCCCTTGGAATCGATGGCAAGACTATGCACGCCGTAAAACTGGCCGGGCTGACGGCCGCCGTCGCCGAACGCGCTCAATTCTTCCAGCGTTTCGCGCACGATGATGCGTATACGCTCGTTCTGACCGTCCGCCATGAATATGAATCGTTGCTGCGGGTCTTTTGAAAATGCAATGTCCCACACTGAGCCGGACGCGAGTGTATTTTTGGCGTAGTACTGTTCTTTCACAAACGTGCCATCCGGCTTGAACACTTGCAGGCGGTCGTTTGCGCGATCACACACATAAACCAATCCGTCGTGCGATAGATCCGCACAGTGCACCGGATTACGGAACTGCTGAGCCGGTGGCGCTTTGGGATCGTACGGGCCAAGGTTGGTGTCATCAGGCTTGTTGCCATACGCACCCCAATAACGCTTCATCTTGCCGGTATCCACATCGAGTACGGCTACGCGTTTATTGAGATAACCGTCAGCAATGTAGGCTTCGTTCGCCTTCGGGTCGATCCAGATTTTGGCGACGCGTCCGAAGTTGGTGAGATCGTTGCTGCCCGCATTTTTGCCCAGCCCGCCCATCTGCATCAGGAACTTGCCGTCCTTGGTGAACTTGAGAATATGCGCGTCCTTGGGCCCGTTGCCGCCGATCCACACATTGCCTTTGTGATCGACGACGATGCCGTGGTTCGACTGCGGCCATTCGTAGCCTTCGCCGGGGCCACCCCACGCGCTCACCAGATTACCCGCCGGATCAAAACGCAGCACTGGCGGCGCGCCACGGCAGCAATCCGCGATGGGCGGCTTCAACTCCGCGCCTTTTTCGTTGTTGTGCAGCGTGGCCGAGCTGCGGTGAATAATCCACACGTGATCCTGATCATCCACCCACGCACCAATGGCCATGCCGAGCAACCAGCCATTGGGCAGCGGCTTGGGCCACAGCGGATCAACTTCGAACATCGGCGCCTGCACCGTGTCACGTTGCGCCGCTGCCTTGTTCTGCAACAGCGCCTGCCCCACCCCCAGCCCGGCAACGCTTAAAGCCAGTAACGCCCCCACGACATGCTTACGCTTCAACAATCGAAAGTTCATGATGACCTCCCCAGGTTGGGGCCATTATACGCACAGCAATTTCCGCTTGTCAGTGCGCGAAGTGCCAAAAAAACCTGCATACTTTCGCCTGCTTATGAATCGATTCCAACTACTCATCATATGGATTGTGGCGGCACTCGCCGTGACCCTGGCCATGCCAACGCAGGCGCACGATATACCCGCTGATGTGCGTCTGAATATTTTTTTCAAACCAGCCGGCAATAAACTGGAATTACTGGTTCGCATTCCGATGTCGGCGCTGCGTGAAGTGGATTTCCCCAAGCGCGGCCCCGGCTATCTGATCGTTTCCCAGGCTGACCAGGCCCTGCGCAACGCAACCCGGCAATGGCTCATCGACAATCTCGACATTTACGAGAATGACGCACGCCTACCGCCACCGCGCATCATTCATGCGCGCATGGCACTACCCTCGGATACTGCATTTACCGCGTACGAATCAGCGATGGCCAATCTCAAAAGCCCGCCGCTGCCGGATACGTTTGATCTTTACTGGAACCAGCAACTGCTGGATGTTCTGCTTGAATATCCGATTCAGTCCGACCGTTCCGAGTTTGCGATTCGCGCGCGTGTCGATCGGCTGGGACTTAAAGTCGCGACGGCGCTGCGCTTTTTGCCACCGGGTGTAGCGACACGCGCCTTTGAATTCCACGGCGATCCGGGCCTGGTGCGGCTCGACCCGCGCTGGCATCAGGTAGCGTGGCGGTTTGTGGCGTCCGGCTTCTGGCACATTCTTGAGGGAATCGACCACCTCTTGTTTTTGCTGTGCCTGATAATCCCTCTCAGTAAACGCGGTCAATGGCGGCCACTGCTGGTGATTGTGACGTCATTTACCGTGGCGCACTCCATCACGCTGCTCGCTTCGGCCTTCGGCTTTGTACCAGACGCACTGTGGTTTCCGCCGCTTATAGAACTGCTGATTGCGCTCACCATTATTTACATGGCACTCGAAAATACCGTCGGCAGCAATATCCAGCGGCGCTGGATAATTACCTTTGCGTTCGGCCTGATTCACGGCTTCGGCTTCTCGTTTGCCCTAAGCGAATCGTTGCAATTTGCTGGTGATCACCTGATCACATCTTTGCTGGCGTTTAATATCGGCGTCGAAATCGGCCAGCTTGTCGTTCTCATCGTATTGCTTCCCGTGCTCGCGTTATTGTTCAAACACGCGCTCGCCGAAAAAATCGGCATTATCATTTTGTCCGCGCTGGTGGCGCACACCGGCTGGCACTGGATGCTCGAACGCTTTGATGCTCTGTCGAAGTTTCCGTTTCCCGCTATTGACGCGACGTTTCTCGCGAGCGCCATGCGCGGCTTGATGGCGTTCATTGTGCTGGGTGCGCTGGTCTGGCTCGCCAACGGCGCAGTGCGACGCTGGATGGCGCTGGACGGCGATAAAAATATTCCATAAAAACAATAAATTACGTTACAACATGAGACCAATCATCAAAATCCTGTTTGCATCCTTAATCGTGGCGGGCAGTGCGCTCAGCACTGGGCCAGCCGCCGCGCAAAGCTACCCCAACCGGCCAATACGCCTGGTCGTACCAACTGCGCCCGGCGGATCGCTCGATGTGCTTGCACGCATCGTAGGCCAGCGGCTTTCCGAGAACGTGGGTCAACCTGTGATTGTGGACAATCGCGCCGCAGGCGGCGGCATGGTCGGCAGTGATCTGGTGGCAAAAGCGCCTGCCGATGGCTATACGCTGCTGCTCGGCTCGATTGCGAGCATGGTGATGGCGCCGTCCCTGTACGCGAAACTGCCCTACGACCCGATGAATGATTTTGCGCACATCGGATTGTGGGTCACGTTTCCGCTAGTGCTGGTGGTGCAGGCCGGCTCGCCCGTCACCGGACTCAAATCATTAATCGATCTCGCGAAAGCAAAACCGGGCACACTCAGCTTCGCCGCACAGAGCATGGGATCCTCGTCGCATATTTTTGCCGAACGGATGAATAGCCTGGCGGGCATCAAGGTCGTCATCGTGCCCTATAAGGGTGGCGCACCGGCGATGAACGGCCTGCTGACTGGCGAAGTGGATTACACCATGGTCGCCGTTTCGACTGCGCTATCGCAGGTGGCTATCGGCAGGTTACGCGCACTGGGCGTCACCAGCGCGAAGCCTGTGCCAAGTTTACCCAACGTGCCGCCCATCGCAAGCCTGCTACCGGGCTACGAGGGATTGAATTTTCACGGCATGCACGCCCCGGCCAAAACACCCGCTGCCATCACCAGCAAGCTACACGACGAAACCACCGCGATCCTGCGCCGCCCCGATGTCACCAAACAACTACAGGGGCTGGCGATGGATATTCCTGCCAGCACGCCGGAACAGTATCGCGCGTATATCAAATCGCAGATCAGTCTTTGGGGGCAGGTGATCAAGGCGGCGGGGGTGCGGGCGGAATGATTGCCGGTATGAAATAGCGCTGCTTTGAGCCATTCGGTGGGTAATTCACTTCTTTAGCAGCTACAAAAGAGTGAAGCCTCTCGAATGAACGTCTGAAAAAATATCAATAAAAACGAGTAGTTACGATTTAATCGTGTCTGACCCCGTTATCTCGTTAGCTATCTGACCCCGTTATCTATAATTACTTTGCTACTCTGGATTTTATTCCACTGGCGGTAACCCATTCTATGGTTTCACCCTTCCTTGTAAAACTATTCTCTGTAGAGCAGACTCCCTTCTGATCTTTTGGAGAAAATTTACGAGACACTTGGATGCTGTTACTTTTTACTTCTCCATACAATGTGCAAGATCTCACATCTAAATAGTGGTGGACCGGAAACCCCGTTTTTTGAGAAAAGTATTCCGCTTGAATATAAGCGCGACCTCTGAATTTCGTGTTTTTAGCTTCAGCAGCAGCAGTTTCTACGTTTGCTGTGCTGACAGCCCGCGTTTCGTCAATTT
>CANKUB010000253.1 GCA_947486575.1 Betaproteobacteria bacterium | reverse complement strand
GATTACGTATAAATTACCGCTATCCGCATCTTTGGTTGGACCACCAGCTTGTGCGAGATAATCACCCAAGCGCTTTTCGGGCCTGTAGATAAAAGCGTTTGAGTTGTAAACCGTGCCGACAACGGACACGGTAGACGGGGCAGCAGGCACAAATAACCGGTCACCGTCTTCCAGCCTCAAATCGGGAAGGCTGCTTAAAAGCGCTTGTTCTGGTTGAATTTCCAAAACGATGCGTCCGGTTGCCCTGACTTTACGCAGCCGCTGCACCAACGAAAGTTGGCCTTCGGCAACCGTCTTAGCAATATCGGCGTCGTCTTTCGAAAGCGCGGCCTTACCCGCCACGTTGCGCTGCACTTCCTGCTCCATGCGATCTGCCGCTTCCTCAAGCCGTTTCTGCTGGAACACACGCGTGGATTCCCGCTCAAACTCCGCTCCGAATAAATATGCATTCGGGGAAAGCCCGCCTACCCTCGTCACGAGTTGCCGCAAGGTTTCACCCGGTTTGACTTGATAAACACCCGACACCGAAACTTCGCCTTCCAGTTTCACAAAAAGTGGTTGTTTTGCAAATTGAACCTGAATGTCGTCTTTGGAAAATATGGTAATAACGTCACCGGGCTGCAATTGCACGTTCTGCGTGGGATCTCCTTCAAGTATTGCCTTGCCCAGATTAAATGGAATAAGCGCAGTGGTAAGGTCTGCCACGTTAAGGCGCTCAATGACTGCGTAATCCCAATTCACTTCGGGAAGCACGCGTCGCACGTCAGCTCGCAATTTTTCCTGACCTGCCCCTATGATGCGATCTCGCTGGCGGGCTTCGCCCCCTTCCGGTCCGGTCTGGGCACGAACAGCCGCTTCCCGCTGCCGGGTTTCCTCTCTCTCCTGCCCGGCAATATCGGTACGCACCGACGCGTTACGTTTAACCCAATAGTCAGGGACGATCAGCGCATCCCGGTCAGGCAATACATCCTTTATCCGTATACCACTGCGCCACGGATGGCGTGCTGCTACGGCTACATTTCCGCGTACCGTAATAGCGTTTTCGATACGCGGCGACAATGGCGTGACCCTTACAAAATCACCATCCTGCAACAGCTTGTCCAAGCCCTCTTTATCGAGATTAAAGTCTTCAACCTTGCGCGTTTTTCTGTCGAAAATACGTTCGACAGATGCTTTCTGCCCAGAAGCTGTAATAGTCAACCCACCCGCCAAAGCTATTAAATCAGCAAGCTTTGAGCGCCCGCGAATTTCATAAATGGCCGGAGACGTAACGCTTCCGGAGATGGCGACTAACTGCCCGGTCGGCGGAACGTAAATTACATCGCCAGGCAGCAACCTGACATCCTTCGACTTATCGCCCTTAAGCAGCAAATCGTACATGTCGAATTCGGTGACAAGCTTGTCGCCACGCTTGAGTTGTATCGAACGCATCGAACCTTTAACACTGGGGCCGCCTGCTGCAAACAGGGCATTCACCAGCGTGCTCAACGAACTTACCGTATACGTACCCGGACGCAAGGCCTGCCCCACGACAAACACTTGAATAGCCCGCAACTGCCCCATCGTTACTCTGAGATCAAAATTTGTAAATACACGACCAATTGAGCGCTTAAGATGCGCCTCCAAGTCCTGATAACGAACGCCAGCAACATTGATATTGCCTACTCTGGGAACGCTAATCGAGCCACTGCGATCCACAGTCACACGATAGTCAATTTCGACTTGCCCCCATCCATTAATAACGAGCTCGTCCCCGGGCCCCACCACGTAGTCGGAAGTTACAGGCACTCGATCCAGCGGCGCGAATGTCGATGGCACATTCTGAAACAAGTTAAATCCGAACATCGGTAAATCGCGCCCCAGCGACTGCTCGACGAAATTCTGAAACTCATGACGTTCTACCGGTACTGGCTTCGGTGGCGTTAAGGGGGGTAAACCCGCATCACGCCCCGGCAAGCCAGGCTCGGTCGCCATCTGTAATACGCGATTCGGGTTCGTAATTGTGGGGATTTGCGGTTGCTGACCTGGCACAACTTGCCCCGGTGCCGCGCCCGCACCAACGCCGCCCAACAGGGTTTGCGTACGCTCGTCCTGCTGGGCAAATGCTGGCGTTAGCAGCCCTGCGAAAATCAAGACTAGACACAACCCGCGAAACATACCATCAACACCTGTTAACTTATTGATTTTAAAAAATTTTATTTATATCTATATTCATGTAGCCACGAAAAGCTTAGCATCACAGACGGGCGAATTATACAGGAGATAGCCTCAGACTTACCCAGTGCCATTGCCGCGAAAATCGCTATACCGACCTCTCACACATGGCCTATCCGAATTCGGCGTTGCCTTGTAATTTACATCACGATTTCTCAAGCGCCTGACGAAAATCCCCAAGCAAATCATCCGTATCCTCAATCCCGATCGACAGACGAATCAACGATTCCGCGATACCCATCTCGGCACGCCGCGCAGCGCCCATTTCCCAATAAATAGTCTGCGCGATGGGTATCGCCAATGTTCGATTGTCGCCCAGGTGGCTCGATGAGATCACCAATTCCAGCCGATTGAGAAAATCAAAACAATCGATACCGTCAGCCAGTTCGATGCTCATTAGCGCCCCGTAACACTTGAATAACTCACCCGCTAGTTTGTGCTGCGGATGATCGTCAAGGCCCGGATAGTAGACCTTGGTTACTTTGGGATGACCGGCCAGAAATCGCGCGAGCGCAAGCGCATTGCCCGATGACTTCTCGATGCGCAATGCCAGTGTTTCGGCGCCCGTCGCAATACGGTGCGCGGGTTCCGCAGCCAAGGTTGCGCCCACATCGCGCAAACCCTTCTTGCGAATTTGCTGGATGCCCCACATCGCCGGTCTGGCATTCTTATAGTTATCGTAAATGTTCGAGTATTTCGTCCAGTCGTAAAGCCCGGTATCGGTCACGGCACCGCCCAACGCATTGCCATGTCCGCCGATGTATTTGGTCAGCGAGTTAATCACCAGACTCGCCTGATCTTTCTTGGGGCGATATAAATAAGGCGAAGTCATGGTGTTATCAACCACATAAATCAAATTGTGCTCCACGCACAATTCGCCGATGCGCGTAAGGTCGGCAATCTGCGTGCGCGGGTTGGCGATGGTTTCGACAAATACCATACGCGTGTTGGGCCGGATGGCGCGCGCCACATTGTCCACGTCCGTCGGATCAACGAAGCTGATCTCGGCACCCCAGGTATTGAAAGTGCCAAATAAACTGTTGGTATTGCCAAACAGAAACGAGCTTGATACCACATGATCTCCGGCGCGCAACAGCGCAACGAAGGTGGACGCAATCGCCGCCATACCGGTAGCAAAACACGCTGTCGCTATGCCATCCTCCATTTTGCTGACTTTGGATTCAAGCGCGGCAGTGGTCGGATTTCCCTGACGCCCGTAGGCATAGCCCGCCGCTTCGCCCTTGAACACTTTTGCCAATTCGCGCGAATCCGGGTAGCCAAATGCCACCGCAGCATGCATAGGCTTATGCACAGAAAAATGCTCAATCGGCGCTTCCAGATCGGAATGCAGAATCGCTGTAGTAAATCCGTTTTTCATCATATTGCCTCTTGAAAACAAAAACCCGGTAAGCTTGCGCCGCACCGGGTTTGAGACATCAAAAACTTCTCTTTAGCCGGATTTATTTCGCGCCCGCAAGCTGATTACAAATCGGCGCGTTAAAACAAGGCGTTACGTTACCTGCCCTGTAAGCGTTTGTCAATCTGCGATTTGCATCGCCTGCGTAAACGCAAAATCCACCTCCGGCGCAAGCCCACTAACAATACGCGCAATCGATTTGCCTGAACCGCACGCATGCGTCCATCCCAAAGTACCGTGTCCGGTGTTGAGATAAAGATTCGGTACTTTTGTCTTGCCAATCAGCGGCACGTTACTCGGCGTCGCAGGGCGCAGCCCAGTCCAGAACTGTGCCTGCGTGCTATCGCCCGCGCCCGGAAAGATATCCTCAACACGCCGCACAATAGCTTCGCAGCGCACGCGATTCAAATCACGGTCGTAGCCATTCAACTCGGCGGTGCCGGCAACACGTAAACGATTGCCGAGGCGCGAATACACCAGCTTGAACTCATCATCGGTCAACGACACTTGATTGGCTTTTGCTTCATCCACAATCGGCATTGTCACTGAATAACCTTTCGCCGGGTAAATGGGCAGCGATATGCCCAGCGGCGCTGCAAACCGCGGGCTAACCGAGCCCAGCGCCAGCACAAACGCATCGCCGCGTATGCGTTGAAAGCGGCCTTCAGTATCGGTGGCCTCTACGTGATCGATTGGCGCACCCTTGACGTTACCCATTGTGCGCAGCGCCGTTACCGTGT
>CANKUB010000252.1 GCA_947486575.1 Betaproteobacteria bacterium | reverse complement strand
TACGCCATTCCATTCATACGCCTCATAGCCTGGCAGCGTGTCGGCCATCGGCGGAATATCCGGCAGCGCCGCGAGACGGCCTCGTCCCGTGTGCGCGATACTGCGAACCGTACCTGCGCGGACATGGCTGCTGGATGCGGCTGCATTGCTGAAGTAAAACTTGGTATGGCCGCCCACCACATCAATCAGCGCCGGTGCGCCGCCTTTGTAGGGAATGTGATTGAGCGGAACACCGGCACTGACCTTGAACAATTCGAGCGCCATGTGCTGCACGCTGCCCGTGCCGGACGAGGCCCAATTGAGACCCTCTTTTGTCGCCTTTGCCAAAGCAATCAGTTCGGTTACTGTGTTCGCTTTTATCGACGGATGCATCACCAGCAGATTCGGCACAGTACCCGCCAGAAACACCGGCTCAAAATCCCGCGCTGCGTTATACGGCAGCGTGGCAAACATCGACGGATTGATGGAGTGGCCGGTCGCGTCATGCAGAATTACGTAGCCGTCAGCCTGCGCCTTCGCTACCAAGCCCGCACCGATCGTGCCTGAGCCGCCACCCCGGTTGTCGATGATGAATTGATGGCCGAAATCTTCGCTCAGTTTTGTGAACAGCACGCGGGAAATGGTATCGGCGCCGCCACCGGGCGGGAACGGCACCACAACGCGCACCTGACGCGCGGGATAGTCAGCCGCCGCCGCAGACAGGGTTGCCGCACACAGCCCAATGAAAAGGGCCTCACTCCTTGGAGAACGCCAAAGGCACACAGAATTCATATCAAACTCCCTGGCTTAGGCCAGCAGGTATTGCGGTTAGTCAGACGTCGCTCCTGAACGTGCAATCACGCGCGCGGTCATCTCGGCGTCCTTGCGCAAAAAAGCGGCGAATGCGGCGGGGGTATTGGCAATCAAGTCGTAATCCGGCAAGCGCTCGGCAACGGCCTTGGTCTTGATGCCGCGCGCGATTTCCGCGTGCAGGAAATTGATGATGGCCGATGGCGTCCCCACTGGCGCGAAGACGCCGTACCAGCTTGAAATGTCGTAGCCGGGCAAACCAGATTCGGCAATGGTGGGCAAATCCGGCAGCACCTTGATGCGCTCGACCGTCGTCGCAGCCAGCGCCTTTAACACGCCTGTGCGGATATGCGGCAGCGCCGTGGGCGCCGAACCGAATGTCATTGCGACGTGCCCACCCAACACCGCCGTGGTGTATTCGGCTGCGCCCTTGTAGGGCACGTGCAGCAATTCAATACCTGCCATGGACGCAAATAGCGCGCCGCCCAAATGCACCGGCGTGCCAAATCCTGACGATGCGTAGGTCAGTTTTTTCGGCGTGGCTTTACCCAGCGCGATCAGCTCTTTCACGCTGGCGGCCTGCACACCACGCGGCACCACCAGAATGTGCGGCAGCACCGCCACCAGCGTGATGGGCGCAAAATTCGCCACCGACACCACAGGCTTTTGGCCGGGTGACAGCGCGGGCAACGCGGTCAGATTGTTGATCTGCACCAGCAGCGTGTGCCCGTCCGCCGCCGCGTGTGCTGCCAGCTCGGAGCCGATCACCGTATTGCCGCCAGCACGGTTGTCCACGATCACATTCTGCTTCAATGCCGCCGACAAATGCTGGCCCAGCGCCCGCGCCAGAATATCGGTGCCACCACCGGCCGTGAACGGCACAATCAGCCGAATGGGTTTGGTGGGATAGTTTTGCGCGACGCCTGCCCCACTCGCAACCATGCCACTCGACAACGTAATCAGTGCAAGTGCGGCCTTAAATAGCGTGGTCATGTTCACCAGCTCCTGCGAAACAATTCATTGTGGCGTCGAGCTCGTTCGGCCAATTCTGTATGCACAATCTTGCGCGTGATTTTCCAGCCGCCCGTTGATTTCTGTGGTCAGTATTTTGCAGGACATGCATCGGTACTTATACATTTCGCCCTCCAGATTTTCCTGCGGATAATCTATATCGAAAGCTTCTTGATAGGGCGTGCTGGTGTAAAAATAGCCTGCTTGCTGTAGTTGCTTTTGCATCGTTGGGATCTCCCTGAGTGTAAACGCTATCGCTCACCGCACAGCTTGCTGGCTGCGACTTGCCCTTTGAGCAGCGGATTCGTGAATATTAGCCTGATTTCAATCTCGCTTAGTTCATAAGTTCAACATGATAAGATTATCTGAAACGTCATAATAAGAAAGTCCTACCATTCATTGACATCGCAGGAGGGGAGATCATGTTGAAGAGAGGGTTTTGGCGCAAGCTCGGCGCAAGCGTTGCCGCTATTCTGTTTCTCCAGGGCGTGGGTTCAGCCCAGGCACAAACCACAAGTGCAGCACTCAGTGGCCTCGTCAGTTCGCAAGAAGAGGGCCCGATGGGAGGCGTGCTGGTCAGCGCCAGGCGCGCGGGCGCTATCATCACAACCACGGTGGTGACTGATCCACAGGGGCGCTATCAATTTCCGTCAGCGCGTCTGGAGCCGGGGCAATATACACTGCGCATCCGAGCAGTGGGATACGCCCTGGAAAATCCCGCAGCAGTGGAAATTACGCCGCAAAAAACGACGTCCGTCAATCTCAAACTGCGCAAGGCCAGCACGGATGAAATGGCAACGCAGCTCACCAATTCCGAATGGTTGATGAGCATGCCCGGCACCGAAGCGCAAAAGGCGTCAATCCGCGGCTGCAATCATTGTCACACCTACGAGCGCATCATGAGAACTAACTATGATGCCGATGCTTTCATGGGTGTGCTGCAACGCATGTCACAGCATGCGCCCAGTTCGTTTCCGCTGCTGCTGCAACCGAATCCGCTGAAGCGGCTTGGCGGCGGCCCGATGACCCCCGAACGACAAGCGCAGTTGCAGCAAGTCCGGCAACAGCAGGCGGAATACCTCAGCAGCATTAATCTGAATAAAGGCTCCACGTGGTCGTATCCGTTCAAAACGCTGCCGCGGCCGAGCGGCAAGGCCACGCGCGTCATTTACACGGAATATGACCTGCCTGCCCGCACCCGCCAGCCGCATGATGTCATTGTCGATTCCCAAGGGCTGGTGTGGTATGCCAGCTTCGGCGAGCAAATACTTGGCCGCCTGAACCCGAAGACACTTGAAATCAAGGAATGGGCGATCCCGGTGAGCAAGCCCGCGCGCAACAAAGGCGTGCTGGATATCCAGTTTGATGAAGATGAAAACATATGGATGGGGAATGGTTTGCAAAATGCCATCCAGAAGTTTGATCGCGAGACAGAGAAATTCGTGACCTTTCCGCTGGCCAAAGAGTTCGACGCTGACCACGTGGAGTTACTTTTTATGAACCCGAAAAACCACAAGGTAGACGGCAAGGTGTGGGTCAACAACAACGGGGAATGGACGCTGCTGCGCGTTGATATCGCCAGCCGCAAATGGGAACGTTTTGAGCCGTTTAAATTTCCACGGCCCAATATCTATCAGGTGTTGTCGGACTCAAAAAACAACGGCTGGTTCACGGTGTTTGGGCGCGAGCACATCGGCCGCATTGACGCCAAAACGGGGGAAATCAAACTGTTTGAAACGCCGATGAAAGACACTGCGCCACGCCGTGGCATGATAGATAAACAAGACCGCTTGTGGGTCGCGCTGAACAAAACTGATCACGTGGCCATGTTTGACCCCAAGACCGAGAAATTCCAGACCTGGTCTTTGGGCATTCCGCAATTCTATGCTTACGATGTGTGGTCAGACAAAAACGGTGAAGCTTGGGCATCCACCGAGTATGCCGACCGCGTAGTGCGCCTCAATCCCAAAACCGGCGAGATCACGCCCTATCTGCTGCCCAACGAAACCAATATGCGCCGCTCTTACGGCGACAACAACTCGACGGTGGTTAACTTCTGGGTGGGCGCCACGCACACGGCATCCATTATCCGACTGGAACCACTGGAGTAAGCTGGAGCAGCCGCGCGCGGGTTAGAACGTTCGAACCTTAGAAACCGCGCGACTTGTTGATCTGCCCTTCCAGCGGCTTGCCCGCGCGATAGAGCGCGATGTTGCGGCAGAAACGGTCGAGATTGCGTCTGATGCGAAACTGGCTTGCACCCGCCGTGTGTGGCGTCATCACCACATTCGGCGTCGTCCACAACGGATGATCCGACGGCAGCGGCTCCTGCGGCCCGACATCGAGGCCCGCGCCAGCAAGCTTGCCGCTCGTGACCGCAGCGATCAACGCTTCGGCATCAAATATTTCACCGCGTGTCACGTTGACGAACAGCGCTGAAGGCTTCATCAATCCGAAGGTGCGCGCATTGAAAATGTTGCGCGTATCGGGCGTCAGCGGTAGCCCTGAGGTAACCACATCCGAGGTGCGCAGCAATTCATCGAGCCGGTTGCTGCCCCAGACTTCGGGTACTTCGG
>CANKUB010000251.1 GCA_947486575.1 Betaproteobacteria bacterium | reverse complement strand
TGGTGGTGCTGGGCGGCATGGGCAACGTCGGCGGCGTGGTGGTGGGCGCGATATTGCTGACTGCGTTGCCGGAAGCGCTGCGCTACGTGGGGCCTTTGCAACAGCAATGGCTGGGGCGCGTGGTGGTGGATCCTTCCGGTTTGCGCATGTTGCTGTTTGGGCTGGCGCTGGTGCTGATGATGTTGTTCCGGCCTGCGGGATTGTGGCCCTCGAAAACCCGGCAGCGCGAACTGGTCGTGGAGAAAGCCGGTGGCTGAGCCTTTGCTGGTCGTCAACGGCATTACCAAACGCTTCGGTGGATTGACTGCTTTGAACGGCGTGTCGCTTTCCGTGGCTACAGGCGAAATCTACGGATTGATCGGCCCCAACGGTGCGGGCAAAACCACGTTGTTCAATATACTCACTGGCGTGTATCAACCCGACGGCGGCGAATTCACTTTCGCGGGCACGCGTTTGACCGGACTGAAATCGCATCACGTCGCCGAAGCCGGTATCGCACGCACGTTTCAGAACATACGGTTGTTCGCCAACATGACAGCGCTTGAAAACGTGATGGTGGGCCGCCACGTGCGCACGCATGCCGGCGTACTGGGCGCGGTGCTGCGCCTGTCGGCAACACGTGCAGAGGAAGCCTCGATTGAGCGGCGCGCGCATGAACTTCTGGACTACTGCGGCATTGCACGGCACGCCAACGAACTCGCGCGCAATCTCTCTTACGGCGATCAACGCCGATTGGAAATTGCCCGCGCGCTGGCGACTGACCCCGGGCTGCTGGCACTGGATGAACCAGCAGCGGGCATGAACGCCACCGAAACCGCCGCGCTGAAATTGTTGCTCGAACGCATACGCAGCGATGGCATCACGCTGCTATTGATCGAGCACGACGTGAAGTTGGTGATGGGTTTGTGTGATCGTGTGGCGGTGCTCGATTACGGCGAGAAAATCGCCGAGGGCGCGCCTGCGGTGGTGCAACGCGATGCGAAAGTGATCGAAGCGTATCTGGGAGTCGGCGTTGCTTGAGGTGCGCGGCCTCAAGGTGGCCTACGGCGGCATCAACGCTGTCAAAGGCATTGATCTGGACGTGCGCGCAGGCGAATTGGTTGCGCTGATCGGTGCGAACGGCGCAGGTAAAACCACCACCCTAAAAGCGCTGGCCGGCCTGCTTAACCCCGCCGCAGGCAACGTGAGTTACGACGGGCAAGATATCACCGGCACGCCCGCCTTCGCACTGGTGCGGCGTGGCCTTGCACTGGTGCCCGAAGGCCGTGGCGTGTTTGCGCGATTGACAGTAGAAGAAAATCTGGCGATGGGCGCTTATATCCGTGACAACAAAGCCGAGATTGCTGTCGATTGTGAGCGCGCCTACACCACGTTCCCGCGCCTGGCTGAACGTCGCACACAACTTGCGGGAACGCTCTCCGGCGGCGAGCAGCAAATGCTTGCCATTGCGCGCGCGCTGATGTGCAAACCACGCCTACTGCTGCTGGATGAGCCCAGCATGGGTCTGGCGCCTATCGTGGTGCAAAAAATTTTTGAGACTATTCGCACTGTTGCGCGTGAGGGCGTCACGCTGCTGTTGATCGAACAAAACGCGCGGCTGGCGCTGCAAACCTGCGATCGCGCCTACGTCATGGAAAGCGGGCTGATTACGTTAAGCGGCGAGGCAAAATCGCTGTTGGATAACCCGGACGTGCGGCGCGCGTATTTGGGCGAGTGAGTTGGCAAGTAAGTTCCTAAAAGCGAATCAGCTCAAGCAACCTTACGGTAGCGCCACGATGCTGGTTGCTGAACGCCAATGCGGCGGCGCTCATGCGCTCCGTCACCTTGGGGCTGTCGAGCAAGGCAACCGCTTTACGCTGCAAATCGGCGGCGTCCATCACACGCACGGCAGCACCCGCGGTTATCGCTTGCTCGGTGGCCTCGGCAAAATTATGCGTGTGCGGGCCGATCAACACGGGCTTACCCATAGCGCAGGCTTCGATCAGATTTTGTCCGCCCAGTGGCAGCAGGCTGCCGCCGATAAACGCGATGTCGCACGCGGCGTAATACGCGATCATTTCGCCCATTGTGTCGCCGAGCAGCACGCGCGTTTCATTGCCCACCGCTTCATTAGCGCTGCGCCGCTGGTAGCTGATGTGATGATGATCAAGCAGCGCGGCTACGTCGTCGAAGCGTTGCGGATGGCGCGGCACGATCACCAACAGCGCACCAGGAATATCATATAACTTATTGTTTATTAACAATAATTCTTCGCCTTCGCGTGTGCTGGCAGCAAGCAACACTCGGCGCGCGCCGAAGCACTCACGCAGGTGTTCGCCCAGCATGCGTTGAACGGGTGACGGTGCGACATCGAATTTGAGATTGCCCGTGATAGCGACATTGACCGCGCCCAAGGCCTTGAAACGCTGTGCGTCCGCAACGCTTTGCGCGGCGATGGCGTTAAAACTGCGCAACGTATGCAGCGTTAACGAACCCACGCGCCGATAACCCGCGAATGATTTCTCCGAGAGTCGCGCGTTCGCCAGATAAATCGGCGTGGCGCGCGCGCGGCAGGCATGCACCAGATTCGGCCAGATTTCGGTTTCCATCAAAATGCCGACGCAGGGTTGGTAGTGATTGAGAAAGCGCGCGACGGCACCGGGGTAATCGTAAGGCAGGTAACAGCGCGTTACTTTGTCTGTGTCGGCGGCGAAGAGCGCTTCACTGGTTTCGCGCCCGGTGGGTGTCATGTGCGTAAGCAGTATGTGTTGGCCGGGATATTTTTCGAGCAAGGCGCGCACCAGTGGTTCAGCCGCGCGCGTTTCGCCGACGGAGACGGCGTGCAGCCAGATCAGCGGTTTTGTCTCGTACGCGTCGTAATAGCCAAAGCGCTCGCCCACATGCTTGCGATACGCTGGCTGTCGCCGCGCGCGCCAACACAGGCGCACGCCGATGAACGGCAGCGCCAACAGGATGAGCAAGCTGTAGAGGATTCGCATGCGCGTTACTGCAAGCGTTCGATTGTGGCGATTGCCGCGATGACATCCTGCACCGTAGGCGGCGCGCCGATGCCACCCAAGTTAGCCGCGCGCGGGCATGCATGGATGCCAGTGGCGGCGGGATCGGTAGCGCAATAAATACCCACTGTCGGCGCCTGCAGCGCAGCCGCCAAGTGCGTGAGGCCGGTGTCCACGCCCACGACCACTTGCGCCATGCCGAACAACGTTGCCAATTCCGACAGCATCAATGCTGGCGGCACAACGGCATTGTTCATGGCTGCTGCGAGACGCTCGCTACGCGCGCGTTCGTCTGCGTTGCCCCATGGCAAAACCGAAATAATATTGTTTAAAAACAGATAGTTAGACAAGGCCGCCCAATGCTGTTCAGGCCACAATTTGGTCGATGCGCTGGTGGCGTGCAACAACACGGCGTAGTGCACGGCGGGCAACCACGCCAGATTTTGGCGACCGCAAAGGATGCCGTAATCCGCCGGGTCGGTGACGCGATAACCCAGCGCTTTGGCGGCCAGACTGCGATTGCGTACCACAGCATGCTGTCCCCACGGCACGGCGTAGGTGCGCTCGTACAATATGCGCAATGGCTCACGCGAACTTTTCCAATCAAGGCCATGACTGCGCCCGTGCGCGGCACAAGCAATCATTGCGCTTTTGAGCAAACCCTGCGTGTCGACAATGGCGTTGTACTCGTGCTCGCGCAATTGCTTTAAAAATGTGCAGCACTCGTGGTGAGTCTCAGTACGCAACATGCTGCGCCGCCAGCGGCGTATCGCCACGGGAATGACACGGTCAACACCCGCGTGCATGCGTGGAATCGGCGCGAAATTTTCTTCGGCGACCCAATCGATTTGCACTCCGGGAAAGCGGCTGCGAATGTCATTCACCACCGGCAGGTTATGCACCACGTCCCCCAGCGATGAGGTTTTGACCAGCAGAATTCGCCGCATGTGATTCGACACAGTATTCAACAATGAGCGCTGCATCTGTTTGTTATAATTGATTTTATCAATGCGCCAGAGCAGCTAGAGTAGCATCGGCGGCGCGGGTTGCCTACTTTCTCACAAAGCCTTTTAAACATGATACTGGTTACGGGTGGTGCTGGCTTTATCGGCTCAAATTTTGTGCTCGACTGGATTGTGGCTGAAGGTTCGCCCGTGGTTAATGTCGATAAGCTCACCTACGCGGGCAACCCCGAAAATCTGGCGAGTCTTGCGAACGATGCGCGCCACATTTTTGTGCAAGCCGATATCAGCGATCGTGCGCGCATCGACGCATTGCTGGCGCAGCACAAACCCGAAGCCATCGTGCATTTCGCCGCAGAAAGTCATGTAGACCGCTCGATTCACGCACCCGGCGAGTTTGTGCAAACCAATGTGGTGGGCACGTTCAACTTGCTGGAAGCAACGCGCGCGTATTGGTC
>CANKUB010000250.1 GCA_947486575.1 Betaproteobacteria bacterium | reverse complement strand
GTTTACTGGCTGGTCGCTGTTTATGGATTGCGACATGCTGGTGCTCGACGACATCGCCAGCCTGTGGGCGCTGCGTGATGAGCGTTACGCGGTGATGGCGATCAAGCATGATCATGTGCCTAAAGAAACCACCAAGTTTCTCGGCGAGCCGCAAACCAGATATGAAAAAAAGAACTGGTCGAGCGTGATGCTGTTCAACAACGCCAGGTGCCACGCGTTGACGCCGGATTATGTGAACACCGCATCCGGGCTTGAGTTGCATCAGTTCAAGTGGTTGAATGATGATGCGTTGATCGGTGCATTGCCTGATCGCTGGAATCATCTGGTCGGCTACAACGCGCCGCGCGCCGATGCGGCGCTGGTGCATTACACGCTCGGCGGGCCGTATTTCGCCGAGTATGCAGGCTGCGAATACGCGGCCGAGTGGCAGGGTGAGCGAGATGCCATGCTCAGTACCATCAGCGGCAAAAAAGTCAGCAAGTGAAGAGGAGGCCAAGCCTTACCAGGTGCGAGACGCCCGAGATTTTCTGACACAAGCAGGGGTACAGCCATGAACGTTATGAACTACAAGGAATATTCTGCGCGTATTGAATACAGTGATGAAGATGAGTGCTTTGTTGGTCACGTTGCGGGCATCCGTGACGTCGTGGGCTTTCACGGCGAGTCGGTTGCGTATCTAAAAGCGGCATTCGAGGAGGCCGTTGATGATTATCTGGCTACCTGCAAGAAACTAAAGCGCTCGCCGCAGCGCCCCTACTCCGGCAAGGTCATGTTGCGTATTGACCCGGGTGTTCATGCGAAGGCGGCCATGCTTGCGGAAGCTGAAGGCAAGAGTCTGAATGCGTGGGCACAAGAAGCCTTTCGACGTGCGGTCGCTTCGCATTGAAGCGGGCTCGCATCGCGAGTACGCTGAGTACGAGTATCGGCAAAAAAACTTAGACAAAACAATCAGCCAGCCATAAAATCGGGCGCACCCTGCGCGGTCCCGCGCGGGGACATTGTGTGCATGGAAGTGTCGTGGAACCCCCATGGAACCGGCCCGAAACCCCTCTGTCGAGGTACATGATGTAAATGATGTGCATGAAGCGCTCGAACGTGCAGCAGAATTGTTGCGCATACACGATGAGTTGCAGGCGATGGCCATCGCGGCGGCTGAAGAACCGGGCGGCACGCCACCTGATCCGCAGCGCACCCAACGCCAGACACAAAACCTCGATGAAATAAGGGCGCTGCTTGATCCGCTGCATCCGGCGGATGTGGCCTATATTCTCGAAGCGCTGCCACGCGATCAACGGCTGGTGGTGTGGGATCTGGTCAAGGCCGATCGCGACGGCGAAATTCTGCTGGAAGTCTCTGATGCGGTGCGCGAAACCCTCATCGCGTACATGGACGACCATGAACTGGTCGCTGCCACCGGACAACTCGATACCGATGAGATTGCTGATCTTGCGCCCGACCTGCCGCGTGAAGTTATCGAGGATGTGTTCAAGCTGCTGCCGCCCGAAGAGCGCGAGCAGTTGCGCGAGGCGATGTCGTATGCCGAGGATACCGCCGGTGCGCTGATGGATTTTGACATGGTGCAGATCCGCGAGGATGTCACGCTCGAAGTGGTGCTGCGCTACCTGCGGCGGCTGGATGAACTGCCCGATCACACTGATCAATTGTTCGTGGTGGATCGCGCCGAGCAGTTAAAAGGCCTGGTGCCGGTAAATCGCTTGCTGGTGACTGACCTGGATGTCGCGGTGGGCGACGTGATGTTGAAAGATTACACACAATTTAACGCCAACGACGATGCCGCCGATGTCGCAGCGGCGTTCGAGCGCTACGATCTGGTTTCGGCACCGGTGGTGGATGACGCAGGCAGACTGGTGGGCCGCATGACGGTGAACGCGGTGGTGGACTACACCCGCGACAAAATCGACAGTGAAAAATTAAGTGCAGGCGGCCTGCGTGAAGATGAGGATATTTTTGCCTCGGTATGGAAAAGCGTGCAAAACCGCTGGGCATGGCTGGCGCTGAACCTGATCACCGCGTTCATAGCGTCGCGCGTGATTGGTTTGTTTGAAGGATCGATTGGTAAACTGGTGGCGTTGGCGGCGCTGATGCCGATTATCGCGGGCATCGGCGGCAATTCAGGCAATCAAACCATCACGATGATCGTGCGCGCTCTGGCGCTGGGGCAGATCACGCGCCAGAACGCCAGCAAGTTGTTTGTCAAAGAGCTTAGCGTCAGCGCCTTGAATGGCCTGATTTGGGGTGGGCTGGTCGGCATTTTTGCGTTTTTGATCTATCACAACTGGCAACTGAGTCTGGTGATGATGCTGGCGATGATGCTCAATCTGCTGTTGGCGGCATCCATGGGCGTACTCATTCCTATGGCGATGGATAAGCTCGGGCGCGATCCGGCAGTGGGATCGAGCGTGATGATCACCGCCATTACCGACAGCGGCGGCTTTTTCATCTTTCTGGGCCTTGCCACGCTGTTTTTGGTGTAGTCGGCGCGGCGGAATAAATCCCAAGCGGCGCTTGTTAGCTGGTAACTACTCAAACAGGACACCCAAACAGCGTGGATGACTTTGGCGCTCAGGCTACGGCAGTTATTCCGCGTTTGCGGCGCTACGCGCGCGCGCTGACCGGGGACGCCATGCGGGCCGACGACCTGGTGCAGGATACGCTGGAGCGGGCGCTGGTAAAGCAGCATTTGTGGCGGCAGGGCAGCGATTTGCGCGCCTGGATGTTCACCATCATGCACAATGTTTTTGTGAACCAGGTGCGCGCGCGCCCGGCGGATATCACAGTAGCGCTGGACGCCGAAGCTTATGACGTGCCCGCGAACATCAACCCGGTGGACAGGCTTGAAGTGGGCGATATGGATGCCGCAATCCGCTGCTTGCCGGACGAGCACCGTGAAATATTACTGCTGATCGCGCTGGAGCAATTGAGCTATGGCGAGACCGCACAGGCACTGGGCATACCGTTGGGCACCGTGATGTCACGGCTGCACCGGGCGCGGGAACGCCTGCGAACCGTGCTGGGCGGCGAAGCTGTAGCTGGAGCACCGGTGGTAGTGAAGGTGGTGAAATGAATAAACCCGTGATGACTGAAGCTGATTTACATGCCTGGATAGACGGGCAATTGCCGGCAGCCGCGCAAGCGGACGTGGCGGCGTGGTTGCGCGATCATCCGCAGGATGCGGTGCGGATTGAACACTATCGCCGTCAGCTGGCGGCACTGCATGGCGCGTACGACGACGTACTTGAAGAAGCTATTCCCGAAAAATTGCTTGCCGCAGTGCGCCGCACGCCGCGTTTTAATAGTCTGCGCTCTCTGCGCATTGCAGCGGTGGTGGCGTGGTTTGCTGTGGGCAGTGTAGTCGGCGGTATGGGGGGCTGGTATTTGCACGCCTACAGGGGTGATGGTGGCCGTACCCTGGCTGTCACCCCCGAATTTGCTCGGCAAGCGGTGGTGGCGCACGTGGTTTACAGCCCCGAAGTGCGCCACCCGGTTGAGGTGGGCGCTGATCAAGAGGCGCATCTCGCGGCGTGGCTATCCAAACGGCTGGGCACGCAGTTGCGGGTGCCGCATCTGGGCGAACAGGGGTTTGCCCTGGTGGGCGGGCGTTTGCTGCCGGGGCAACCAGATGATCGTTCACCGGTGGCACATTTCATGTATCAGGACAGCAAAGGCCAGCGGCTCACCTTGTATGTTCGCGTCAACGCCGAGCCGTCGCGCGACTCAGCGTTTCGTTTTGCGCAGGAAAAAAACGTCGGCGTATTTTATTGGCTGGATCAAAAACTCGGCTACGCATTATCGGGCGAGATCGAAAAAGCCGAATTGCTGCGCGTGGCAACGGCGGTTTACAAGCAGTTGAATCCCTGAGTACAGGCCCCGCAGGGATAACTGCGCGTCGCTATACCCACACGGTCATTCCCGCGAAGGCGGGAATCCATACCGCACATTCCGTGTGCAACCGATACGGCAGATATTCCATAACCATTTGTTTTTAAACAATATTTTAAATATAGTTTATGGTTGCTACGACCTCTAATGCTACAAAAAATCGAACATCACACAAACCCGTTTCCACAAAAAACAACGGAGACCAAACATCGGTCTCCGTTGATAGAAGTTACTGCTATTACTTCTTCGCTGCTTTTTTCTTAGCTACTTTTTTCTTTGCTGCTTTTTTCTTCGCTGCCATGTGAGTCTCCTTTTAAGTTAACTGTGGCATCGTTTGCTACGGATATTTTTCCGTAACCCCATCCATAATTCGAAGAACTCTGCGCAACTTGCCGCATCACTCTGTTGATGACTGCTGACTGCAACTACATGCAGCACATCAACGAAACCATGCATGGTGGGCCAATTCTATTCCACAGCACAAAAATAATGCAACACATTTATTGACTTTTTTTTACGATAGTGTTTGTCGTTGTGCGATTCGTACAACAC
>CANKUB010000249.1 GCA_947486575.1 Betaproteobacteria bacterium | reverse complement strand
CTTTGCGCGGCGGGCGTGTGGTGCTGGGTTTTGCCGGTAAACGCGATGGCCTGGCGACACGGCTGCCCGCGAAACCATCGCAACTGGGGACTGAGGGGCCTTCTGCATTGCCGTTTCTCAATGTGATTACCGGTGCGGATGCGTCCCTTACCTTGCTGGAGCAGGCAGCAGCGGGCATAGGTACGTTTGATTTTTTTGCAGATACCGATAGTGTTGTACGGCGCGTACCGTTACTGGTGCGCCTGTGCGATCTGGCGATGCCGTCGTCGACGCCGGCAGAGTCGCTTGCGCGTGCGGAAGCCTGCGAAGCCGCACCGCAAGGCAAGGTGATGCCCTCGCTGTCGGCGGAATTGTTGCGTGTTAGCCGCAGGCAGCGCATTTTTTATGTCACCACAGCACAGCAGGCAGGGTTGGGACTGGAATCCGTTCGCGTCGCCAATGTGCGGGTGCCGACGACTGCGCAGGGAGAGGTGTGGGTGCATTACACGCGCCCGGTTGCCGAACGCTATATTCCTGCCTGGCAAGTCATCGAAGGCCGGTATCCCAGGGGCAGCCTCAACGATCATATGGTATTGGTTGGCACCTCAGCGCTCGGCCTGCGCGATTTACGTGCAAATCCCCTGGGCGCGATCATGCCCGGTGTTGAAGCGCATGCGCAGGTGCTGGAACAAATACGCAGCGGCAAGTATCTGGCGCGTTCCACCACAGGCAAGAACCTTGAAGGCTTAGTCATCATCATCGGCGGCTTGCTGATCGGCATGGTGGCGCTGACCACGCGCGCGCTGGTCTCGGCGGCATTCACCGCTGTGGCAATCGGCGGCGTTGGATTGGCCGCGTGGCTGGCCTTTACCCGTGAAGGGCTGCTGCTTGACCCCGTTACGCCTGGCCTTACTTTGCTGCTCACTTTTCTGGTGGGCAGTGTGGTGCGACACATGAGCAGCGAGCGTGAGCAGCGCTGGGTGCGTGAAGCGTTCTCGCGTTATGTATCGCCCAACCGCGTGGATTATCTGGTGGACAATCCCGGGCAACTGGAGCTCGGCGGTCGTCGCCAGGAATGCAGTTTTGTGTTTACCGATCTGGAAGACTTCACCGGGCTCATGGAAAAAATGGATCCCGGTGCAGCGGTGTCGTTATTGAACGCATATCTCGATCGTATGGTCGCCATTGCATTCGCCAGCGGTGGTACGCTGGATCGCATCGTCGGTGATGCTGTGGCGATCATGTTTTCAGCGCCTGTGCCGCAGCCGGATCATCGCAGCCGCGCCTACCATTGCGCACTGGAAATGCATGCCTTCGCCAGTGCCTACAGCGCGGATTTGAAAGCCCGGGGCACCGCGTTCGGCAAGACGCGCATCGGCGTTCATACCGGTGAAGTGATCGTCGGCAACTTTGGCGGCTCTACCATGTTTGACTATCGCGCGCTGGGCGATCCCGTGAACACGGCCGCACGGCTGGAAGGCGCCAATAAATATTTGGGCACCACCGTGTGTGTTTCGGCAGCGACGCTTTCTGGCGTGCCAGACGCGGTGGTGCGTGCAGTAGGGCGGCTGGTGGTGAAGGGAAAAACGCACGCGCTGATGGTGTATGAGCCGGTGGTGACCACCGCAGGTGCGCCCATGGCGCGTGATGCAGACTATGAAGCTGCGTTCGAATTATTGCAGCACGGCTCTCCAGAAGCGCTACCCGCATTTGAACAATTGGCGCGCGCGCGTACGGTGAATGGACTGACAGTGAACGAGCTCACTCAGGATACGCTGGTGGCGATGCACCTGGAGCGGTTGCGTAACGGCGCGCAGGATGATCAAATAAAGCTCGACGAGAAGTAATCGTAACTTATTGTTTTTATTTTTAATTTTTAAAGGTGCTGCGATGAGTGTATTGCGTAAATTGGCAGTGTGGTTGGGTGCGTTGATAGTTGTTGCGGGTTGCGCTGCACCACCCGCGCCACCCATCAAGGCAGAAGAACCCAAGCCGGTGTCGTATGTGGTTTTATTGGATAACGCCGATGGCACAGTCGGGGCGGTTACGGTTACCGGTGCCAAGGGCACGGTGCTTGTGGATCGCATGGCGCAAGGCGCGCTGCTGGACGGCAGCGGCAAAGCGTTCGCGGTTGAAGAAAGCCGTATTCGGCGTGATTTCAACGCAGCGTTGTCGTCGCGACCCGTAGCGCCCGTGAGTTTTTTGCTTTACTTTGAAACGGGCGGTGCAAATTTAACGGCGGAATCGCAGGCGTTGATCCCCAAAGTTTTAGCGGCCGCCAAAGGCCGTCCGGTGCCGGATATTTCGGTCATCGGCCATACCGACACCGAAGGTGATGCGGAATCTAATGAACAGCTCGGATTGCAGCGCGCGCAGTCGATTGCAAAGATGCTAAGCGAAGCAGGGCTGGCGGTGACGGCGATGGCGATAGAATCGCATGGCGAGCGTAACTTACTGGTGCGGACGCCAGATAACACGGCAGAGGCAAGAAATCGCCGGATGGAGATTTCGATACGGTAGTTGCGAGTTTGGCTATACTGCGTTTTAACGATACTCGGGAGATTGCAATGAAATTCTTGGCGCTATTTGTGGTACGGAGCACGATGCTGATGCTGATGGCGGCCACTACCCCGGCGTGGGCGCAAGAAGCTATCGGCTTTGTAAAAACCGTAGCGGGCGATTCCACCGTCACCGATGGTGGCAAGGCTGTCAAGGCCGTTCCCGGCACGCCGATTCGCTTGAACAGTGTGCTTAAAACCGGGGCTAAAGGCACCATGGGCGTTACGTTCAAAGACAATCAAGTGATGTCGTTTGGCCCTGATACCGAACTCACCGTCGATGAATATCTGTACGCGCCCGCCAAAGGTGATTTGAAATTTGCTGCGAGCATGAGCAAGGGCACGCTGAATGTGGTGTCGGGCGTCATTGCAAAGCTCAAGCCTGAAGCGGTGTCGCTGAAAACGCCGACCGGCCAGATCGGCGTGCGCGGCACAAATTACGTCGTAAGAGTCGAGCCACAATAAGCGGGGCACTCAGTGCAACGTCACCGTCAACGATGGCAGTTACTCACTGCGGGCCTGCTGGGGTCCGTACTGTTACTGGCCGGATGCGCGACGCCGCCTCCAGCCAAGCCCGTTTCCTACGCGGTGCTGCTCGATAACCCGGACGGCACCACCGGTGCCATCACCCTTACCGGCGCAGCGGGGCAGGTGCTGGTAACGCGCGCAGGCTTCGGCGCCATGCTGGATGGCTCCGCGCAGCCTTACAGCGTTGATCAAGCCAGATTGAATGCCGATTTTGGCGCAGTGCTGGCTGCGCGGCCGCATTTGCCGGTGACGTTTGTGCTGTATTTCGATGGCACCAGCACCACGCTAACGGCGGATTCAAAAGTGCTGATCGCTAATGTATTAGCGGAAGTGTCCAACCGTGCTGCGCCGGATGTCTCCATCGTGGGCCACACAGATACGCTCGGCAGTATCGAATCCAACGAGCGCTTGGGCCTCGACAGAGCACAGGCCGTTGCAAAACTCATTGCGGATGCCGGACTCAAAGTGATCGATCTTTCGGTGGTGTCGAACGGCGAATCTGATTTGCTGGTGAAAACGCCCGACGAAACGGCGGAACCTAAAAACCGCCGTGTGGAAATCACTATTCGTTAGATCACACTGCCCCAATAAACTCCACCATCCGTTTTCGTTGCGCCGCACTCGGCAGCCGCGTGCGCGCTGCGGCGAGGTTGTCGATCATGTATTCCGGCTTGTCGGTGCCGGGCAGTACGGCGTTAATGGCTTCGTTCGCCAGCAGGTATTTCAGGAAGAACTGGCCCCACGTTGGCGCGTCGAATTCGGCTTTGGCCCAATCGGGCACGGGCTTACCCTGCACGGCGCGGAACAGTGCGCCGCGTGCGAAGGGTAGGTTGCATAACACAGCGGTGCCGGTTTCGGCGGCCACAGACAGCAGTTTTTCTTCGACGCTGCGTTCTGCCATCGAATAATTCACCTGGATAAAATCGAGCTTTTCGGTTTTCAGCATTTCGATCAGACGTTCATTCGCGCGCGCTTGATCCTGCGAGTGGGTGACGCCGATGTAGTGGAATACGTCTTGCGTTTTCCATTCGCTCAGGATCGCCAGTTGTGATGCAAACATCTTTCGATCAAGAAAACCGACATTGTGCATTTGCATCAGGTCGAACTTTTCGCTGTGCAGGCGTTTTTGCGATGCTTTCATCTGCGCGGTGAAGGTGTCGTTGTCGTTGGCGCGTACTTTGGTGGCGAGAAATACTTTGTCGCGCACTTTCATTGCGGCGAGCAGATCGCCGACGACGGCTTCTGCTGTGCCGTATGACGGCGCAGTGTCAACCATGCGTGCGCCGCCGTCGAGCAGAGTGTGGATGACTTTAGTGCGCTCAGCACGTTTTTCGGTGTCTGCGCCAATATCGAAAATGATCGCAGTGCCAAGGCCGATCACCGGCAGCTTTTCGCCGCTGCGCGGAATGGCTCGTGCCAGCACCGGCGCTGGCGTTGCTTGCG
>CANKUB010000248.1 GCA_947486575.1 Betaproteobacteria bacterium | reverse complement strand
TGCAGGAAGTGCGCGTAATCTTCTTTTAACAACGCCACGCGCACGGACATTGACGCTTGCAATACCAGTGGTGTGCCGACCCACATGGCTGCGATCAGCGCTTCAGGCACGCGCAATTTGCCGACTTTTTTGCTTTCGGATTCCACAAACACCGGGCGTGCTGAATCAAAACTGCGCAGTGCATGCCACACTTGGCTCTCGAACATTTTTTGCGGCGGCTGCGGTGCATCCGGCAGATTGCCCAGCACGGAGCCGCGATGCGCAGCCAGCGCTTCTAGGTCGAGCACTTGTGCGCCGGCATCATGCAGCGCGCCGAGCAAGCGGCTTTTGCCTGTGCCGGTCATGCCGCACACTACGCGCCAGTTGAATTTGCCGGGCAACACTTGCAGATCATCAATCACTGCGCGTCGATAGGCTTTGTAGCCGCCATCCAGTCGCGATGTACGCCAGCCGATCTGCGTCAGCACATGCGCCAGCGCGCCGCTGCGTCCGCCACCGCGCCAGCAATACACCAGCGGCTTCCATTCGCGGGGTTTGTTCTGAAAGCACTCGCGCAAATGCCGCGCAATGTTTTCGCTGACCAGCGCGGCACCAATTTTTTTGGCGGCGAACGATGATACTTGTTTGTAAATGGTGCCGACTTCGACGCGCTGCGCGTCATTTAACACCGGGCAATTAACCGCACCAGGAATATGGTCGTCGGCGAATTCGCTTTCCGAACGAACGTCGATAATCTCGTCAAAGCCGGTCAGTTGTGCTACGGTTACATCCACCGGGCCGCGCAAGCGCCCGTGAGAATTTGGTGAAGTCGTTTCAGCATTTTTCATTCCACTAGTTTACGTGAAATCATGAATAAACCTACTATGAACGCAACCGAGGCAGACGCCGTCAAGTTAACGCATTTGTCTCACGGCGGTGGATGAGGCTGCAAAATTACGCCAGCGTTGCTGAGCGAAATTCTTGCCAAATCACCGATGACCGGCATTTTTCCAAATTTGCTGGTGGGTAACGCTTCAGCGGACGATGCCGCGGTCTACAAAATCAATGACACGCAGGCGATTGTCGCGACGACGGATTTTTTCATGCCGATTGTGGATGATCCGTTTGACTTCGGGCGTATCGCGGCCACCAATGCCATTTCGGATGTCTACGCGATGGGCGGCAAGCCGTTCATGGCGCTGGCGTTGCTGGGGGTGCCGGTGAATAAGCTCTCGGTGGAAGCCGTCGGCCAGATTTGCGCGGGCGGCAAAGCCATGTGCGACGAAGCGGGCATTCCGATTGCGGGTGGCCATTCGATAGATTCGCCAGAGCCGATATACGGTTTGGTGGTGCTGGGTCTGATTCACCCGGATAAGGTAAAGCGCAATGATCGCGCCAAGGTGGGCGACGTGTTGATCCTCGGCAAAGGGCTCGGTGTCGGCATCATGAGTGCCGCTTTGAAAAAGGGCGAGTTGCGCGAAAAAGCCTACGAACAAATGATCGACGCCTGCACCAAGCTTAACAAACCAGGACAGGAACTCGCCGATATGCCCGGCGTGCATGCGTTGACCGACGTAACTGGCTTTGGTTTGCTCGGCCACTTGCTGGAGGTTTGTCGTGGTTCAAAAACGCAAGCCACTGTGGATTTTGCCAAACTGCCCATTTTGTCCGCCGCCAAACATCTGGCAGAGCAGGGTTATGTGACGGGCGCCTCGGATCGCAATTGGGCGAGCTACGGCATGCACGTTACGATGCCTGCAAGCGCGCCGAGTTGGCATCGCAACATGCTGACAGATCCGCAAACCAGCGGTGGTTTGCTGGTGGCGTGTGATGCGGCTACCGCGCCCAAAGTGCTTGAAATTTTCAAGCAGCAGGGCTTCAAGGACGCGTGCGAAATCGGCGTGATGGGTGCCGGAGCGCCAACCATAAATGTATTGTAAGTTATTGTTTTTATAAATATTTTATTTAAATCCCGTATGCGGCGATTGAGCCTGATTTTAAATGGCATAGTGGCACCGTTGCTGCTATCAACGCTATGGCCCGTGGCTGCCCAGGCGCAGATCAAGCCCGGCGAATATATCAACGGCGCGGGGTACGGCGTGTTGAGCGTGATGCCTGACAAAGGCGGCACATTGAAGTTTGAACTCAACGTGGTTGGCGGAAATTTTCATACCTGCAATCTCGAAGGCGTCATTCGCAACAACGAGGCGCGCATGGAAGAAAGCGCCGATGAAAAGTTGCCGTGCATTGTGACTTTCAAACCGCAAAAAGACGGCATCGCGGTTGACTCGAAACACGGGCGTGCGTGTTCAAGTTATTGCGGCATGCGGGCGGCATTTGAAGGCACCTACACAATGCCGCCAGCGGGCTGCGCGCCCAGCGCGGTGCGGCAGACACGCAATCGCTTTAAGGCCAGCTACGATAAAAAGCAATATGCCGAAGCTCGCGCGCTGCTCACGCCCATTGTCGAAAAGTGCTTTGGCACGTTAAATATTTATGCGCAGGGGTGGGTCAGCAATGATCTTGCGCTGACGCAATACCGCACCGGTGACAACGCGGCTTGCCGAAACACGTTAAAGCCGTGGCTCGAACTCGCACAAACGCCGGACACCGAAATCGAAGGCGGTTATCCGCCGTCCGATGCCGCAGAAATGCTGCGCCTTGCGCAAGCAACGCGCGCCAATCTGAAAATCTGCGGCGCGCCTGTGGTGATAAAGGTGATCGATGCGAAGCCTAAACTGTAGTTACATTTTTAGCAGCCGTTGCGCATTGCCGCCGAGTATCAAGTCGAGGTCACGCGAACTGAATTCGGTAAGCTTATCGACAAAATCCACCGGCTTTTCGTAGCTCATGTCTGCCGGGTGATCGCTGCCCAGCACTACGCGATCTGCGCCTACCAACTCAACCAGGTATTTCATCAGCGGTTTGTGATGGCTGATGGTGTCGTAGTGAAAACGACGCAGGTACGTGGATGGCGGTTTGGTCATGTGCTTGGTTTCAGGGCGCACGGTGGAGCCGTGATCCATGCGGCCAATCAGCGCGGGGTAAGTACCGCCTGCATGCGGCAATATTACTTCGAGTTTGGGGAACGCATCCATCACGCCGCCAAACATTAAAGACGATGCGGCGATGCCGGTATCGTACGGATTGCCTAAAAAGTTGCGCAGGTAGTAGCTGCGCATACGCTCCGCACCCACCGGGTTGACCGGGTGCAGGTAGATGTGAAAGCCGAGTTCTTCACACTTGGCGTAAACCTGAAAAAAGTCTTTGTCGTCGAGATTTTTGCCATTGACGTGCGTAGCCATGTAAACGCCGCGTATGCCGGGAAATTTTGCGATGCGTTCCAGCTCCTGCACCGCCAGCGCGGGCGCCTGCATTGGCAGCATCGCCAGCCCCATAAAGCGCGTGGGATGCAATTGATGTGCGCGCACTAACTCGTCGTTGTAGACCTGCGACAACTGTTTGCCAAACGCGGGCGGCGCCCAATACACCATCGGACTGGTGAGTGATAGCGCGTGTACGTTGACGCCACTATTGTTCATCGCGTTAAGCCGCGTTTCGAGATTCATGTACTGCGGCTGGAACACCGAGCCCAAACCCGGCGCAAAAAAAGTGACGTAACCGCGATCATTGCGGCCCACTTTCGCACCATTGGCGCCGCCTTCTTTTTCCAGCAGCGAGACAAACGCAGGCGCGTGCCAGTGCGCGTGGATGTCGATCACCGGTCCGCCATCGCTGCGCCTGGTGTTGCCGCTGCCGCCCGAACCGGTTTGACTGGTGGCAGCGCAGCCCGCGATTAATGCGCTGCTTGCCGCAGCGACGCTGCCGAGAAATGTTCGACGATTGATAGTCATGCGGTTGCTCCTTAAATGGTGACTATTAAATCAATGGGTTACGAAAATTTCGCAATCGCTGTTGTGCCGCACTTCTGCAACGCAATGCGTTATGGCAAACCCGGAAACGACGTGACGTACTGCACCTTTACGTCGGGAAACGATGTTACGTACTGCACCTTGGTATCGGGAAACGACGTCACCATTTGCCATTTGCCGCATTTGTCCGGGAACGAATTGACCTTCTCCGCCTTCACATCAGGGAACGACGTGACTTCCTGCACTTTGATATCCGGGAATGACGTGACAATCTGAATCTTGCCGTAGAGTTTTTTGCCTTTGAAGGTGCAGGCTTTTTTGTCGATATCGGCTGCGAAGGCGGGCAGCCCAATCGCAACGGTCAGTAGCGTCAGGCACAGGGCACATGTTCGCAGGTTCGCAGGCGTGATCAATATCATGGGCACCTCACGTTGAGCATATGGCACCCATTGTAGCTGCAATGTAGCTGCCATGTCGTCGTGTAGCCGCCGTCAATGTCGGGCATAACGCCGGATTGCATCACTGGTGATGCGCTGTCTCCCCACCTGCGTTATCCTCGCACCATCCCATGAAGAAAATATTTTACGGCTGGCGCATTGTAGGAGCGGGTGGTGCTTTGCAGTTTCTGCAGAGCGTGCTGCTGAATCAGGCATTTGGCATTT
>CANKUB010000247.1 GCA_947486575.1 Betaproteobacteria bacterium | reverse complement strand
GGCGCTGCGGTGATCTATGATTTCGAACCCTACTTTGTGCATGTCACAAATGATCCCTACGTCAATTTCACCAAAAATCACATGGTTCGGGTGGCAGCCGGTATGCGCTTTTAGTACGTAGGGTTAAGTGAATATTAAATAAGCCGCAATAGGTCGTTTTAACCGGCATTTCCCGCAAAACCAAACGTAACAGCCACCGGCCGCAATTGGCCTATTGTGTTGAAAAACTCGGTTTTGCATAGACGCCAATTTCTAGCGTGGACGCATTGCAGTCGGTTATTGCCCCGAAGAATAATTCGAGGATTGAACAGGTGAGCCATGGATGCACGCAGGAGTAAATTACGATCCCTTCCGCATCCAGAAAGCCAAAATGTCGCTATGGGCCTGGAATTTTTCGATTGGTCTCAAAAATGGACTTTTTCAACAGAATAGGCCGCCAGGAGCCTCCCGATATGAGGCCAGAATGCTGCCCGACGTGATTTTGTCGATTTTCGGAGTTCGATCGCTGCATGAATAAGACCGACATCACCTACGAATCGTACATACGGCAAAAAGAGGCGGAGCGAAAGTAGTGCGAGCCCTTTATGCGTCTGCGCCGGTGCGCTTTCTGCTTCAGCCTATCTGCACACTGCGCGTCGACGCTATGCGGTTCTGAAAGAAAGCAACCCAGATTCCCTGGTGTTAAATATTCCAGAACTTTCTTTGCTATCCTTCTATAGAATCAAGGCATGAAGGGACTACTTGCAACCTTGGTTCGCCTTCGTGCCTTCGGGGCACTGCGCTATCATCAATACCGTCTGCTCTCGTACATCCAGATCTTCAGCAACATGGGTACCTGGATGGAGGAAGTGACCCGCGGGTGGCTCATCTACCAACTCACGGATTCAGTGTTTCAACTGGGACTGGTGCGCGGCGTTCAGTTGATTCCATTGCTGTTGTTATCGCCGCTTGCCGGCAGCGCTGCCGACCGTTACTCGCGCAAGAAATTGCTGCTCGTGGCCCAGACCATGGGCATTGTGATCTTTACTGCCATGGCGCTGTTGATTTTTACCGGCCTTGTACGACCGTGGCACGTTTACGTGGCGGCCGTTCTGGTGGGTGCCGCCCAGGCGTTTCAGCAGCCGGCACGGGCTTCACTGGTCTCCGATACGGTTCCACTGGAATACCTGACCAATGCCATCGGTCTGAATTCACTCATATTCAATATGGCGCGTGTCTGCGGGCCCGCGCTGGCGGGTGCGCTGATCGCCGCTTTGGGCACCGGCGGTGCGTATGCAATACAGGCCGCGTTCCTGCTACTCGCGACGGCATGGACCGTGCAACTGCGCCCGAACCAGCATCTGTCCGGAGCCTCACACCAACCCCAGCGAGAGAGTTTTGGACAGAGCATACTCGAGGGGTGGAAATTCAGTTGGCGCAGCAAGCCGGTTCGCGCGGGGCTGATATGCACGCTGATCGTGTCACTGCTGATAGCGCCCTTCACGACCCTGCTGCCGGTATTTGCGCGCGACATCTTCAGCGTAGGCGCAACCGGCCAGGGGTTTATGCTCACGGCAATGGGTATAGGCGCACTGGTAAGTTCGGGACTGATCGCGTCGGTTGGCCACAAGATGATCCGCGGAAAGGTCATGCTGGAATCGTCTATGCTTTACGGATTCCTGCTGGTGATTTTTGCCTTTTCACCCTGGTTCCCACTGTCGCTCGCAGTGATGGTGATTGTCGGGCTCCTTCACGTCCACGCCAACGCCCTTGTGCATACCGTCGTCCAGTCGTACTCACCCGCAGAATTCCGCGGCCGCACCATGGCGATGTTCAACATGGCCCAGTTACTCACTACTGCGGGCAGCATGCTGCTCGGCTTGGTGGCGGTGTGGCTGGGGCCGCGCTGGGCGGTGGCAGTCATGGGCGTGGCCGGGTCCATCGCCATCATCACCATGTATGTGGCACTGCCGCATGCTCGGCACATCAAATAAGCACGCCGGCTGCGGCGAACGAGGAGGCGCTGCCCGACCATGCGCGCACCATGGGGCAATCCTCTTACCACCCAATCGGCACCAGCCACATGGGCCAGGATGAACGCGCCGTGGCCGATGCGAAACTCAAGGTGCATGGTATCGAGGGATTACCTCCACGTTGAATGTCAGCTTTTCTATTTCGCCAGCTACCGGTATGGGTCGGCATAGCCCGTCACTCTCATTGAAAGCGGACGTCATTGTTACTGAAATCCGCAAATATTGGATCCGGGTGAGTAGCCATCAAATCGCGGTTCATGTCATGATTGACAGATGCTGGCGCTGATCAAAATCATTGTCCAACTTGTCGTCGACGTGGCCCGGTTAGCTGTTCTTCATTTGCGTTCGACGCGATCGGTAGCGGCTGAAAACCTTTTCCTTCGGCGGCAGTTGGGGTTGTTTAAAGAGCGCGGTATGAAGCCACGGCGGGTAGATGCTGCTACCCGAATCAGCTTGGCAGTACTATCGCGGTTGTTCGATTGGCGGGATGCGTTGGTTGTCTTGCAGTCAAAGACCATTATCCGCTGGCAGCGTGTAGGCTGGCGCCTGTTTTGGCGATGGAAATGTCGACCAGGCGGGCCGCGACTTCCAGTTGAGTTACGCGCATTGATCCGCAGCATGGCACAGGACAATCCGCTGTGGGGTGAGGAGCGCATTGCCAGCGAACTGTTGGTAAAGTTGGGGATTCGCATTTCGCCGCGGACGGTACGGAATTACATGCCGAAGCGGTCAGCTGGGCAACCAAGTGGGGACCGGCGCTGGGCTGCATTCTTGATGAACCATGCAGGAGAAATTCTGGCGTGTGACTTCTTCATTGCGGTCACCGCGACTTTCCGGATGCTTTACGTGTTCGTGGTCATCGAGCATGGTAGCCGCAGACTGAAACGCGTCGCAGTCACGGCGCACCCAAGCGCAGATTGGACTTTACAACAGCTACGCGAAGTTGTGGGTGAGAAGAATCACACCGTTATCTGCTTCATGATCGAGACAGCATTTTCCCAAGCACCTGGATGAATCGATCAAGGCATTGGGCTTGCGTGTCCTGAAATCATCGCCGCGTTCGCCGAAGGAGAATTCTATCTGTGAAAGAGTAATCGGGACCATACGCCGTGAATGCCTGGATTGGCTGATACCGATGACGGAGTCGCATCTGCGTGAAATTCTGAAAATCCGGGTATCACATTACAACGGAGGGCGACCGCACAGTAGTTTGGGTCGCGGCTTGCCGGGTCCGCCGAACACAGTAGTGGCAACGGCGAGACCATCAAACTTGCGACATCGGTGGAAGAGGGCGTTGCTGTACGTTCAAAATCCCTGCTTGGGGGATTGCACCATGAGTATTACCTGGTACCCGCTGCTGCGTGATCGGGTCTGGATAACTTGCACGTCGGCGTGACGTGAAGAATTGCGGACTACAAGAGTAGAGTAGTTGACGATGTAAACTAAAAGATTTACATTATAAAAATGATCGGCAGCTTCAGACATAAGGCACTTGAAGAGATTTATCTCAACGGGAAGTCACGCCGTATCGGTGCCGAGCATATCAGGAAATGTGTGCGTATCCTGCAATTGCTGGAGGTAGCGGGGCAGCCGGAGGACATGAATATCGCAGGCCTTCACTTTCACGGCCTGCAAGGCAACCCGAAACGCTGGTCGGTGCGCGTGACTGGGAATTACCGGATCACTTTCGGCTGGTCAGGCGAAAACGCAATGAATGTCGATTTTGAAGACTACCATTAGAGAGGAAGTTATGGAGAGAAGGAACGCACTACCACCAGTTCATCCGGGCGAAATTATTAAGGAAGACATCTTGCCGTCTGTCGGCCTGTCCGTCACGGCCGCGGCGAAGGCTCTAGGCGTATCTCGCCAAATGCTTCATGACATTCTGGCAGAGCGCAAGCCCTTATCTGCCATAATGTGCTTGAAAGTGTCTCGTCTGTTTGGCAGTTCGCCGGAGGTATGGATGCGAATGCAGGCAGCCTACGACCTGAAAAAGGCTGAGCAGAACAAGAAGGTCATGGAACGCGTTGCGCGGATCGTGCCTGTAAAGCCAGTAGAAGAAATTTTGGCCTGAACCTGTTCGGGTCATGTCCTAAATCAGGCCGCAATGAGTAATCTTTTGGGGATATTCGCACACGGTTTTTTTGATCCACGCGTGTGTCCGAAAAGTTTGAAAATTCCAACTGCTACCGGTAGCGGTTTTTGGTGAAAACGGGGGTAGAGTTTTCAAACTGAGCATAAAATATAGCAATAAATGCAATGCTTTACGTTCCATTGCAAACCACCAAGGGGTGCAGGTGGTCGGAGGTTCAAATCCTGTGGGGTGCGAATTACCAAAATTTTGCTTGAACGGCGAAATTGAACGGGTCGCGAAGGGGGGGGGCGACAAGCATTTTTAAATGCTCGGTATTCAGCGGCGGCAGGTTTATCGTGTTGCTGAAGCAGGGAATGCCATTTCAGACCGAGGCGGAGATTGGAAGAAAATCTATCGTACATTTCGTGAGAG
>CANKUB010000246.1 GCA_947486575.1 Betaproteobacteria bacterium | reverse complement strand
TTCAAGATAGATAGCGCTGGAAAAAAGCGAAACGTTGGTTACGAGCCTGAGGACGCATTTGCTTCAATTTGCAGTAGCGTCCGGTACTCGAGGGACACCGGCCATCGATGTCACACAAAGCCAACGGCAGGAAAGGCCGATTAACGGCCCGACAGCAACGACAGCAGTTCGGACTTATGGAAAGCTTTGCATAGGCGGAGTAGCGCACGTAGGGCTTCCGGCACGTATCGGAGTAGAGCTGTCGCACATACGCCCGTCTGTCGCGGCGCTGGGCGGCAGGAATTACTTGGTCTAAACCACTCGCCAGCAGGGCCAATTTTTTCGATAAGTAATCGTTCGTCGAACACTCGTAGAACACTGGTGCAGCACCGCCCATTCCAACGATTGCCAGGAAGCCAAAAACATACTATAACCAACTCACCCAAGACAAGAAAACGTCATACTCGATTGATCTGATGTAGCTCAAATCACTGGCCTCAAGCACCGCCAAATTCAAGATAATGCACTCGAACGCAATCTAAAAGAATTGTCGGCGAAACACAGTGCACCATGGCTTGGGATGCCGACCTCAATCTAATACCTGTAAGGACTTTCGCCCATGCGCCTTGGCTTGTTCATGATGCCCTTGCATCCGTCCTATCGTGCGATTGCCGATTGCTATGACCGCGATATCGATCAGTTGGTGTTAGCCGATGAGTTGGGGTTCGACGAAGCTTGGCTCGGAGAACACTTTACCGAGAAATGGGAAAATGCGCCGTCGCCAGATCTGTTAATTGCGAAAGCGCTGGCGTTAACCAAGCGGATCCGTTTTGGCACAGGTGTGACCTTGCTCGCCATGCATGAACCGGTTTATCTCGCACATCGGCTGGCGATGCTCGATCACTTGGCGCGCGGGCGCTTCAACTGGGGGATCGGGCTTGGCGGGATTCCGACTGACATGGCGTTGATGGGGCTAGACCCGGCCGAGGCGCGTGATCGCGCGGTCGAAGCCCTCGACGTGGTGCTCGGGCTTTGGCAAGGTGACAGGTCGTATTCGCATCATGGGCAGTTTTTCCGTGTCAAGGCGCCGAAATTCAATCCCGTGACCGAACGCGGGCTGTACATGAAGCCGATGCAGTTACCACATCCGCCGATCGCCGTGGCCGCCACCACGCCGCAATCCGGTTCGCTTAAAGTTGCCGGTGCACGCGGCTGGTCGTGGATGTCGAGTTCGCTGTTGTCGAGCGCATTTCTACCGGGTCACTGGGACACTGTGGTCGAGGGCGCGAACAGCGCGGGCCTGACGCCGAATCGCAGTGACTGGAAAATTGCTCGCGACATTTTTGTCGGGCCGACACCCGAAATTGCCCGTGAACGTGCACGCACCACTTTGGGCCGCAATTACAACGTGCATCAACGGCCGAGCCGCGCCGGAACTTTTCAGATGCAAATCGTGAAGCACGATCCGTCGCTGGCTGATGACGACATCGACGTCGACTATCTGATGGAGCATCTGTGGATCGTGGGCGACCCGCAGCAGTGTGCTGGCAAGATACGCGCGCTGTACGAAACGGTCGGCGGCTTCGGCACCTTGCTCAGCGTGACTGCCGATTCAGACGATCCTGCCTGGGATCACGAGAGCCTGCGGCTCCTCTCCGAAGAGGTTGCACCGCGTATTGCCGATTTGAGCTGAGGGATGGTTCATGGCTAACTGTGTGAGTTCGTAGCCGCGCCGGCAAGCCAGCGCTCGCGTCGACAGCCCCGCCCGCCACCAAGGGCTACTTTCCGCAACCACGAGGAATTCACACGCGCGGCCAATTTTCGGCGCCCAGTGCCACGACAGACGCGTCATTACTGCGGCTGCTCCACTCCACTACCTGCCGGAAGCCCTTAGCGTGCAAGTCGGATGAAGCCGTCGGGCATTCAAGTCTACCGGAGCACTTTGAGGCGTTCATGCCGCGGTGCGCCCGTTGCTGGTCACAAAGCGGGCAATGTCGTCGGCGAACACGCGCTCGGAGTCGTCCTGCGGCGCATAACCGATGATTTGCCGGGCGTTGGCGATGCTCCAGCATGAGCGCGTATTGTCGGACACGCCATAGAAGCAGTGCCACGGCACGCCGTCGGCGTTGCGGATGTCGGGCGTCTCGATGGATTTCACGTAGAGCTGCTGCAGATCGCGCTCGCTGATGTAGCCCGCCAGATCACGCTTGTAGGTGGTCTGGTTATTCGCAAGCTTCGCGCCATCGACCGGGCGCGGCACGACAATGCGGATGTGTATGTTTTCGATCGGCCTGCCGAAACGACCGGTGGCGAAAATAAAGCCGAGATTTTCATAGGCGATCTTCGCCCAGCCGTAGAAGTTGTCCGAAAGCGGATAGGTCGTGTGATCGCAAAAATCCATGCGGCCGTCGTGCAGTTTGGTTTCGTACCAGTCTGTGGCGTGGTTCGAGCTCGCCGTTACGACGCGAGTGACACCCTCTTCATGGGCGAGGCGAAACACGTGATAGGCCATGTCGAGCGAATCGCGCTCGACGTAGTAGCCCTGCAGATCGCCCAGCGGTCGGTCCTTGAGCCACTGCCGCGGTGCGCCAGTATTCACGCTCGGGCGAGTGCTGCGCGTATTGTGAACGATCGCATCGACTCCCTTGAAGTGTTCGCGATAGCTGTCAATGTCGGGATTGACGAGATCGATCTCGATGATGTCGTCGATATCGTGCGGTTTGCGTCGATCCAGCAACACCAGGTCATAGCGCTCGCGGAATATGGGCAAGAGCTGACGCGAGAGGTAGCCGGCTGCGCCGGTGATCAGGACACGTTTGCGAGCCATGGTCGGTTACTCCGTAAGTGAAACGTTCCGATGATAGGAGGATATCTCATGGAATCAAAATCCAAACGCAACCATGAGCGCGCCTTGTATGCCTCGGAAAAGAACGGCGTCGAACGCGGCGGGAGCAGTTGAAACTGCGGATCGGCTGCGAATGGCCGTTCGAGGGCGTCGGCGAAGTGTTGACGAGTGTTAACAGTTGACGAGGATCACATCAGGCAACACCACAGGGTAGCTGCTGATGCGCGTTAGCAAGGCCGCACGCGGTTTGCGCTTCCCTTCAGGCACACCAGGTCCGGCGAAGGGATTGCGATGGGGTTACCCGCGCGCGGCGATCTTGTCTTGCGTTTTCGTCCTGAAGTCGCTGGCGTCATGGCGCTCGTGCAATTGCTCTTCAGGCGGCCCGCTGGTGCGGTTGATCATGCGCCCGCGCTTGACGGTCGGGCGCTCGCCGATTTCTTTCGTCCAGCGCGCGAGGTTTTTATATTCGTGCGTCTGCAGAAACTTGCGCGGGTCGTTGTAGGAGGCGCCGTTCAGCATGCCGTTGCCGTACCATGGCCAGATCGCCATATCGGCGATCGTGTATTCGTCGCCGGCGATGAATTGATTGTCTGCAAGCTGCCGGTCGAGCACGTCGAGCAGGCGTTTCACCTCCATTGCAAAACGGTCGATGGCGTATTTGATCTTCACCGGAGCATAGGCATAGAAATGCCCGAAGCCGCCGCCGACATAGGGTGTTGAGCCCATCTGCCAGAACAGCCAGTTCAGCGCTTCGGTGCGCTTGCCGCCATCCTTTGGCAGGAAGGCACCGAATTTGTCCGCCAGGTAGAGCAGAATCGCGCCGGATTCGAACACGCGTCGCGGCGGTTGCTCGCTATAGTCCATGAGCGCCGGGATTTTGGAATTCGGGTTTACCCTGACAAATCCGCTGCCAAACTGGTCGCCCTCGCCGATCCGGATCAGCCAGGCGTCATATTCCGCTCCGCTGTGACCCGCTGCCAGCAACTCCTCCAACATGATCGTGACCTTGACGCCGTTGGGCGTCCCTAACGAATAGAGCTGAAGCGGATGCTTGCCGCGCGGCAACGCTTTCTCATGCGTCGCGCCTGCGACAGGACGATTAGTGTTGCCATAGCGCCAATTAGGACTGTCGCCCTTCTCCCAGACCCAGACTTCCGGTGGCGTGTATTGCGGTGTGTCAGTCATATTAGGCTCTCGCGTGTCGCTCGACGGGTTGGCCGAATGGATAATATAAGTAGGGTCAGTCTAAACTTTTCGTATGCGTCAGCCAGAGGCCGTCACGGGGTAAAGCGCAGGAGCCGGGCAATTTACAGCTCGTAGCGATTCTTCGCTGACGGGGTATTGATCTCGTCCACGCGGGTGCCGGTCGTTTTTGCACTGGCGATCGCCGCATCCAGTCGAGCCAGAAGATCGGGGATGGGTTCACGTGGCCGGCGACGCAGCATCGCCAGCGTCTTGTGACCATCGTGAGCAACGGCTGCGCCTTTGATTGGGGCCACAGTGCGATCATGATCTGGCCCCCACCGTCGATGACGGCTTGAATGTTGGCCAGCGTTAATTCGCGCGGATGGGGTTGGTTAGGATGTTTTGATGATGGCACACGCAGCTCCTATGCATTTTGACACTGATACCATACTCTGTTGCAGCATTGGCTTCGGCTAGTCTGCAGCGCTTAGGCGTCGAGCAAGTATAACTTGTACATTGGAGACGATGTCGCTATGATGAGGTCGTGGATCACGTAGCGATAATCGAAGCAAAGCATCAGTCGC
>CANKUB010000245.1 GCA_947486575.1 Betaproteobacteria bacterium | reverse complement strand
TTTTGCGGTGCCAGTTCGCGCGCCATGCTTTGCGCCAGACCGCGCAGCGCGAACTTGCCCATCGCGAATGTCGCTGATTGCGCATAACCTTTGACGCTGGCCGACGCGCCGGTGAAAACAATCGTGCCCGCACCCTGCTTTAACATGCGTTTGGCAGCGGCTTGCGCTACGAGAAATCCGCCGAATGCGGTGATGGCAATAGCGGCCTGCACTTGCTGCGCATCCAGTTCAGCCACCGGCCCGCGCACGCGTGCGGCAGCGTTGTAAACCACCACCTGCGGTGTGGCGCACAGCGTATCCAGTTGCGTGAAGAGCGCATCAACCTGATTCGCTTGCGCGCTGTCACAGGCCATCGCGGTTGCGTCAATTTCGTCGCACAGCGATTTCAGTTTGTCAGTTCGCCGCGCAGCCAGCACGCAGTGCAGGCCTTCCTTGGTGAACGCGCGGGCAATCGCCGCGCTCAAACCGCTGCCCGCACCCACGATCAATGCAATATTGTTTTTCATCGCTGTAGTTGTGTGACCGTCTGCGGCAGAGCGCTGATATCCATCGACCACGGCATGGCGGAGCGGCACCAGCCCTGCTTCTTCGGCGGCAGCAGTGCGCGTTGCCGCGCAGTGCCGATGCGCAAGCCAAACTCCTGTGGATCGGCTTCGGCAGTCGTGGAGTAAATCGGCGTGCCACATTCGGGGCAAAACGCCTGTGCGCGTTTGTTGCCGCTTTCAGCCGTCTTGATATAGAGCCTGGGCTTGCCGCCGCTCAGCTTCAAGTTCGCCTTGCGCACGCGCACGTTGACGCGATACGCCGTGCCGGTCATCGTCTGGCAGTCGCTGCAATGACAGACGCTGACCGCCTCCGGATCGATTTCCGCTTCGTAAGTGATATTGCCGCAATGGCAGCCGCCGTCTATGTGCATGGTCTCTCCCGGTATCTGCGAAATTGATTAACGCTGGGTCGCGCTGGCGAGCCGTGCGGCGTTGTCCTTGGTATCGTAAAGATTGATCGCCGTCTTGCCTTCGGTGGCTTTGGTCATACGTTCGCGGATTTCGGTGGCCATCTTGTTGTTACGCTGCACGGCCGGGCGCGCTTCCATCGCCTTATACCAGCGCATGAAGTTCGGATACTCGGCCTCGGTAATGCCGCGATCCTTGTGCATCTTGGTCCACGGATAAATCGCCATGTCGGCAATCGAGTATTCGTCGCAGCCCATCCACGCACTGTCGCGCGCACGGTTATCGAGTACGCGATAAAGCCGGATCGATTCGTTGTTGTAGCGGCCCTGCGCGTAGGTCTGCGGCTCCTGGGTATTTTCCTTGACGTAGTTATTGAAGTGATTGGCCTGGCCGAACATCGGGCCCACATGCGCCATCTGGAAAATCAGCCACTGCATCACGTCGTAGCGCTTGCGCGCATCTTTCGGCAGAAACTTGCCGGTTTTTTCCGCCAGATAAAACAGGATCGCGCCGGATTCCATCATGGTGTAGCGCCCGCCGCCGGGGCCATCGGTATCGACGATGGCCGGTATGCGGTTATTCGCGCTCAATTTCAAAAAATCAGGCGCGAATTGCTCGCCAAGGCGGATGTTGACATCAACGTGCTTCCATTCGATGCCCGTTTCCTCCAGCATGATCATGACCTTCTGGCCGTTGGGGGTAGGGGATGAGTGCAGTTCGATCATGGTGTTCTCCAGTGACTTTCAAAATGTATCGATTATCGGCAAGCAGCATGTCCGCAGGAGGCGCTGCCATTGATCTGGATCAAGGTTTAGGCAGTGGGCTGCATCAAACTTATCCATTTCATACAGTAACAGGTGCGTCCATGGGTGAAAAGACAATCCACGGTAAATCTCTGAATGGCTCACGCGCGGGGCGGGCAAACGCCAAGTCGCGGACTCAAGCGGCGAGTCGGCCCCCATTGCGTCGGGTCAGTGCGGGAGATGTTGCGCCAGCGAAAAGCCAATCTGCCATCGAGTCCTATGTTGTCAGCCAGGCAACAGAAGCTGCGCTTGGCGCAAAGCGCTCTGCGGTACAGGATATTTTGATAAGCAGTCGCAAGGGCAATGGTAAGGACGCCACTGCGCAATCGGGCAAGACGCTTCGTGACATTCTCGAAGGGGCGGCGCCTGATGATAAAGCGGCCATCCGCCGCATGCTCGAACTGGATCAGGATGCGACCGCGGCGCCGACACGCAGCCCGGATGAAGAGCTGGCAGAGGACTGGCGCACTGGCGGGTATCCCTACAAGCATCTGATGCTGCGCAAGAATTATGAAAAAGAAAAATATCACTTGCAGGTGGAATTGCTCAAACTGCAGGCGTGGGTCAAGGAGACTGGGCAACGCCTGGTCATTCTATTTGAAGGCCGCGACGCCGCAGGAAAGGGCGGTGCGATCAAGCGATTCATGGAGCATCTCAATCCGCGCGGCGCGAGAGTGGTGGCACTCGAAAAGCCAACGGAAACCGAGCGCGGACAGTGGTACTTTCAGCGATATGTCAGTGAGTTGCCAACCGCTGGCGAGATCGTATTGTTTGACCGATCCTGGTACAACCGCGCGGGTGTCGAGCATGTGATGGGTTTCTGTGCCAAAAAAGAATACGAAGAGTTCATGCGCCAGACGCCCCAATTCGAATCGCATCTGGTACGCAGCGGTGTGCACCTCATCAAATTCTGGTTTTCGGTAAGCAGCAAAGAACAGCGTCGCCGATTTAGAGAGCGCCAGGCGCACCCGCTCAAGCAGTGGAAACTGTCGCCTATCGATCTGGCTTCACTCGACAAGTGGGACGAATACACCAAAGCCAAAGAGGCGATGTTTTTTGAAACGGATACGGCAGATGCGCCGTGGACTGTAATCAAATCCGACTGCAAAAAGCGCGCGCGTATTAATGCGATGCGCTACGTGCTGCACAAATTGCCCTACCACAAAAGAAATCTGGAGCAGATCGGCAAGCTTGACCCGCTACTGGTAGGGCGCGCCCACGTGGTCTACGAGCGAGGGGAGCGGACGGATAGTGCCCTTCTCTAACATCGTTTTGCAATGACGAATTTCGCCGCAACGCCCTAAAACTCAAACTCCGGCCCATCCACATACTTAAACCGCTCCAGCGCATCAGCCCGCAAGGTAAAACCCAGCCCCGGACGATCCGGTGCATGCACATAACCATCGCGGATATCGTAGGGCTCGTTGAACAGCTCGTTCATCATCGGCATATAGCCCTGGCTGACTTCAAGAATATGACAGTTGGCCGCGGACATTGCCACATGAATGCTGGCGGCGAACAGCACACCGGCGCCCCACGCGTGCGGCGCGAGACGAATGTCGTGCGCGTGCGTGAGCGCTGCAATGCGGCGGATTTCGGTTAAGCCCCCCGCGCGCGCGACGTCGGGCTGTGCGATATCGATGGCTTTGTGATCGAGCATGCTCTTGAAACCATAGCGCGAAAACTCCCGCTCGCCGGAGGCGATGGGGATGCGCGTGGAGGCACGTACTTCAGCCATGCCCGCGTGATTATCGGGCGATACCGGCTCTTCGAACCAGGCAATGTTGTACGATTCCAATGCTTTTGCCAGACGTATTGCCACCGGTGTTTCCAGCGAGGCATGCGCGTCCACCATCAGCTCAACATTGGGGCCGATACCACGTCGTGCCGCCTCCACGCGGCGCACGCAGTTTTCAATCGAGAATCCGTCGCGGCCGACCACACGCATTTTTGCCGCGGTAAACCCTTTGGCCGCGTAGCCGCCGAGTTCGGCTTCGGCCTGATCGCCGGGCGCCCAGCCGCCGCTGGCGTAGCCACGCACTTTGTCGCGCGCAGCCCCCAGCGCCTGGTACACGGGGATGCCCATGGCCTTCGCTTTGACATCCCAGATTGCGATATCAATACCGGCTATCGCCTCCATTACCATGCCGTTGCGGCGGCTGGTCTCCGCTTGTGCCACGCCGCGCTCCAGTGCAGGCTTGGCGCGCGAACCGTTGTACATTTTTTCAAATATGCGTTCGGAGAACATCGGGTCTTCGCCCACCACATCCGGCGCGAGTTCGTGTTCCACGATGGCAGCGACCACCGGTGGCGTACCCAGCGCAGCCCCCATACCAGTCAAGCCCTTGTCGGTTTCGACAATGATCAGTGTGGCGTCGCTTTTCATTTTGGTGCCAAGGTCGGTGCGGTGACGGCGCTCCAGCGGCACCGGGTCGGACATGGGAATGGCGCGAACACGCGTAATTTTCATTAGGGCCCTCTGGTGTTGTTTAATTCTAAGTAATTGTTTTTAAACAGTATTTAAGGTCGGTTGTCGGCTTGTGTTGCGATGCGTATGCCGCTCAGTACCAGCACCGCACCCACCATGGCTGCCGCGCCCAGCGTTTCACCCAACAGTATCCAAGCGAACATACCCGCCATCACCGGTTGCAGCAACAGGCCCACCGACGACAGTGTCGCGGGCAAATGCGCGAGTGCATACGCGATCAAGCTTTGCCCGGCCACCTGCGAAATCAACGCCAGCCCCAGCACTTTGACCCAGCCGGTCATGGTCACAGGGAAAAACACTTCGCCTGACAGCAAAGCTATCGGCAGCAAAATCGCTGCTGTTACCACGCTGCTCACGGCCATGATACGCGCGGTGTTTACCGTGCCGCGCAATTTTTTCACTGTCACCTGATAAGCCGCGTAGAACAAGGCGGTTATCAC
>CANKUB010000244.1 GCA_947486575.1 Betaproteobacteria bacterium | reverse complement strand
ACCGAGAGGAGTTGAAAGCAGCGGTGAGATCACACCTGCACCGTCGCCAACGGCAGCCCGATGTGATCAAGCGTTTCTTCCACGGCGAGCACGTCCGGTATGCCGCTTGATTCCCTGTGTAGGTCATATTTTCGTAGCGGAGTAATAATTCGCAATTGCCATTAATGCACCTGCGACTTAACCTCGCGCATTGCGCAGCAGCCTGCCTCACCGTAGTTCAACCCAAAGGAAAGCATCATGGTACGCCTAGCCGATCTGCCGGAATCCGACCGCGAAAACATGCTCAAGAAAATACCTACCCTGCCGCGCTTTCCACAGCGCCACTGGGCGCGTGGCCCCAAGCTCGCGCAGCGCCGCGTAGCCATCGTCAGCACGGCGGGCTTACACACGCGTGGCGACCGTCCGTTCGGCGCGGGCGGCATGGATTACCGCGTGATTCCCGGCAACGTCGGCGCAGGTGATCTGGTGATGAGCCACATGTCCGTCAACTACGACCGCAGCGGCTTTCAGGAAGACTGGAACGTGGCGTTTCCGCTCGACCGGCTGAACGAACTCGCGCGCGATAAAGTGATCGGCTCTGTCGCCGCGTTTCACTATTCGTTCATGGGCGCGGTGTCGCCGGTGACGAATTACGAATCCAAGGCCGCCGAGCTTGCGCAATTGCTGCATAAGGACAAAGTAGACGCGGTATTGTTATCACCCGTTTGACCCAACTGCACGTGCGCCGTCGGCGCACTCGCTCACTACCTCGAAGCCGCAGGCATCCCCAATACGCAAATCAGTCTGGTGCGCGAGCACACCAAAGCGCTCGCGCCGCCACGCGCCTTGTGGGTGCCGTTCATGCTGGGCCGTCCTTTTGGCGTGCCCAACGACGCTGCGTTTCAGCACAAAGTATTACTCGCCGCACTGCAATTACTGGAACGTGAATCGGGGCCAGTACTTGAAGACTTCCCGCAAGACGCGCCACATCAAAAACTCACGCCCGCGCCCGAAAACCTGGTGTGCCCGGTAAGTTTTCCAAAAATGAAATCCGAAGGCACGCTGGCCGAAATGCTGGATGATGAAGTTGCACAACTGCAAGCGTGGCATGAGGTTGCCACCAAATTGCGCGGACGCACCACGCTTGGCGTCACCGGTTTATCGCCGCTGCAACTTGCGGATTATCTCAAGGCGTGGCTCAACCATCGGGCACCGCAACCGTTTCGCAACGATATTTCGCCTGGTGTTGCGCTCAAGCAGGCGTGCGACGAACTCAATGCGTTTTATCTCGAAGCCAAATCGGTGCAACCCGGCGAGCACTCAGCGGCGAGTGTGCAAAACTGGTTCTGGCTGGAAACCGCACTCGGCAAGGCGATTGTGGAGATACGCAATATCGCCGCCAACAGCACCGAGCCATCGGTCAAAGCCGTTGCCGGCATGAGCCTGATTCCGCGTACCATCGAAACCGCTTTGAAGCGCACTACCTAACAAAGAAAGGAGCACATCATGAGCACAGAACCCGGCCCCGGCGTCACCTTTAAGGGCGAACGGCCCAGCATCGACGCACCCGACTTGCCCCAAAAGCCCTACGAATTTGTGATGGAAACCGAAGTCGAATCGCTCGACAAAATGCACAAGGTCGGGAGGCATCGCAAATTTGAAATTCACGTCGACGAACCTGCACACCTGAAAGGTGACGACAATTACCCGCAGCCACTGATTTACGTCGCCACTGGCCTCGGTGCTTGACTACTCACCCAAGTGTCGCGGTACGCGACCATGACCAAAACCCGTGTCAGCAAAGCGAAAGTGCGCGTGCTGATTCACTGGTACCTCACCGGCTCCGTCATCAAGGGCACGGTGGATAGCGGCTGCAAGGAAGTCGAAACCCATCTCGAAATCGAGTCTGACGACGACGCGGAGAAAGTGCGGCATCTCGTGCGATGCGCCAAAAAAGGCTGCTTCGCCGAGCAGATGGTGGTGAGGCCAGTACCACTCACCGGATCAATCAAGATCAACGGACAACCGTTTGAACTCTGATATTTTGAAATGCCAATCGCAATAACGTACCACGGCGGGGTGGCAGAGTGTTATGCGGCGGCCTGCAAAGCCGCTCAGGGTGGTTTAAATCCATCCCCCGCCTCCCACTTGCTGTAAAACGGCCTGCACTGCTACGCCACTGCGCGAACGCTGATCCATTCTTTCTCAAACACGTCCAGCGGCAGCGGCTTGCTGAAGTAGTAGCCCTGTACCTCGTCGCAACGTCGCGCACGCAGAAACTCCAGGTGCCCCGCATTCTCGACCCCTTCGGCAACGATCTTGGTATTCAACGATTTGCCCAATCGTAAAATAGCGTCACAAACGGCTTCAGCGTTCGCATCAACGCCGATGTCGTCAACAAAGGATTTATCGATCTTTATCGCATCCACGGCGAAACGGCGCAGGTAGCTGAGCGACGAATAGCCTGTGCCGAAATCGTCAATGGCAACGCGCACACCTATCGCGCGCAAAGCAGTTAGTGTCGCTGCCGTACGCGCCGCATCTTTCATGGCTGCGGTCTCGGTAATCTCAAGTTCCAGCAATCGCGCAGGAATATTCGCCTCCAGCAATACCTGCGACACTTGCTCAACCAGTGCGGGATCCGCGAACTGCTGCGCCGCCAGGTTGACCGCGAGCGGCGGCGCCCAACCATAGCGGTCCAGCATGTTGCGCACGGCTAGCCCCGCCGCACGCAGTACCAACTCGCCTATCGGTGCCATCAATCCGGTTGATTCTGCCAGCGCAATAGCACTTCCGCACCAGCGATCACGGCACTACCGTCAGCAACCAACGCCATTTTGGGCTGGAATACGGGGTAGAGGTCGCCCGCCTCGATGGCATACTTTAAATCCCGCGCAAGACTCTGCCTTTCGCGTGACGCCTCGGCAAGCTGGGCGGAATAGAAAAGATAGTGTGCGCCATCGGATTCTGTTGCCCCCCGAAAGCGCAAGCTCGGCCTGATTGAGCAATGTGCGTCCGTCCGCCGCCACTCCGGACGCACGCGCGATACCAATACGCAATACTATCGCTACGGAAATTCCGTCGCCAAGATCGTAATTGCCGCCACACTCGCGCAACAGCGTTTCCGCCAGGCGTGATATCCCTGCCGCATCACAACGCAATGTGTCATTGACCAGTGCGAAGCGTTCACCACCAAAATGCGCAATAAATTCCTGCGACGCCGCAAGTCGCAAACGGGCGGCAATCTGCCCCAGCAGATCGTCGCACCGCTGCGTGCCAACGCTCGCATTCAGCACACTGAACTGCGTCAGTTAGATCACCAGCAATGAAACATTGCGAACAACATCACCGCGGATGCGCGTAAGGCCATCCACATATTGGATCAGCGCCGCGCGGTTGGGCAACCGCGTCAGCGGATCATGCCGCGTCAGGAATCGCTTACGTTCCTCGGCGACTTCGTGATCACGCCGCTTAGAGGAGGCGACGCGCTCCAGCATGGCATTGTGCGCCATGATGAGTTCGCCCAGTTCATCTTGCCGCACAGCTGTCACGATGAATTCGCCAGCCCGGTCAGGTGCTGCGCCCGCAGCCAGGGCACTATCACGCAGTTGCAATAGCGGGCCCAATACCCAACGATGCAGAATAAGCATGGTGCCAGCGGTCACTACCAGAACAATTGATGCGACCAATCCGCCGATTCGCAGCAAGTAGGCTGCGAGATCGTGCGAAATCCTGCTGGAATCGATACGCACGACCGCGATGGGACTGCCCGACGCATCACTTTTCCAGGCAACGTCCAGCCGGGAATCATCCGACGCACTCGCTGCCTTCTCGGCCCTGCGGCTTAAATCGCTTGAATACGCCGGAAATCCGGGGCACCGGCGACACACCCACGGATGTTACCAACTCACGATTCGGCTGGTAAATGGCGATGGCCTCTATACCGTACATGCTGATCAAAGGGGCAAGATCGCGAGTCAGCAGCCCTCGGGTGTTTAATCCACGGCCCAGCATCATTACAGGTTCGACCGTGATTTGTGCCGCGTGAGCAAGACGTTCGAGTTCCGTTTCCTTAAAACGTGCCGCTGACGGAATCAGTATCGCACTTTCCACGGCAAGAATTAAGCCAAACACCACCAATGTAATATGCCAGCAGAGACGACATGAAAACGGATTGCGCAAAAAATGCATGATGGGCCTTGCGAGCATCTGCAATAGCGTTCTTTCGGCTACTTCGTTGCAACTCCCGCCAGCCCATCCAGCGCCTTGCGCAAATTGGCCGCAACCGGACCGCACTCCCTGGCACCATGCCGCGCAACAAGAAATTGCGGATCGTTATAGCCGAGCCAAACCTGGCCGGATGCATCCGGCCCATGCCAGCGCTTTTAACGGCAGATCAATGCCCGCAGACTGCGCGCATTCCATCAGCGGTGTACCGCCTTGCGGATTGCCGAAAATCAACAGTTCGGTGGGCCGTAACGATTTGCCGATTTTTTGCGCCCCTGCGGCGTGATCAAGGCGCAGAAAAATATTCAATCCGCGCTCCCTGGCTATTGCTTCAAATTTGCTGATCGTATCTTTGACGCTGTTCGCGCTTTTGATTTCGATCAGGCCGTCAGCAGCCTGTGCGGCATTGGATGCCAGCAGAAATACCAGTATATTACTCCGCTACGAAAATATGACCTACACAGGGAATCAAGCGGCATACCGGACGTGCTCGCCGTGGAAGAAACGCTTGATCACATCGGGCTGCCGTTGGCGACGGTGCAGGTGTGATCTCACCGCTGCTTTCAACTCCTCTCGGTT
>CANKUB010000243.1 GCA_947486575.1 Betaproteobacteria bacterium | reverse complement strand
CCGAGCGAGGCGTTGCCGGTGGAGGCGTAGCTCAGCTTGGTCGGGTTGGCTTTGGCGTATGCGATTAATTCTTTCATGGATTTGGCAGGCAGTGACGGATGCACGGTGACGATGTAAGGGCTTTGTGCCAGTTGCGACACGGCATCGAAATCACGATACAGGTCGTAGCGTGTTTTATTGACGACGCCGTACACCACCAGACTCGCCGAAAGCATCATCACGGTGTAACCATCCGGCGGTGCGAGTGCGGTAATTTCCGCAGCGATGCTGCCGCTGGCACCCGCGCGGTTATCCACCACCACGCTTTGCCCCAGCGATTCCGTCATCGCCGTGGCCGCGAGCCGCGACACAAAATCGAGCCCGCCACCCGCGCCGGACGAGACCGTCATGCGGATGGGTTTGGTAGGGTATGCTGCCTGCGCGGTGCGCGGCGATGCCAACACAGCGAATAAAATCACGGTCGTTAGCGCCATGGCGACGCGTATGTTTGCTATTCTCATGGTTTGATTTGAATAAGGCGCGAATCTGCGCAATGCGTAATGGTAGGGGATGCCCGCCGACAAAACCAGATGTATGTAAGTATTTGTTTTTATTAATTTTTTAAATTAAGGCCACAGGAGGCCATCATGCACCAACTGACCAAAAACGTTTACGTTGAAACCTGCATACGCGGCTGTAATCACGGCTTTGTCACCACCAGTGATGGCGTGGTGCTGATCGACACGCCACACAAGCCGAGCGACGCGCTGAAGCTAAAAGCGGAGATTGCCAAACATGGCCCGCTGCGCTACATCCTCAACACCGAGCCGCATGGCGACCATTGGACAGGCAACGCATTTTTTGACGTGCCGGTGATCGCGCACGAAGGCGTGCGCGCACGCATCCTGGCCACCGACATGGCGGCACACGTGGCGCGCGTATCCACCTTCGGGCCGGAGGAGCCGAATCTGCTCAAAGGTTATACCCCCAATGCGCCCATCATCACCTTCAAAAACGGCATGACCATGCACGTGGGCAATCACACCTTCGAAATGATTCATATGCCGGGGCACACCATGTCTCAAGCGGCGATCTGCATCAAGGAAGAAGGTGTGGTGTTCACCAGCGACAATATTTTTAACAAGGTGCAAACGTGGCTGCAAGAGGCCAATCCCGATCTTTGGCTGATGTCGCTGGAATCGCTGCGCAAGCTGAAGGAAGAAATTTTCGTGCCGGGCCATGGCGACATCTGCGGCAAGGAATATCTCAATGAACAGGGGGCATTTATTCAGGAATGGAAAGCCTACGTCAAAGATGCCATTGACCGTGGCATGACGCGTGACGAAGCGATCATCAAGCTCACCGCGTTTACCGACCGCTACCCGATGGATATTGGTCAGGACGGCATGTCGCCTGCTGTGCAGAAAATGAACGTGGGAAATCTGTATAACTATCTGACCGGCGCGTGAGTGTGACTGCCGCAACAACCCGCACGCTGTGGGGCGTAGGCACTTCGCGCACGATGCGCGCGCACTGGATGCTGGCGGAACTGGATTTGCCGTATGAACGCAAACCGATTACCTCGCGCTCCGGCGAAACACTGACGCCGGAGTACGCGCGGTTAAACCCCAGCCAGAAAATTCCCGCGTTGCAGGAGGGCGATTTTGTATTGACGGAGAGTGCGGCTATTGTGAATTACCTCGCCGCCACGTACGGCGCTGCAAAAAACCTGTGTCCGCCCGTGCAGCCGCACCAACGCGCGCGTTATGATCAGTGGTGCTTCTTTTGCATGATGGAGCTGGATGCCAATACGCTGTATGTGATTCGCAAGCACGAAGATTTGCACGCGATTTATGGTGAGGCGCCGCATGCGCTGCAAGCCGCACGTGACGGATTTGCGCGCCAGACGCGTGCTGCCGTTCAGTGGCTGACAGGCAATGGCGGCGGGCCGTATGTGCTGGGCGATAATTTCAGCGGCGCGGATATTTTATTCACCACCTGCCTGAATGGCGCGATCCGCCGCAAGATCGATTTACCCGCGGCACTGCACGCCTATTTGCAGACAACCACTGCGCGTGCGGCGTATCAGCGTGCGTTGATCGCCAATCAACGCGATCTACAATAATCAATTAAAACAAATAGTTACAACGTCTCGCGCGACGGACTATTTTTTGTCCGGATGATCCGCGCTCATGAGCGCGCGGAAAGTCAGCACCGGTATCGATGAGCGGTGCAGCACACGACTGGCTTCGCTGCCCATCAGCAGCGCTGCAAGTCCCTTGCGATAACGCGCGGTCATCACAATCAAATCACAGCCGCGTGCATTGGCCGTATCAACAATGGCGTCGTAGGGGTGATTACCCTTGGCGACAAGAGTTTCACACGGCACACCAGCGGCGTCAGCGGCCTTGTGCACAAAATCCAGAAAGCTTGCCGCCTGATCGCGTGCCTGCTTGTCCATTTGCTCTTCCATACCGGGCGGCACCATGCCCTCGGAAGCCATCATCATCTGGTAATCCTGCAACACGTGCATGCCGGTGACTTTGGCGCCGCATAGTTTGGCTAACTCAATGCCGCGCTCTATGGCGCCTTGTGAGTGGGCAGAACCATCGGTAGGCATCAGGATATGTTTAAACATAGACCCTCCTCAAGATCATGATTTAACACACTGTGTAACTGACTACTTGGCCGTATTTGCCTGACTACATTACCAGCAATTCCGGATGTTGGCAGCAATTCATTTTCTCGCAGCCCGACGGTTGATTTTCGACCGGGACAAGTTCACTATCGTTATCACGGTTGCGTCAATCAGGTAAAAAAATCAATGATAAACAATGACTTACGATTCCGTAACGAATGGATGGCGAACATCGGGAGAACATGCGGCAGATGCTTCCCGGCTCCCAACATGGTCGGCACCATCGCGCGGACAAGCCCGCAACCACCATTATTGCCCAGCATGACGGCATGGCGCAGGCCGCCGTTCGGCCACATCCGGCGAGGAGAAAAATTCGTGCAACGTTTACTCACTATCGCGCTGATGTCCACAACCCTGTCAGCACCCAGCACGTCCGCGCTCGCGCAGGCATTTCCCACGCGCCCGATACGCGTGCTGGTGCCTTCGCCCGCCGGGGGCAGCCCCGACCTGATAGCGCGTGCGTTGACACGCGAAGTGGAAACCATCCTTGGGCAGGGCTTTATCGTCGACAACCGCGGGGGGGCCAATGGCATTATTGCGGCGGGCATAGTGGCTACTGCGGCGCCCGACGGGTATACGATCCTGCATACGCCACCGGCGTTCCTGCTTAACGCGCTGGCGTACAAAAAATTGCCGTACGACGTACGCCGCGATTTCGCGCCGATTACGTGTATTGCTGCCGGCGTCGGCTTTCTCCTGCTGGTGAATCCTGCGCTGCCCGTAAAAAGCGTCAAGGAGTTAATCGCACTCGCCAAACAAAAATCGCTGAACTACGGCGCACCGCCGGTGGGCGGCACAACCACGCTGGCGGCGGAATTGTTTAATCTGCGCGCCGGCATACAAATGCGCCACATCGCGTATCGCGGCGGCGCCGACACCATCAATGCGCTGATGGCCGGAGAAGTGGATGCCGCGTTTTCACCGCCCACCGGAACCGCCGTGCATGTGCAGTCCGGACGCTTACGCGCACTGGGGTTTAGCGGATCAAAGCGCTACTCGCGTATGCCCGACATTCCGCTGATTTCCGAATCGGGCGTGCCGGACTACGTGGTTGATTTCACCTGGAACGCATGGTACGCACCTGCCAAAACGCCCCCCGCTATTGTCAACCGCCTGCAGGCGGCAGTGAGTACGGCGCTGAAATCGCCCAGGCTGATCGACTTTCTGGATGCAGCAGCGTTCTATCCGGTCGGCAGCACGCCAGAGGAATTTCGCGTATTTACCGATACGGAGTTAAAGCGCTATGCGCAGCATTTGCGTGAAGCGAAGGTGCCGATGCAGTAATGGATGGGGAAACCGAGGGTGATGTGATAGATGGCGGTCGCGTTGGTCTGGCACGAACCGTAAGCCTGCAAGGAGCGTAGCGGATTGCAGGGCTTAGTTGAACCCGTATTACGCTGCGCTGTATACGGGCTACGCTTGCTGCAAGCGGTCGTTAGACGTCCCCATGCAGGTCCTTCGGCTGCGTAGAGAGTAGCCGGGCCTGGTGGTCCGGAGTGAGCAGAATGCACTGTTCTCTCTTGCGGAAAAAGCGAAAGCGATTCTGGGCTACCTTGTCGTACAGCCAATCGCGGAGTGGGCGTGGGATTACCCAGATTATGGATGCGAGGTTCCAGGGAAATTGAAGCCGCACAACGATGCGAACGTATGCGGTAGAGCGCACATACAACCGCGGGCCTTCCGAGAGGACGAACGTGTCAAACGATTCAGTGGGCAGACCGTGCCAGGCAAGAATGCGTTGTCCCTCGGGCGACTGAACTGTGCCGAGCTTGAATAGGCAACGTCGATCAAAGCGAATAAGGGCTTGTGCGCCCGAACTGCACATCACGCATTTGCCGTCAAAGAGCACGACCTTGTCTGTCGCTGAGACGCCGGGTGGTAGGTCTGTCATAGGGTGGGTGGCGGGCTGTGCGACGCCTAAATCAATTTAATAATCACTTAAATCAACCAAACTGTATAAACATACGGGGTATCCCTTTAGCTCCACAAGTGCCAGAATTACCAAATGGCCACCTCCGAACAAACGCCAATTGGCGGAAAAGATTATCCAACGACGTGGGTTCAGTTTCTTGACTGGTTTCACTCTGAGCAGGCGTGCCGTGATTTTCTGG
>CANKUB010000242.1 GCA_947486575.1 Betaproteobacteria bacterium | reverse complement strand
GTTGCAGTTGCCCAACAAAGGCCCTTGGGACGAGAACGGCAAGTTGCTGGCGCGTATCGTCGAATTTATTTACCGGCAGCCCGACAGAATCGATCGGCGTATCGATGCCAGCAAGATCATTCTGGTCGGGCATTCGTTCGGGGGTGCTGCGGCGGTGATTGCGCTGGCTGAAGGTGCGCCTGCTTCGAGCATTATTTTGCTTGATCCGGCGGGCATCGACGAAAACATGCCCAAATATCTGGGTCTTATCCGCAAGCCGGTGATGTTGCTGGGCGCCGATGAGCGAATATCGCAGACGCGTGACCGCGAAACCTTTTTTCGCTACATTCGCGGTGGTGTCGCTGAGATATCGATCAAGGACGCAGTGCACGAAGATGCCCAGTATCCGGCCGAGCTTCCATTTCAGTTGTTTAGCAGCGATACAGGCAGCACGGAGGATCACCAGATTACGTTCCTCAGCGCTTTGACGGCAGCGGCCATTAGTTTTTCGGCTACCGGAAAATTTGACTACGCGTGGGCCAGTTTCAATGATGCGGTCAAGAATGGCAGGATGTTCAATCCAAAGATAAAATAGTTAATATAAACAATATTTTACTATATATTTTGATGATGATTCAAGCAACTTTTCGGCGAAGTGTATGGGGCCTGCTGTGCGTGCAGTCCTTGTGGGCAGGCATGGCTTACGCCCAGAATTCAACGACTCCGGTTGTTCCCGCTGTTCTGGCCCCAGCGTTAAACGGTGCTGAAATTATCAAACAGGAGAGCATCTTCCAGAGCAAGGGCGCGGATGTGCCCGCAGGCTACAGCATCGATAGAACGCTGGAGGAATACACGCGCGGCCTGACCGCAAACTTTGATCGCAGCCTTGCCACGTTGGGTACAACAGACCGTTGGCTGGATGTGGGCGCAGGCACCGGGCAGGCGATTCTGGATTACTACACTGAGAACTACGATGTGGAGCACCCCCAAGGCCGTGAAAGCCGGGGCCGCAAAGCCAAAACCGTTGCGCTGTCGATAGAAGATCGCCGCACCCAAGCATGGCACCAGACTGCGGCTCGGCAGAACGCCAACCAGTTACAGTATCTTTTTGGCAAGCCGCTGCGTGACTATTCTCTCGAAGAAATGGGTAAATTCCGCTTAATCAGCGATTTACTAGGCGGGTTTTCGTATACCGACAACTTGTCACGCTATATGGCGAAAGTCCTCGATTTCCTGGAGGTGGGCGGCAGCTTCTACGGCGTGTTGCAGGACGTTGGTGCAGAGGCCGGGCTTAACAAGCCGTTCTATCCGAACGCGCGATTTTTAACCGAAATTCTGAACGCCGACGCATCCAGCGTAAAAATCTGTGCGTGGATAAAAAGAATTACCTGTGTCAGGGCCACGTGTGAATTCAAGACCGACTGGAAGCCGCCGATCGAGATGTATCACATTCGCAAAGAGTGCGATGAAGTCAAAGTACCCGAATTGGTGCGGGTTCATTACGAGGCGGGCACGCCACCGGAGCGGCGTTTCCAGTTGAAGCAGTTACTGAGAGAGGGCCGTGATCAGGCGCGCTGATGTGCATCGGGTGCGCGGATCGGCAGCACTACGTTGTTTTACCAATAGCCATGGCGGCGCAAGTGAATACAATCGCGGGTGAAGTGTGTAAGTGTGTGTTGGAGGTTCCTGAAGGAGGTTAGGGCGGCTACCCAGCCGCCCTTTTTTTTTGTGCGTTATTTGAGTGCCGGGTACACAATTACACCAGATAATTCATTATATTCAATGGCTTATCGACTATAGCATCCGCGCCCCACGCTGCTGGATCGCTGCCATTCAGGTAGCCATAGCGTACCGCGATGGTTTTCATACCGGCGGCGCGCCCGGCCTGAATATCGCGTTCGTCGTCGCCCACGTAGAGGCAATGTTCCGGCGCAATCTGAATGGCCTTTGCAGCGGCGTAGAGCGGCTCAGGATGCGGTTTCATCTTGCCGGTGGTGTCACCACCTATCACGCAGGCGCTGCGCGTGCCGTAGCCCAGCAGTTTCATCAGCGGTAGCGCAAAGCGCTCGGCTTTGTTGGTAACGATGCCCCAGGTGAGTTGGCGGGCTTCGAGTGAGTTGATGAGTTCGGCCATGCCATCGAACAGGCGCGTATCGCGGCACAGGTTGGCTTCGTAGAGATTGAGGAATTCGTCGCGCATCGCCAGGTAATCGGCGTGATCGGGCGTGATGCCGAAGCCTGCGCCTAATAGCCCGCGTGCGCCGGAGGAGGTTACGGGGCGCGTTTTTTCTTCAGGCACAGGCGGCAGATTGCGCGCCTTGCGCATCAGATTTACCGCGTAGCCCAAGTCGGGCGCGGTGTCGGCAAAGGTGCCGTCGAGGTCGAATAGTACGGCTTGAATCATTGGTTTAGTAGGCTCGGATTTGGGAAACCTCCCACTGTCGTTCCCGCCTGCGCGGGAATGACGGTGTAGGGGTTATTTTGTCGCATGCAAAATATAATTAACGCTGGCATCACGCTCAAGTGCGTAACGCTGCGTGAAGGGGTTGTAGGTCATGCCGGTCAGTCCGGCAACATCCAACCGCGCCTGACGGCACATGGCGGCGAGTTCGGAGGGTTTGATAAAGCGCGCGTAATCATGCGTGCCGCGTGGCAGCAGGTGCAGCAGGTACTCCGCGCCGATGACGGCGAACAAGTACGCTTTCGGATTGCGATTGATGGTGGAGAAAAATACATGGCCACCGGGTTTTACCAGCGCGGCACACGCGGCGACGGTGGCCGCAGGGTCAGGCACGTGTTCGAGCATTTCCATGCAGGTTACGGCGTCGAACGACGCTGGCCGTTCGCGGGCAAGGTCTTCGGCGGAAATTTTGCGATAGTCAACGTGCTGGCCAGTTTCGAGCAAATGCAATTCGGCGACTTTGAGCGGCTTGTCTGCGAGATCAATACCGGTGACGATGGCACCGCGCGCGGCCATGCTTTCGGCTAGAATTCCCCCACCGCATCCCACGTCAAGTATTTGTTTATTAAGGAGTTTTACATGGCTGTCGATGTAATCCAGGCGTAGCGGATTGATCTCGTGCAGCGGTTTGAACTCGCTTTGCGGATCCCACCAGCGGTGGGCGAGCTCGCTGAATTTGTCTAGTTCCCGAGGATCAACATTGTCGACATTCGCGGTGTTCATGTGCGGGCCTGAATGATTTTGTTGCGCCAGAATCCGGCGCGGGCGGTAATGTCGGCCACGTCCAGACCGGTAAGCTGGCCTTCGTTGACGCGCAGCACGCCGTCCACCCACACGTGGCTCACGTGTTCGCGTCCTGCGGTGTAGGTGAGTTGCGATAGCGGGTGATAGCAGGGTGCCAGCTCCGGCGCGCCTAGATTGAGGGCGGTAATGTCAGCGCGTTTGCCTTTTTCGAGCGAGCCGATTTTGCTGTCAAGGCCCAGCGCATGCGCGGCGTTGATGGTGGCCATTTCCAGGGCCTGCCGCGCTGGAATCGCTGCGGCGTCGTTCGCGCCCAGCTTGCCGAGCAAGGCTGCAAGGCGCAGCTCCGACAGCATATCCAGCCTGTTGTTGCTGGCGGCGCTATCAGTGCCAAGGCCGACATTTACGCCCGCCTGCATGAGTGCGTGTATCGGGGCAAGGCCGCTGGCGAGCTTCAGGTTTGAGGTGGGGCAATGCGCAACATGGCAACCGTACTCGGCGAGTAACGCAATTTCTTCCTGCGTGAGATGTACCGCATGTACGGCAATCAGATTGGGCCCGAGCAGGCCAAGATTTTTCAGGCGCTGTAATGGCCGTACGCCGTGTGCTTTGAGGCTGTCGCGAATTTCGTCCTGGGTTTCATGCAAATGCGTATGCACCGGCACATCGAGTTCGGCGGCGAAGGTGGCGATGCGCTCAAAGGTTGCATCGCTCACCGTGTAGGGCGCGTGCGGTGCGAGGCAAAACGATAGCAGGCTTTCATCGCGCAAGGTATCGCGTAGCGCCATGCCTTTGGTCAGATAATCGGCTGCGTCGCTGGCGTAGGCTGAAGGAAACTCCACCGCGATCATGCCGATGGCAGCGCGCATGCCGGATTGCAAAGCGGCGTGTGCGACGGCATCCGAAAAAAAATACATATCATTAAAACAGGTCACGCCGCCGCGTAACATTTCCGCGCAGCCGAGCAGGGCGCCGTCACGCACAAAGTCGGCGCTGACCACGCTCGCTTCCACGGGCCAGATATGATCATGCAGCCACGTCATCAGCGGTAGATCATCGGCTAATCCGCGCATCAACGTCATCGCGGTGTGAGTATGCAGATTAATCAGGCCCGGAATAATGGCGTGGTCGGGTAAATTGATTACCTGCGCTGCAGGGTAGCGTTCGACGGCTGTGCTGGTGGGAATGACATCAACAATTTCGCCCTGCGCAACGACAACGGCGTGATGCTCCAATACGACGTCGCGCGGGATTACCGGTATTACCCAGCGTGCCGCGATCAGGGTTAGCGCGCTTGCCGGGGACGCGTGTGGGCTTGTGTCTTGCATGGTGATGAAGTGTAAACCAAACAGGCAAAAAAAAGCCCTGCCGAAGCAGGGCTTTGATTTGACGCCGGAGAAGCTTAGGGCTTCGGTTTTGCGGCCGGCTTGGCTTCAGGCTTGGCTTCCGGTTTCGCTGCGGGTTTCGGTGTTGGGTCAGCAGTGCCAACCACTTCAACGGTTACACGGCGATTCGGGCCCAAGCATTCGATCAACTGCTTACGTGCCATTTTGTTGTCGCAGAACTTGGTCACGGGGATCGGCTGTTTCGGGCCTTTGCCTTCCCAGAAAATCAGTTTCGGATCAACTTGCTC
>CANKUB010000241.1 GCA_947486575.1 Betaproteobacteria bacterium | reverse complement strand
CAGATTCGCTAACCACCGATTAAAACGAAACAGCGGATCGTTATCCGTGCTGACGTGTTTTGGCAATTGCTTGCCGTCGATGTCGTGGTTGAACATCCGACACACCGAAATACCGTCGATGTGCGCAGGGGCGACACCAAAACCTACGATGCGGCGGGTGAATACATCCATCAACACCATGGCCCAGAAGCTGCGTAGCAGAATGGATTCACAGCGGGAAAGGTCGACGCTCCATAGACTATCCTTGGCCTGCGCGATGAGTGTCAGCCAAGAGTTCGTCGAACGCGGCAATTTCAGTGGTGCAGGCCCCGGAGAGTTGCTCTTCGATACTCTTCACCACAGCGTCCGGGAGTACGCCGCGTACGGGACCTACGATTCGGTCACGATACTGCTGAGCCGCTGCTTGTGGGTCGATCTCCAGCGTGAACAAGTGCGGAACATTCTCGATCGGGGTAATAACGTTGCCTATAGTGATGCCGAACACTTGCCCCACATTTGAAGCGGGGTCAGTGCTCACGGGCAGGGCAGCCACGGATACCTGCCGAATTGCGGGCGTTGATCCGCAGGATGGCGCAGGAAAATCCGCTGTGGGGTGAAGAGCGAATAGCCAACGAACTATTGGTGAAACTGAATATTCGGGTTTCGCCGCGTACCGTACGCAAGTACATGCCGAAGGCACCGCACGGGCAACCCCTTGGCGACCAGCGCTGGCCGACGTTCCTGAAGAACCCTGCAAAAATGATTCTGGCGTGTGATTCATTGCGGTCATGGCGACTTTCCGAATGCTCTACGTATTCGTGGTCATCGAGCACGGTAGCCGCAGATTGAAGCACGTCGCTGTCACGGTGCACCCGAGCATAGATTAGACCTTACAGCAACTGCGAGAAGTCATGGGTGAGGACAATTCACACCGTTATCTGCTTCATGATCGAGATAGCATCTTTGTGAAACACCTGGACGAATCGATCAAGGCGTTGGGCCTGAGCATATTGAAATCACCACCACGGTCGCCCAAAGCAAATGCGATCTGCGAACGGGTGATCGGCACGATACGCGCGAATGCCTGGACTGGCTGATTCCGATGAGCGAGGCACATCTGCGTGAAATTCTGAAAAGTTGGGTTGCGCATTACAATCATGGAAGGCCACACAGCAGCTTGGGACCAGGAGTACCGGGACCGCCGCTTCCGGAGTTGGCAAAGACAAAAATATCGGACTTCCGCCACCGATTGGGGGAGGGTGTTGCCGTGCGCTCAAAAACTTTGCTCGGGGGCCTGCATCACGAGTATTCGCCGGTGCCTGCTGTTGCATGAGCGACTGCGCAGGCCCAGAAAATTGCGTGGTGTTAATATTTGCAGAGGACAATTCTTGTCGAGGCGGTATGGAAGGTTCAACTTTGCACTGAACAAGGCCGCTGCTGCACCAGTCTAGTGCGCACTAAGTTCGTGACGTTCGGTAAGCGTTCCAACCCCTTTGACGCATGAGTGATTTAGAATGGGAGGAAATCGCTAGATGGTGTGAAGTCGGCAAGTTAGCGAGCAGGATAGCGGACTGACGGTGTACTATTGTTGCGTTCAACCTAGGAGTTTTTCCATGCCCCGGCACAACCCCCTCGATGACACCGTTCCCCAACGGCTGGCGCGTTATTCAAATCTGGTTCCCTATAAGGATTCCATGAAAGACGCCAACGGCATTCCCCAGGAGGCCATGCTGATGATGTCTCCCGAAAAGGTGATGCCCATCATGTCGCCGGTGGGCTGGGAAGGCCGTAGCAAAGTGGCGCCCGTTAAAGGCGCTCCCGGCTTGACCATCACGCTGGCCGAATGTCCTCCGGGCGACAGTGCCGGCCTGCACAAACACACGGCGTCGGTGGAGAACTTCTTTTGCGTGCAAAGCCGCTTCGAAATCGTCTGGGGGGACGAGGGGCAGTTCTCGATTGTCCTTGAGCCGCTGGACTTTGTATCCGTGCCCGCGGGTGTGTATCGTGACTTTAAGAATGTGGGTAATGAGCTCGGGCGCTTGCTGGTGATGATTCAGCCCGAGCCCGGCGATCAGCAGGATGCCGTCTACCACGCAGCATCGAGCGGCGAGGAAATCGCCAGACGATGGGGGGCTGCCACGGTGCAGGCCATGGCAGGAATCGGCATTCGATTTGGCGAGTCTTCCTGAAGCGCGACATTAATGTCGATTCACGTAGCTGGCCCGCTCTTTGCTTTTCTTACCAGTAAGGAGACACTCAATGATTTTTATGACTTGTAGGATTTTCCTGCTGCTCGCCTGTGCCTGCGTGGCAGGGAATGCGCTCGCGCAGAAATACCCCACCAAGACAGTACGTATTATCGTTCCCCAGCTCCCCGGCGACTCCTGCGACACGATCGCTCGCTTGGTCGGGCAGAAGATGGGCGAACGCCTAGGTCAGCAGTTTGTGGTCGACAACCGGCCCGGTGCGAGCGGTAGCATTGGTTTGGGGATGACGGTGCATGCGCCTGCCGATGGCTACACGATCGCCTGCGGGCAGGGCGGCAATATGTCGGTCGTACCGCACACGATGAAGCAGGTTCCCTACAACGTGTTAAAAGACTTTGCGCCGATCGCGCTGGTCGCCACCAACTATCTGGCGCTGGTGGTACACCCCAGCACCCCGTTCAAGAACGTCCGCCAATTCATCGGTTACTTAAAAGCGAACCCGGGCAAGGTAGCTTTTGCCTCGAACGGCGAGGGCGCTTTCTTGCACATGGCGACCGAAATGTTGCGTTCGAGCGTGGGTTTTGAATACCTGCATGTCCCTTTCAAGGGGGTTCCGCAGATGGGCGCGGAACTCATGAGCGGCAGAGTGGATGCAGGCTTTTCCTCGTTCACGGGCATGTATCCCTATATCGTGTCCGGCAGGGTGCGGCTGCTTGGAATTACGAAGGAAGCGCGTGCCACCAATTACCCTGATTACCCCACCGTCGCAGAATCGGTGCCGGGATTCGCTGCGGGCGGTTGGTTTGGATTTGTTGCGCCGGCCAACGTGCCAAATGACATCGTTGCGGCACTCAACCGGGAGGCGAACGCGGCTTTGAAGCAGCCAGACCTGCAAAAGAAGCTGGAAGCCCTGGGGCTGGACCTGAGGACGGAGTCGCCGGAGTATTTCGGTGCATTCCTGAAGAGCGAATACGACAAGTATGGCAAAGTGGCGCGCGACATTGGGCTCGTGCCGAAATAGTGCAAGTGGCGCGGCGCTGGCCTCGCGTTCATGGTTAAACGTGTGACCGAATAAGCTGCGTGTTCGGATGGGATGTCGAACGCAACGAGGAGTTAGTCGCAATGAGTCACTGGTTCGAGTATTTTCCCGGCAACCACATGTGGTCGCAGGGCGTGATGTTTGGCATCGAGATGCAGACTTGGGGCGCGGCGGCGCTCGGCGAGATCGATCAAGTCGGACAGAAGTTAAAGGCGCATGTCGGCGATAACGAACGCTGGTGGCAGGAGTGGACGGCCATGGCGCAGCGGGTGGAAGGTTTTGCCGATGCTGCCGAGCGCGATGGGCATCGGCTGACCGCTGGCAGTTACTACCTTCGCGCCGCCATTTATTATTTTTGCGGCGAACGGTTCATCGCGCCTTCGGACCGCAAGTGGGACACCTATCGCAGTTGTCTGCGCTGCTTCGGCAAGGGCATCGCGCGGCGTTACCCGGCGATCGAGCGGGTCGAGGTGCCGTTTGAAGGCACGACGCTGCCGGCCTGGTTCTACAAGGCGGATGTCGCTGGCGCAGCGCCGGCAGTGGTGATGTTCGACGGGCTGGATAACGCCAAGGAGATGAGCGTGCTGTTCGGCGGCGCGGAGATCACCCGTCGTGGCATCCATGTGCTGGCGATCGACGGCCCCGGACAAGGCGAGGCGTTGCGTCTACAGGGTATTCCCAGTCGCCATGATTACGAAGTGCCTGGGCGGGCGGCACTGGATTATCTTGCCGGTCGCGGCGAAGTCGATGCCACGCGCGTGGCTGTGATGGGCTTTAGCATGGGCGGCTATTACGCACCGCGTGCTGCGGCGCTGGAGCCGCGATTTGCTGCCTGCGTTGCTTGGGGTGGGCATTTCGACTATCACGAAGCATGGGTGCGGCGGCGCAAGATACTGGAGACCGGCGGCACCAAAGTGTCGGCGCCGTCGTTCCAGTTGCCGTGGGTGCTCGGCATGCCCGATATGGCGGCGTGCATGAAAAAACTCGAAAACTACCGGCTGGCCGGCATTGCTGAAAAAATACGATGCCCGTTCTATTGCATCCATGGTGAGAACGACAATATCGTACCGCTGGAATTCGCGCAGCGGCTAAACGAGGCCGTGGGTTCAAAAGACAAGACCTTGAAGATACTCACCGCGCACGACGGCGGCAGCGATCATTGCCAGGAGGACAATCGTCAGGTGGGCGCCAATCTCGTCGCCGACTGGCTGGCCGAGCGACTTGGCGGGCGGCTGGCCTGACGAAGATGTTCAATGGAGAGTTAAAGCTGACCGCGCTGCTTTACGTTACACTTTTGCCAATTCGCACCGCACACGCGAAGATATCTACAGCCTATTTGATCAGAACCATGCCACCCGTCTTCGCCGCAGCACGGTCGAAGGTCATCGTGCAACGGCATCCGGCGAGGGCTGATGAGCGCTCGATCAAACAGTCGGCAACGTCTGCAGTGCCGTCTGCATAGGCGCGTAACGCCGCTGCAACCACGGCAACGCGGTCCACTTTGAATACATTTACCGAAAGCAGATTGCGCAACGCCTCCGTTATTTGTCGACGAGTCAGATCGTATGCGGACTCCAGCACCCATACCAGTTCAACTATCGCCACGAGCGAGACGTAACCGGGTGCGGCCTCAGTCAATCCTTCGATCAATTTATTGGCGAGTGCAGCCT
>CANKUB010000240.1 GCA_947486575.1 Betaproteobacteria bacterium | reverse complement strand
CGGCAACGCGAAAGTGCGGCGAATAAACTGCTTGCCGATAACGGCATGACATTGCACACACCCGATGCTGCCATGCGCACGGCGTTTACCAAAGTGGGTGACACTATTTTAGCGGAGTGGCAAAAATCGGCAGGGGCCGATGGAGAAGCGATTATTTCAGCTTATCGCAAAAAGTGACTGGTTTGATTTGGTCACCATGCGGTTGGTGTACGCATAACGGCGGCCTGCGCAGATGTTACTTCAGGCGCTGACTTTTCAACGCCCAGCAGCGTTCAGTGCGGCGAGCGCTAGATAACCTCTACGCGGCCAGCGGCATCGCGGCAGCGATTTGCCTTGCGGGCATTTGCGTGCTGATGCTGGCGCAGTCGGGTGCTCGCGAGATGGGCATTCTGATTCGCGGCGCTGACGATATTTCTGCCTGGCTGTGTGCGGCGAGTGCGTTTCTCGCACTGGCGCACACCTTTCGCAAGGGCGAATTGATACGCGTCGGTCTGTGGATAGAGCGCCTTTCGGTTGCAGCGCGCCGACGCGCTGAGATTGTGTCGCTGGTGGTGGCTGCACTTTGCATAGGCTACATGGCATGGGCGATTGCGCGATTTGTGTTTGAAAGCTGGAAATTCAACGAGGTTGCGCAGGGACTGATCAAAATCCCCATCTGGATTCCACAATTCAGCGTGGTGCTGGGTGTGCTGATTTTTTTAATCGCGGTGCTCGATGAATTGGTGACGGTACTGCGCGGAAAGAAGCCCTCGTATCAGTTGGCTGACGAAGCGCGACGCAACGCTGGTGATTTCTCGGAGATGCTGTGAGCACGCTGGTGATTGCAGCCATTCTGTTGACGCTTTTGCTGGTGTTGCTGTTCGGCGGTCTGTGGATCGGGCTGGCGCTGGCCGCTGTGGCATGGGCGGGCCTGCAGTTTTTTACCAGCACGCCGCCTGATGTAAATCTGTTTCAATCGTTTTGGGGATCAAGTGCGTCGTGGACACTGGCGGCGCTGCCGCTGTTTATCTGGATGGGCGAGATTCTCTATCGAACGCGGCTCTCCGAGGAAATGTTCAAGGGCCTTGCGCCGTGGCTGGGTTGGCTGCCGGGCCGGTTGATGCATGTGAATGTAATCGCCTGCGGAATTTTTGGCACGGTGTCGGGCTCGTCAGCGGCGACGTGCGCGACGATTGCCAAGGTAGCGCTGCCTGAATTGAAAGCACGCGGTTACGATGAAAAAATGTGCCTAGGCTCGTTGTGTGGCGCGGGCACGCTCGGTATATTGCTGCCACCGTCGATCATCATGGTGGTTTACGCAGTGGCAGCGGAGGTGTCGATACTCAAGGTGTTTATCGCGGGCATCATTCCGGGCGTGCTGTTGATGTTGCTGTTTTCTGGCTACATCATTGTTTGGGCACTGATGAACCCTGGAAAAACTCCAATAGACACAACAGCTTACACATTCAAAGAAAAGCTGTACTTAAGCCGCAATCTGATTCCGTGCCTGCTGTTGATAGTGTTTATTGTGTGGGTAATGGTGGCCGGTTGGGCGACTGCGACCGAGGCGGCTGCGTTTGGCGTTTTAGGCGCATTCATTATAGCGGCGGCGAGCGGTGGTTTGAATTGGCTGTCATTTCGAGACAGCTTGATGGGTGCTACGCGGCTGTCGTGCATGATTTTGTTTATCCTCGGTGGCGCGGCATTTTTGGCGTCATGCATGGCGTTCACTGGCATACCCAAGGCGTTGGCCGAATGGGTGGCGGCGATGAATCCGAATCCCTACATGCTAATTGCCGTGCTGGCGGCGATTTATATTGTGCTGGGCACGGCGCTCGACGGCGTGTCGATGATTGTGCTGACCACTTCCATCGTTTTGCCGATGGTGGAAAAGGCGGGCTTTGACCTGGTATGGTTTGGAATTTTCATTGTGCTGCTGGTGGAAATCGCCGAGGTGACGCCGCCGTTGGGTTTCAATTTGTTTGTGCTGCAAACCATGAGCGGCAAGGACAGTACTTACGTCGCGCGTGCATCGATACCGTTTTTTTGCATGATGGTGATTGCGATTGCACTGATCACGGTGTTTCCGGCTATCGTGACCTGGTTGCCAGAGGTGTTGATTCGCAAGTAATTTTGCACTTTTATGTTATAATTCAATTAGTTACGACACTTATTTTGCTGTTAATGGAGCTTTTTCAGCGGCTTGCTTGAAAACATCATGTCCGAAAATACGAATTCATTAACGCCCAAGCGCGTCGGCAAGTACGACGTCATTCGCGTTCTGGGCGAAGGCGCGACCAGCAAGGTTTACCTGTGCCACGATTCGTTTGGTAAACGCGATGTGGCGGTGAAAGTAGTCTCGCAGACCGTCATGAACGATATGGGCAGTGGCCGGTTGATGAATCGTTTGTTCACAACAGAAGCGTCGCTCGCCGGTAAGCTCAATCACCCGCATATTGTGCAGATACTGGATGCCGCCATCGACGATGAGTACGGTTATATTGTCATGGAGTACGTTGAAGGCGGCACGCTTTCGCGCTTTACCAAAGGCGAAAATCTGCTGGGCATCGGCGACGTGATTGAGGTGGCCTATAAATGCGCGCGTGCGCTGGAGTATGCCGCGCAGCAGGGCGTGATTCACCGCGACATCAAGCCCGCCAACATCATGCTGAAAGAAAACAACGACGTCAAAATCACCGATTTTGGCTCGGCCGCGATCATGAAAGCAGAAGCCACCATGATTGACGGCATTGGCACACCGGCGTACATGTCGCCGGAGCAGCACCTGAACAAGCCGCTCAATCACCAAACCGATATTTACGCGCTGGGCATTGTGATGTTCATGCTGCTCACAGGGCGCGCGCCATTCAAGGCCGACAATATCGCCGGGCTGGCGTATATGGTGCTCAATATCAATCCACCGCTGCCATCGGAATTTCGCCGCGATGTGCCGCTGGAACTCGACATGATTGTGATTCGCGCGCTGCAGCGCGAAACCGACAAGCGTTACATGACGTGGGCGCAACTGATTGATGAGCTGGCTGGGATGATGCGCGGCACCACGGCGTTGCCCAAGCAGGGCGTATTTGAGACCGAGCGCTTTAACAGCTTGCGCAAGCTGTCATTCTTCGCAGGCTTTGCCGATGTGGATTTGTGGGAGGTACTGCGGCTGGCGGAATGGGTGACGATACCCAAAGATACGGTGATTCTGCGTGAAGGTGATGTTGGCGATTATTTTTGCATCCTGGTGAGTGGTGAAGCCCGCGTCACGCGCAAGCGGCGGCTGATTGATACGTTAAAGCCGGGTGAATGCATGGGGGAGATGGCGTGTTTAGGCAGTCCCGGCAATTTGCGCACGGCTGACGTTACGACGACGCAGGAGGTGCGTATGCTGAAGATTCCGGTTGCCGCGTATAAAAAAGTGACGGATTCCTGCCGCATCAGCTTTGAGCGGGTATTTCTGAGTGTGCTGGTCGCGCGTTTGATACAAGCCAACGCCAAGCTGTCGATGGTTTGATGTTGTCCGCTACGCTGGAAAGCTGCAACGCGCAGACAGCTATTGTTCTGTCGCTGGCGTTGTCGCTAACCTCAGCGATCCGGTGCCGATGTCAGCATGGGATGTCGCGCGCCACCGGGTAGCACGGGCGCCTGCTGCCGGGTTTCATCGGATAGATTCATGTGGCGTTGTGCTGCCTCGCCATGATCAGTGTTTGCCTCGGGTGTATTGATATTGGCGTGCGCATCGGCAATGTAATCGGTGCTGCGCAGCGTGTCTTCACCCGCCAGTGTGAAAGCTGATACCGCTTCCGATAACTGTTGCGCCTGATCGCTTAACAAATCGGCGGTGGCGGCGATTTATTCCACCATCGCCGCTGTTTGTTGTGTGCCTTGATTCATTTGCTCCACGGCGCGGCTGACCTGACCGACGCCCAGGCGCTGATCCGAGCGCACGGTTTGCATGGAGGTCATGGTGACGGCGACCTTACGTACCGCTTCAAGGATGTCGTCCATGGCTTTTCCGGATTCAACCGCTTCGCGTGTGCCCGCTTGCACCTTTTTAGCCGATTCGCTGATCAGGGTGCGTATTTCTTTAGCGGCCTGGCCAGAGCGCTGCGCCAGCGCGCGTACTTCAGCAGCGACTACCGCAAAGCCGCGTCCTTGTTCGCCGGCGCGTGCGGCCTCTACTGCGGCGTTCAGCGCAAGAATATTGGTTTGAAACGCAGTGCTGTCGATGACGCCGGTAATCTCGGCGATTTTCCGGGAGGAGACATCGATTTCCTGCATGGTGTGCGCTACCTTTCCGACCACCGCGCCACCTTGTTCTGCTGCTGTAGCGGCTTGCGCCGCGAGATCGCTGACGTGCTGGCTGCTTTCGTCATTCTTCTGGAATGTGGTGCTGAGCTCTTCCATGCTGGCAGCGGTTTGTTCGAGACTGGAGGCCTGCGACTCGGTGCGTGCACTCATGTCACGGGTGCTGGAAGCGATTTCGCGCGAGGCATTCGCCACAGCTCCACTGTTTTCGCGAATGCTGAAAACAATATGTGCAAGATTACGCTGCATGTGGCGCATGGCCTTGCGCAGTTGGCCTACCTCGTCCAAACCAATGTTAACGATGGTGGAGTCAAGGTGACCTGCAGCGATGGCGTTGGCGTCGCCTATGGCCTGGTTTAGCGGGCGCGTAATGGTTCGCATCATCCAGAACATGGCGATGGCGCCGATAAACGCCAGCACCGCTATCATTCCCAGCAGCGCTGCCATGGCCCAACGGTAGGCCATTACACGCAGCCCTTTCAAGGTCAAATAATTTTCCCATCCTTGATGACGCGAGCGGTTGCGACGTGTCGTTGAGCCGCGCGGTGAGACACGTATCCCTTTTTGACACGGGCCTTGGGTCCGCGCGGATGTTTGCGTAGCCGGTGAGGTTGCGCAT
>CANKUB010000239.1 GCA_947486575.1 Betaproteobacteria bacterium | reverse complement strand
GTGATGCTCAACGCCCTGCAATCAACCGGCGGCGCGTTTCGTGGCGTGGCCGTGGTTGATGACACCATCAGTGACGCCGAACTCGCCACACTCAACGCCGCAGGCGTGCGTGGCGTGCGCGTGAACATTGTCGATGTCAAAGACCGCAAACCCGGCACGCTACCGATGGCCGAACTTACTGCACTCGCTACACGTATTGCACCAATGCGCTGGCACATGGAATTCTTGATGCACTGTGATGAATTCCCCGATATGGATCGCACCTTTGCAGATTTCCCGGTGGATATCGTATTGGGCCATCTGGGTTATATGAAAACAGACAAAGGTCTCGACGACGCAGGGTTTCAGTCGTTGTTGCGCCTGATGAAAACAGGCAAAGCCTGGGTAAAATTCACAGGGCCGTATCGCATATCAACACAAGCGATGCCGCATGCCGACACCAACGCCTACGCGCACGCGCTGGTACAAGCCAATGTTGAGCGCGTACTGTGGGGCAGCGATTGGCCGCATGTGATGGTGAAAAGCGCGATGCCGAATGACGGCGATTTGTGTGATTTGCTGTCGAGCTGGATACCGGATGCGGCTGTGCGTGAGCAGGTGCTGGTCAGGAATCCGTCGAAGTTGTATGGGTTTTGAACAACATTTTTTTCCACAGATTTACACAGATAACACCACCACCGTCATTCCGGCGCAGGCCGGAATGACGGGTTTGAGATTTCGTCTGTGTTCATCTGTGGTTAATCGATTTTGAATTTTGAGTAAACAACCATCATGACCACGCCCCACGACCCCACCACCCACGACGGCGCAGCCGTCATCACCGATTACCTCATCCGCGAAAAAGTCCCGTATGTATTCGGTCTGTGCGGCCACGGCAACATCGGCTTTCTTGATGCACTGCACGCGCGCCAAGACGAAATCAAAACCATTTCCGTGCATCACGAAAGCGTCGCTGGTTTTATGGCCGATGTGTATTACCGCGTGTCGGGCCAACCCACTGCAACCGTTACGTCGTGCGGGCCAGGTTCGGCGAATCTGCCGATAGCGCTGGCAAATGCGTTTTTTGATTCGGTGCCGTTTTACGCCATCACCGGCAACATTCCCACCAGCCAGTTCAATCGCGGCGCGTTTCAGGAAACCTATCGCCACTATCAGGCGGATTTCCCTTCGACCGTGCGCGCGTATTGCAAGCGTGTGTTTCAGCCGACCACTGCGGCACAATTGCCCATCGCCGTGCGTCAGGCGTGGAAAACCATGGTGACAGGCCGCCCCGGCCCGGTAGTGCTGGATGTGCCGTTCGATATTTTCAGCGAGCCGATACCCGAACCCACGCCGCGCCCGGAAGAATGGAATTCCAATATCTCGTGCCGCTGCGGCGCAGACCCGGAAGGCGTGCGTAAAGCCGCCGACATGCTGATGTCGGCAACCCGCCCGGTGATACTCGTCGGCCAAGGTGTACGCTACGGCGGTGCAACCAAAGAGTTATTGGCGCTCGCAGAAAAACTGCGCATCCCCGTGGCGATGTCCGCCAGCGGCATCGGTGCCATTGATGCCAGCCACCCGCTCGCACTGGGACTGGTCGCGCGCAACGGCCCTTATCAAGCCAACCATGCTTCGCGGCAAGCAGACGTGTTGCTGGCGCTCGGCGTGCGTTTTGATGACCGCACCTCAAGCTCGTGGATACCGGGCTTCTCATTCACCATTCCGCCGACCAAGCTGATACACGTCGATATCGACCCCGACGAAATCGCGCGCAACTATCCAGTGGCGCTGGGCTTGATGGCCGATGTGCGAACATTCTTGCGGCAACTGCTCAGCGAACTGGACTCACGTTTCGCCAAGGGCCAGTTACCCGCAGAACGCGCGCCGTGGCTCGACGCCATCGCCGGCTATCGAAAAGAATGGGATGATTTCATCGCGCCGGGATTCAAAGCCGACACCTCGCCCATTGCACCGCAACGCGCAGCCCACGAAATCGACCGCGCGCTCACCGACGACACAATACTGGTCAGCGACATCGGCGTGCATCACAACTGGCTGATTCAATTCTGCAAGCCACGCCACCCGGATTCGCTGATCGGCTCAATGGGTTTCGGCCCGATGGGATTCGGCGTTGCAGGCGCACTCGGCGCAAAACTCGCCGCACCGCATCGCCCGTGCGTGGCGGTCGTCGGCGACGGCGCGTTCCTGATGCACGCCAACGTGCTCGCCACCGCCTACGAATATCAAATCCCCGTGGTGTATGTGATCTGGAACAACTACGCCTACGGCTCCATACGCGGCCTGCAACGCGGCTACCTCGGTGGACGCGAGCTCATTACCGATTTCAAACACCCCGGCACCAACACACCCTACAACCCTGACTTCGCTGCCATGGCGCGCTCGGCAGGCGTGCATGGCGTGAGCGTGGATCGCGCGGCAGACCTCAATCAGGCCATACGTGAAGCCATCGCCGCCAACAAACCTTGCGTGATTGATGCCAATATCAACGGCGACTTGAATCCTGCGGGTGCGGGCATTTGGGAATTGCCGGGGATGGGGCGCAGCAAGCCGGGGATTGGGCAGCAGTATGTTCCATAGCAGTATTTTCGTATCTATTTGTTTTTATTAGGGTTTTTAAATCCGACTGGTCAGTATCTATTGGGAGTTCTGATTCAGGCACGGCGTGTTTACAATCTTTATTTCGGGCACAATAAATCGGCGGACTTCTTTGATTACATTCTTGATTTTGAACGCTATGTCAAATTCTTCCCGTACGATGCAAAATAAACCGTCGCGTAGATTGTCTACTTTTCGTTAAACCGCATCAAAGGGACCGTATGGCAGATCCGACCGCTGGTGCGACAAAAACCACAACACTAGGCTACGTGAACCGCAATGGCCAGCTCGTCGTTCAGGCGACCGGCCTGTCTGGAACCGATCACGGTCAGTACGTCTACCTGTTGCGCTGTAGCAAGTGTCAAACTGAGTACGGCGCGAACGGCTCCGATATCTTTCAACGCCTCTGCCCCAAATGCCAAGGTGGGCGTTCAGGTTTGGCGTTTTAGAAATGCGGTTTAATTTTCGTTAACGCGCGTAACCCACAAACCGGGCATCAATAAGCGCAGCACATTGCGCCGTATACGGTGCGTCAATTGAGGCATACGGCGCAATGCGCTGCACGTATTGACGCCCTACAAAAGCTTCAACCAATTCAAATAAATCGCAGAACAAGGAGGAGAAACATGAAGCTACCACTGGCAACACTGCTGCTCGGTACGCTGGCATTCACCACCCAAGCCCAGCAGTTCCCCAGCAAACCCATCCGCATGATCGTCGGCTTTACCGCGGGCAGTGAAGTGGATGTGATCGGCCGCATGATTGCGCATGAGATGAGCGAAAAATCTGGCCAGCGCGTGGTGGTTGATAACCGTCCCGGTGCAGGCAGCACGGTGGCAGGTGCCATCGTCGCGGGGGCCAACGCCGATGGCTACACGCTGTTTTTCAATTCCGTTTCGCACGCGGCAACGCCCGCGCTCTACCCCAACGCCACCTTCGATACGCTGCGTGATTTTGCCGGGGTGTCGCAAGCCACCAGCCTGCCCAACGTGTTGATCATCGCACCCGCTGCCGGTATCAAATCGGTGAAAGAACTCATTGCTATGGTAAAACAAAAGGGCGGCATCAACTACGGCCACGCGGGTGTGGGCAGCGGCACGCACATCACGGGCGAGCTGTTCCGCCAAATGGCCGATCTGACGTTGACGCACATCCCCTACAAGGGCGTACCCGAAGTCATCACCGATGCCATGACCGCGCGTTTGAATTTTGCCTACGCGCCCATCGGCAACACGCTGCCGTTTATCAAAGACAAGCGCCTGTTGGCGCTGGCCGTGAGCACAGCCACGCGTTCACCCGCACTACCCGACGTGCCCACCATTGCCGAAGCGGGGCTGCCGGGCTATGTGTTTGATCACTGGTACGGCCTGTTCGCGCCTGCGAAAACGCCGCGCCCGGTGGTGAATCAGTTGTCACAGGAAGTTGCACGCATTCTGAATATTGCTGATATCAAAGACAAAATTTCCACACGCGGCGCAGCGGTAAAAGCCTCCACGCCAGAGGCATTCGATCAATTTGTGCGTGCCGAAGTGGAGAAAATCACCAAAGTGATGAAGGCGGGAGGAGTGAAGATCAATTAGGCTACGGCTACAAACGGGCTTCGTTATCCCGCGATACTGAAAGGCCCCGCTCACTTCGGGTCCGCCCGTAATCGCGTTTGCAGACTCCTACGCCGCCGAGTGCGATTTGAGCCAGTCGCGCAGCGCTGCGTCAACGCGCGTTTGCCAGCCATTGCCGGTGGCGCGGAAGGTGCTGACCACATCCGGCGAAAGACGAATGGTGATACGCTCCTTCGTTACGGTCGCTCTGGGTCGTCCGCGCAACTTGGTCTGCAACGATGCTGGCAAAATGGCAAACGGTCGCGCCGCCTCGAAATCGGTTGTAGTCAATTCGCGGACTTCGCCGTCTTTATCAGTCAATTTTTTTCGCTTTGCCATGTCGCTTCGCCTCTCTCGTATTGGCCTTACGGAAACTCACCACGCGAATGCCGGTCGCCGTTTCCACAAAACACAGGTGATGCAATCGATCATCCAGATAACCGAGGCGATCCGAAGCACTTCATGGTAATCGTGCCGGTCATCGATCAAGTAGGTCGCGCCAATGAAATCAAACGCTAACGCCCGCTCGAAACTCAAATCACGCAAGGCAATATTGCGCGCGTTTTTAGCAGCGTCGTAAATGATGTCCACTCGAATTATTGCATGCACAATAAATCACTTGAGAGTGCGGAGTTTACCCCGGGCGAGATCTTATGTGGCCAAGCGGAACATCTCCATGGTCGCGTGATCTTGCCTTTCGAAGATGAATTTCTCGATGAAATCGCTTTGGGGGTTATTCAAGAGAAATTCGGGCAAGGTTTGGCG
>CANKUB010000238.1 GCA_947486575.1 Betaproteobacteria bacterium | reverse complement strand
TTCGTTGGTGGCATCCACGTCATACAGATCGTTCGGCGTGTACTGGTAGTGCCAGACCATCTCGCCGGTTTTCGGACGAATTGCCACCACGCTATTGGTATAGAGCGCATCACCATTGCCACGATACTTCGGATCGTACGGCCCGGCGTTGCCCACGCCCCAGTAGACAAGATCAAGTTCTGGATCGTATGAGCCATTCTGCCAGGTTGAAGCGCCGCCAATTTTCCAGGCATCTGGAATCGAATCAGCCGTCTTCGGCCACGTCTCATGGCCCGGCTCACCCGGTGCAGGAATCAGGTGTTTGCGCCACAGTTCCTTGCCGGTCTCCGGATCAGAGCCGATGAGAAATCCGCGTGTGGCATGCTCGCCGCCACTGGTCCCTGAAATGAGTACGCCATTGGCGATCAGCGGTGCGGCTACGCCTTTGTAGCCCTCTTTAAAATCAGCAAACGCTTTTTTCCAGATTTGCTTGCCGGTCTTCATATCAAGCGCAATCAGGTGTGCGTCGAGCGTGCTGCGAAAGAGCTTGCCGTTATACAGCGTCGGCGAGCCGCGATAAATCGCACCCGATGTCGAGATACGCAACACCGCGCGGTCATACTCCACTGGCGTGCGCCAGATTTGCTTGCCGGAGGCAACATCCAGTGCGAAGGTCCAATGGCCGTTGGTGACGTACATCACGCCGTTATAGATGGCAGGCTGCGCCAACTCACCGGTTTCGCTCATGGTGCTGGTGCTCCAGACCGGCACCAGACGTTTGATGTTGGATTTGTTGATCTGCTTCAACGGGCTGTACATCTGCAACTTCGGCCCCATGCCGAACGAGAGTACGTTCTCGGTGTTTTTGCCATCGTTAAGTAACTCGTCAGAAGTCTGTGCCCCAGCCAATGCAGGCCCCATCAACATCAGTACCGCCAGAATTTTTTTCACGTGCGCATTCCCCTTTGAAAACTACCGCTGGTTATTTGAAATGTTCATCGATTGCCCACACTGCAAGCATTTGTTTTATATAGATAATTTTCTTTGCCGCTTACACGCCATGGATTTGAAAGGGTAGCACGGTTAACGGCGGCGGTTCAATTGCAATCACTATGAGTCGCCGGGTATGTCGGACGCGTGCCTGTTGACGACGCACGGCAGCGGGCACTGTGTGATGCATTAAGAACGCAGCTTCCACGTACCGCTCTCAAAATAATACATCCGCGTGCCAAAGGGCGGCAGTACCTGGTAAAGCAGCAGAGGCTTCCCATCGCCCGCCAGATAGCGGAATTCACCGGACAGCACGGTGTATTTGGCACGCGGTATTTCGGCGATGAATTCCGGCACGATTTCCGGTAATGTTTTTGGATAGCGCTGGTATTTGGCGTGAAATGCCTTTACGGCGGTAACTACATTTTCAGCCTGCTCATTCGCAATGTCGTTGTTGACGCTGTTGTAGGCCAGCACCAATACGCAAGCCGTTACATAAACGCCAATATTCCGCAGCCGTTCCCCGCGCACGCTGGCGTATTTGGCGCGCAGCGTGAGCGGTAGCGTACCCAATGCCATCCACAAGACGACACCCATTGCGATGGCCCCTTGATTGAGGACTATGGCATCCACCACAAAAATAGCGCTAGCGCACAGCAACACCCGCTTGAGTGGCGGAACACGAACTACCGTGGCAGACTCACTCATTGCGGCTGCGGCCCAACGATGTTGGCCAGCGCACCGGGTTTCAATTTCGCATCAGGCACGCGTTGCCGAAACCGCCGCGCGTCAACCAGGTTCGCGCCGCGAACGTTTCGGGGTAATTGCCTGTATTCATTCATTTATTTTACTACCAACTACAGGACGAAGACGCACAATGTTATATTGCGGACGCTTCCAAATTCCATCGCGCATCGCCATGAAAAAATTGCCTCCCGTAGTCACCATCGCACTGTTGCTTGCACCGCTTATAGCCGACGCCCAGGATTACCCCTCGCGCCCGGTACGCGTGGTGGTGCCGTTTTCCGCAGGCGGGCCGGCAGAAATCATCGCGCGTGTCACGGGCCAGAAACTCACCGAGCTGTATCGCCAGCCTTTCGTCATCGACACCCGCGGTGGCGGTGGCGGCACCATCGGCGTTGATATCGTGGCCAAGGCCGCGCCCGATGGCTACACGCTGTTGTTGCATACGATCGGTCACATTATCGCGCCCGGCCTTTATCGCAAACTGCCGTACGACGCAGAGAAGGATTTTGTGCCGATTGCCATCGCCAACACCACGCAGCTCATGCTGATCGTGCACACATCAGTGCCAGCGAAAAGCGTGCAGGAGCTGATCGCGCTCGCACGCGCCAAGCCAAAACAGCTCAACTTCGCATCATCGGGCAGCGGCGGCATCAGCCATCTCGCCGGGCATCTGTTTCTCACCATGGCCAATATCGAACTTACCCATGTGCCGTACAAAGGCATGGCACCGGGACTGACCGATGTGGTGGCAGGCCAGTTGCAGATGGTGTTTCCCGATCCGGCAGTGGCGCTGCCGCATGTACGCGCGGGCCGCGTCAATGGCCTCGGTGTCACCGGCACCAAGCGTGTGCCCAGCGCGCCGAACATTCCGACCATTGCTGAATCCGGGCTTCCCGGCTACGACGTGCCCGTTTGGTACGGCTATCTTGCACCGCGCGGCACGCCGCGCAGCGTTATTGACAAGATACACACGGGTGTCTCGAAGGCCATGGGCAGCCCGGACCTGCGCGACCGATTCACCGGTGAAGGCGGCGACGCCACAGTACGCGGCCCGGAGGAGTTTGCTGCCTTGATTCGCAGTGACCTGCCGAAGTGGGCGAAGATAATCAGGGACGCTGGGGTACGCATCGACTAACGTCGCGCTGTTATCCCCGGGTTTCATCCGCAGGTGAAATCGGCAGCGCCACTGGCGCCTTGATCCGCGCCGATAGATCGTAAGCCTTTGCCAACATCAGCCGGTGATGACCTTCGGCGGCAGTGGCATGCACGGTGGGCAGGCCCATCGACAACCGCATCAGCCACGCTTGGGTTTCTTCAGCCATCGGTCCGCGCAGGGCGCCCAGCGCCATATCGCCTGCGGGTGTGCTGCCGACAAAATCTACCAACCGACTGCTGTCGGCCACGTAGCCCATGCCCTGCGGTTGTGCGGTCGCCATCACGAAATCACGGTGGCTGTCGTCGATAGTCATCACGCCGGTGGTACCGACGATGCCGACTTCAAGCCCGTACACCGCGCCCGGCCAGTTGACCGGCAATGCCCAGTTCACCACGCTGTTGTAAAGCGTGCCATCGCTGAACGTCATGGTACCGACGGTGGCATCGGTGCCCTTGAATGCTTTGCCCAACGCTTTATCCACCGACCGCGCGTAAATTTCGACCGGTGTTTTGCCCTCCATCATCCACATCACAATATCCAGCGCGTGTGTGCCGGAAATCACCATCGGCGAATTGAGCACGGGATCGCTTTCACGCTGATAATTATTGATCGCTACCATGCGATTGAGAAAAGCGCGCGAACTTACCGTGGTGACATCGCCGAGCGCGCCATTGGCCACTCTATCCTTCGCCACCAGCCAGCGACGGCGAAAGCGCTGCGTGTAACCGATCAACGCATCGACGCCGGCCTGCTGAATTTGCGCCAGCACATGCTCGGATTGCGCAAGCTCGTTGGATATCGGCTTTTCGATCAGTAACGAAATCTTGTTCGGGTTTTCCAGCGCCACCAGCGTCGGGTCTGCATGCAGATGGCCCACGGTGGAAATCAGTGCCGCAGTCACCTCCGGGCGCTTCAACAGCTCACGATAATCACGCGTCACAAAATCCGCACCAATCTGCTGGGCAACCAAGCGCCCGCGCTCCGGGTTGATCTCGGCGATGCCAATCCAATCCACCTGCGGAAAGCGCGCCGCGATCTCGCCGCGCATCAGGCCCACCCTGCCTGCGCCAACAATGGCCAAGCCGATACGTTTGGGTTGTTTCTGTGTCATTTGCCGCGCCTTACCCGTATAGCTATTGAAATGCAGATTGTGCCACGCACTGCAACACAGCACCGGCTGTTCGGAAATGTTTGTAACTATCTGTATTTATTATGTTATTTTTTGTTGCGCGTGGGATATCACACATGCAACCGCACCGTTGGCAATGCTATATTGGCAGTTTTCCCCAAGCATTGTTCAGCAAAGTATTCATGAAAACATTACTTCAGGCTCTGGCAGCCTCACTGTTGCTCACCACCGCTGCAACCGCCGGTGCACAGGGATCGGTGCAGTGGTCACCCACGCGCCCGGTGCGCATGATCGTGCCATTCCCGCCCGGCGGCGCTGTAGATGTGGTGGCGCGTATTGTCGCTTCACGCTTTCCGGAACGCCTGGGGCAGCAACTCGTGGTGGACAACCGGGGCGGAGCCAATGCCATCATCGGCACAGAGATCGCGGCCAAGTCCGCACCGGATGGTTACACGCTGCTGATCGTGCCCATCGGCCACTCGATCACGCCGTCGGTGGTAAAAAAATTACCCTACGACACGCTGAAAGATTTTGCCGCCATCGGTCTCGTTGGCAACGGCGCTTACGTGCTGGTGGTGAACAACAGCGTGCCGGCTAAATCGATCAGCGAGTTTGTTGCACTGGCCAAGTCACGGCCCGGCCAGCTCAATTACGCCTATACCGGGCATGGCAACGCCACGCATCTGGCGGGTGAGCTGTTCAAAGTGCTCGCTGGCGTAGATATGGTAGGGATCGTTTACAAAGGCGGCGGGCCGTCGCTGACGGATTTGATCGGCGGGCAGATATCGGCGTTCTTCTCAGGCGTTTCATCAGGCAGCGCACAAATCCGCGCCGGAAAAATTCGCGCGCTGGGCGTCACCACCTTACGCCGCAGTGCAGCCCTGCCCGACGTGCCGACCATTGCCGAAGCAGGCGTGCCCGGCTACGAAGTTGACGGCTGGTACGGACTGGTAGCGCCAGCT
>CANKUB010000237.1 GCA_947486575.1 Betaproteobacteria bacterium | reverse complement strand
GTCCAACCCGCCGCCGCCCTCCGACTTAATGGGTAAGGTAGACTGCGCTCGTCGTTCTGAAATCCCATGATTTCAATTCCACATCATGCCAAACGATTGAGATCGCATTGTTTGTGCAACATTCGGGCTAACCAGCGTGCAATTATCGTTTGTAACTGATTCGATACAGCGCACCCGCGAAATCATCGGAAACCAGCAGCGCTCCATCCGTCATGATATGGACGTCCACCGGACGCCCCCAATGGTTGGCACCATCCAGCCAACCTTCCGCAAACGGCTCGTACTTGGTCGCCTTGCCCTGCGCATCTAGCGTAACCTGCGTCAGATTGAAGCCGACTTTGCCGTTCTTATTCCACGATCCATGATTCGCGATGATAATGCGATTACGAAATTCCGCCGGAAACATTTTGCCGTTATAAAAACGCATCCCCAGCGGCGCTACATGCGCGCCCAGTTTCAACACCGGCGGGGTGAATTCCGCACACGAACGCCCTCTGCCCAAATCCGGGTCGAGCACGTCACCCTGATGGCAATAGGGATAACCAAAATGCGTCATGCGCCTTTGTACCCGGTGCAAAGTGTCATTGGGTAGTTCATCGCCGAGCCAATCACGCCCATTGTTGGTAAACCAAAGTTCTTTGGTAGCGGGGTGAAACGCCATGCCCACGCTATTGCGCACCCCCTTGGCCACGGTTTCGAGCACACCGTCTTTGGGGTCTACACGCACAATCTGCGCGTGCGTATCCGGCGGTACGCAACTATTGCACGGCGCGCCGATGTTGAAATACAGCATGCCATCCGGCCCGACTGCCAAAAATTTCCAACCGTGCGGCTCATCTTTCGGCAGTGCATCGAACACCACCACAGGCTTAGGCGCAGCGTTCAGATTGTCTTCAATCGCATCAAACCGCAGAATGCGCGACACCTCCGCCACATACAGCGCCCCGTTGTGAAAAACCACACCGTTCGGCTTGTTCAACCCTTTGAGCAGCGCCTTGACTTCGCGTTTACCGTCTTTCTCGACCACCGCATAGACTGTGTCGAGCAAACGTGTGCCCACAAACACGGTACCCTTCGCACCAACCGCCAGCGAACGCGCATCAGGCAATCCAGTGACCCACAGTTCAATCGAAAAGCCCGGCGGCAACTTGATTTTGTCGAGCTTGAGGTCAGATGCCGGTTTAGCGATAACGCCACCGACATGCGGCACCAGCGATGAGTTTTTCATCGCTTCAGGGCGGCCTTGCATCCACGCGGGCGGCGGTGGCGGCGTCAGTACCTGTTGCGCAGGCTGCTGCAACGGCGCGGGTGTTGCCTGCACAGCGGGCTGCTGCGCCTGCCCGTTGGCCGCCAGTGCGAATGCCACCAATACCATCAAATAACGGCGCGCATACCCGCGCCGCTGAGTTTCAGCCATATCTTCCCCATTGAATTTTTCTGCAAACTGGCACACTTTTTACGCACCCAAAGCTGGCCGCATTATGCCGTAATTCAGGAATGGCATAAATCTTAATATTATATTTAAAAACAATAACTTACAGAGAACCATTTTAGAGCAATCCGGACACGCCGCATGCCTGCGCGCCTTCTTGCGGACTCGCCAGAGTCTGCTATGCTTCCGTAGGCGAATTAACGTACGTTGCAGTGGTTCGCTTTCCAATCCCTTTACTTTATCCATCTGGAGAACTCCATGCGTTTAATGCCCCGTCTTATCATTTCCGGCGCGCTTGCCTTGACTGCCATGCTTGGCATGTCAACCGGCGCTTCCGCACAAGCCACGTTTAAAGTCAGCGCCATCCCCGACGAAGCCCCCACCGAACTGCAACGCAAATTCAAGCCGCTGGGCGAATATCTCGAAAAAGCAATTGGTATGAAAGTGGAATTTACCCCGGTGACGGATTACCCGGCTGTGGTTGAAGGGCTTGCCACCCGCAAGATCGACATGGCATGGCTCGGTGGCTTCACCTTTGTGCAAGCGAAAATCCGTTCCAATGGCGGCGTCGTACCGCTGGTGCAACGCGCCGAAGACGAAAAATTTCTCAGCCGGTTTATTGTCCCCGCTGACAGTACGGCAAAAACGCTGCTTGACCTGAAAGGCAAAACTTTCGCGTTTGGCTCTGCCTCATCCACCTCTGGCCACCTGATGCCACGGCATTTTTTGACCAAGGCCGGCATCAACGTGGAAAAAGATTTCAAAACAGTCGCATTCTCCGGCGCACATGACGCCACGGTCGCGTTTGTCGCTTCGGGCAAAGCCGAAGCAGGCGTGCTCAATGCCTCAGTGATGGACAAACTGATTGAGACCAAAAATCCGAACGCCGCGAAGGTGCGCGTGCTGGAAACCACACCACCGTACTTTGACTACAACTGGACGGTGCGCCCCGGTCTGGACGCCGCCATCGCCAAAAAAATCACTGACGCATTCCTGACGCTCGACCCCAAAATTCCTGCACACAAAGAAATCATGGATTTGCAGCGCGCGAGTAAATTCATCGCCACCAAAGCGGCGAACTACGAAGGCATTGAAGCCGCTGCACAATCGGCTGGCTTGCTGAAGTAACTCCACCGTAACGCTACCGCGTTTCCTGCGGGCCAGTGCAAGCTGGCCTGCGGGCACCATTCCATTCGTGATTGCCGCACTCCGGCAACTGTTTTCATTTTCGTTTGCTTATTGCGCAACGCCGCCTTTGTACGTCCGTATCACCTTAATCAACCCAAAGAAGAGCAACCCATGTTAATCCCCAGCCGTTCACGCACCCGCAGCGTCATTTGCGGCACCCACGCCAGCGCCTCATTGTCTGGTAACGCCAAACGCTCTGGAGAGCACCATGACCGATAGCCTGAAGCTACTCTCCCCCACCATCGGCGCACCCGTCACCGTCAACCCCGCCACCGGCAAAGCGCCGCGCTGGAAAATGGCGCTGGATGTTGATCGCTGCATTGGTTGCCATGCCTGCTCCGTTGCGTGCAAGGTTGAAAACAGCGTGCCGCTAGGCCGCTACCGCACCAAAGTCTATTACTGGGAGCACGGCAAGTTCCCCCAAGTCAAACGCAATTTTCTGCCCACGCTGTGCATGCAGTGCGAAGACGCTCCGTGCCTTAAATCCTGCAAACAGGAAGCGATCAACCGTCTTGTCGACGGCATCGTGCGTATCGACCCTGATAAGTGTGACCACTCCGGTGATTGCGAAAAAGCCTGCCCGTATGCCGCCATCGGCTGCGATGAAAATGATGTCGCCGACAAATGCGATTTTTGCTCGCAGCGTTTGAGTGTGGGCATGGAACCGGCGTGTGTTGAGACCTGTCCGGCGGAAGTATTTCACTTTGGCGATGCCAATGACGCCGAGTCGCCTTACTCGCGCTTCATGGCGAAGCACGGAGCGAAAACGGCGGTGTTGAAACCTGAAGAAAAAACCAAACCTTCTGTGGTCTACAAAGGCCACGCCAAGGAGATGGAACAGAAAATTCCCAAGGGCCGCGTGCATGACCCGTACTCGTATGAAATCGAAACCTGGGCGCAACTCGAAGCGGAATTTCCCAAACGCAAGCGCGTGATGTGGGCCAAAGTTGAACCGGCAAAAAATCTGCTGGAATACAAACCGAATCCCGGCGGCATGGGCAACGGCGGGAGGAAAGTATGAAACGACGCGACTTTGTTAAAACCGGTTTTGCTGCACTGTCCACGCTGGCGTTAGGCGAAACGATATTTCTCACGCCCACCGATGCCGAAGCACAGTTGTTCGGCACAAAGAAAGTGGAACTCATCGGCCAGCGTAAAGTGAAGCGCCGCGCCAACGGTAAAGGCCGCTTAAAAAACGATTACACCAAAGCCAAAATCGTCAAGGGCGTGTGCCTCAATTGCTCAACCGTGTGCGGCATTCAAGGTTATGTCATCGACGGCAAGCTGGTGAAAGTCGGCGGCAACCCGGAAGACCCCAACAACGGTAAATCGTTATGCGCCAAGGGGCAAAGCGGGCCAACGGTGAATGATTATCCCGAACGCCTGCTGTTTCCGCTCAAGCGCGCGGGCCAGCGTGGCGAAGGCAAATGGATGCGTATTACGTGGGACGAAGCGCACAGTGAAATCGCCAAGCGTATCCGCAAGGCGATGGATGACGGCCACCCGGAAGAAGTCGCTATTCAGATTGGTCGCTCGCGTCTGGCGGAGGAAATGGGGCGCTTTCTCAATGCCATCGGTTCGCCATCGCTGTTTAACCATCGCGCATTGTGTTCCTCCAACAAGCGCGCATCGAACTACGTAAGCCTCGGCGAAACCGATTGGGAATCGGGCGATTTTGCGCGCAGCAAATACATCATTGATTTTGGTGCAAACGTGTATGAGGCGCATCAAGGCGCGATTCACGCGTGCAAACGTATTATTCAGGGGCGTTTCGACAACGGCGCGAAGTTTGTTTACTTCGACGTACGGCTGTCCAACACCGCAGGCCGTGCCGACGAGTGGTTCTGCCCCAACCCTGGCAGCGATGGCGCGATTGCGCTGGCGATGTGCCATGCCATTATCTCAGCGGGCAAGCACGATGCGAAATGGCTCGACACCTGGAGCAACATCAACGCGGCTGAACTCAAGGAATGGATTGCGCGTTACACACCGGAGTGGGCCGAGCAGGTGTCTGGCATCAAAGCCGCCGACATCCGCCGCGTGGCGCTGGAGTTCGCAGCCGCTGCACCAGCTGCGGTGGCGTTTACCAATCGCGGTTCGGGCGCGCACTACAACGGTTTTAACAATGACCGAGCGGTGATTTTGCTTAACGCGGTCGTAGGCAGCATCGGCAAGCCCGGTGGCTATTGCTACACGTTTGAGCCAACCCGCGTACCACCCTCAGTATTTCCCCAACCTGCACCGCAACCGCCCGCGCCCAAGGCAACCAGCGCGATTGAGAATCCACCCGAATGGCCACTCGCCAACAAATGGCAGCGTATGAAGGTGGGTCAAATCGTCTATCAATTCATCAAGGAAGAGCGCCACAAGATACAGGTGTTGCTGTCGTATACGGTGGCTTCGCCGCAGACCTGGCCCGAAGGCCGCAGCATGACGGTGGACGTGCTATCGAGTGAAAAACTGATCCCGTTTCATGCGTGTTCCGACGTGGTGTATTCCGAGCAGGC
>CANKUB010000236.1 GCA_947486575.1 Betaproteobacteria bacterium | reverse complement strand
TCGTCCGGAAATTGCCGATCAGCAGGTTCTTCACACAGGAAACGCAGAAACTGCTGCTGATAGAGCTGAAAACACGAAATCCAGGGGCGCGCTTATAATTCAAGCGGAATATTTTTCTAAAAAAACGGGGTTTCCGGTCCACCACTAGTTAGCCGCCTTCCTTGATCCCAACCGCCTTGATCAGCTTGCCGTATTTCGCCAGATCCGTCTTCAGGTAGTCGAGATACTGCTCCGGTGTGCCGCCGGTGATGATGGAGCCACCGTCGGCATAGCGCTGTTGCCCCCTCTGGCACTTGCAGCACTGCGTTGATGTCACGATTGAGTCGGTTGATGGCCGCACGCGGCGTGCGCGCTGGCGCGCCGATGGCGGTCCAGGTGTCGCCCTCATAACCCCGCACGCCGGATTCGTCCATGGTGGGCAGTTGGGGTAGCGTGGGCACGCGCCGTGCACTGGTGACGGCCAGCGCACGCACCTTGCCCGATTGCATGTGCGGGGCAGCCGCCAGCGTGGTGTTAACCATGAGCTGCACGTGGCCACCCATGACTTCGGTCAGCGCCGCTGCCGCCCCCTTATAGGGGACGTGCAGCATTTTGATGTTAGTCATGTAGGCGAACAATTCCGTGGCGATTTGAAACCAGCCGCCGATTCCGGCGGAACCGAAGCTGAGTTGCCCGGGCTTCGCTTTGGCTAACGCAGCCAGTTCCTGCACCGTTTTTGCCGGTACCGAGAGGTGCACCAGAAGCACGCCGGGTGTGGACGCCACACGGATGAGCGGCGCGAAATCTTTCAAAATATCTTACGGCAACTTGTAAAGATACGGGTGCACCGTCCACGCGCCGACGGTGGAGCAGGCGATGGTGAAGCCGTCGGCGGGCGCGCGTGCCACCAATTCCATACCGATCACGCCGTTGGAGCCACCGCGATTGTCAATCACCACCGGTTGGCCCAGCCGTTGCGAGAGCCGCTCGGTCAATAGGCGTGCCTGAATATCCGGGGTGCCGCCGGGAAAAAAAGGCACGACAATGCGAAGGGCCCGATTGGGAAAGGCAGATTCGTTTGCACCTGTCTGGGCATTGGCGGCCAATGTCAGTCCAGTTATGCCATTGAAGATCAGTAATTGCAAAGCGCAATTCATTCGCTTTTTCCGGCGCGCAATAGGTGAATAATAATTATATATAAACAGATGGTTACGTGAAATCCTGATTAGGGTTGTAGGTGTCGTGTGGACTATTCCAGTTTTAGATCTGCGCGCCGTATCACCTCGCCCCAGCGCACCGTTTCAGCTTCAACAAAGGCGGAAAATTTGGCGCTGGTCATGCCATTGAGCACGCGACTGCCGTGTTGCTCAGCGTACTTCGTGGGCTCGGCGGATGCCATGGCGAGTTCCATCGCGCGCGTAAGCCGCGAGACAATGGCGGTAGGCGTTTTAGCCGGCGCGAACAGGCCAGACCAGCTTGACGATTCAGCGCCTTGCACGCCGGCTTCGCTGGTCGTCGGCACATCCGGCAACAAGGCAAGGCGATTTGTGCCCGCCACCGCCAGACCACGCAGCTTGCCTGTTTTGATATGAGGCCCGGCGCTGACGGCATAGTCAAACATGACATCGACCTGGCCGCCGATGAGATCGGTGAGCGCGGGGACGCTGCCTTTGTAGGGGATATGCGTCATCTTCAAGCCTAAGTGCACTTGCAGCAGTTCGCCGGCCAGATGGGTGCCGGTGCCCGGTCCGGCTGAAGCCATCGAAAGTTTGCCAGGATTGGCGCGGGCAAAATCCAGCAGCGCGGTCAGCGTGATATAGGGACGCGAGGGATTGGTGACGATGACATTAGGCGATAGAAACATACCGTGGATGGGCACGAAATCCTTGAGCGGTTGGTAGCGTAGCGCCTTGTAGAGAAACGGATTCGCTGCCATTGTGCCCAGCGTGCCATACAGCACCGTGTGGCCGTCCGGCTGGGCGCGCGCAACTTGCTCGCTGCCCACTGCGCCGCCTGCGCCCGGCCGGTTTTCGATGACGAACAGCTGGCCCAGGTCTGCCGTCAGGTGCTTGGCCACGATGCGTGAGGTAATGTCAGTGATGCCGCCGGGCGCGAACGGCACCACCCACGTGATCGGTCGCGAAGGGAAGGGTTGCGCGCCAACAAAAGCGGCGAACAACATGGCGCTGATGCCTGCAAGGACAGCGTGCGCGCGGAGACGTTGTAAAAATAGATTATGGAAAATTTGATTTGCTCCGTTGAATAACGATTGCCGTGCCCTTCAGTCGACTTTGGCCTTAAGCGTCTTTGCAATTTTCTCGTATTTTTCCACTTCGCTCCGGATCAACGCGCCGTAGGCTTCTGGTGTTCCACCGACGGGGTCTGTGCCGTTGGCTGCGTATTTTTCCAGCAAACTGGGCGAGGTCATGGCTTTATTCACAGCGTCGTTCAGGCGCGCGATGACGGCTTTGGACACCCCCACAGGGGCGATCAAGCCGGCCCAAACGGTTACCTCATATCCCGGAACCCCTGACTCGGCGATGGTCGGCAGATCGGCAAATGACGGCGAACGCTTGGGCCCGGTGATTGCGATACCACGCAGCCGTCCCCCGCGGTGATGCGGCGAAATGGAGCTTGTGCTCTCGAAAATGAGGTGCACCTGACCGCTCATCATATCGGTCATCGCCTGCGCGCCGCCTTTGTACGGCACATGCGCGATGCTCACGCCCGCCATTTGCTTGAACAACTCACCGGCCAGATGGCCCGGCGAACCATTGCCAGACGAGCCGTTCAGCAACTTGCCGGGATTCGCCTTGGCATGACTGATTAATTCACGCACTGATTTGATGGGCACTAAATTCGATACCGCGAGCATCTGGCTTCCCGTGTTGGTCTGTGCAATCGGCCGCACATCTTTCAGCGCGTCATACGGCACCTTGGGCAAAATGCTGCGGTTGATCGCCAGTCCGCCGATGTTGCCGTAGCCCACGGTATAGCCATCCGGCGCTGCGCGCACCACCATTTCGATGCCGATAGTCAGGCCGCCGCCGGGACGGTTATCCACCACCACCTGTTGCCCCAGCAGGCGTGTGAGTTCGAAAGCGATGATGCGTGCTGAGGTATCCGATGCACTTCCCGCAGCCTGCGGCACGACATAACGCACGGGGCGGTCAGGGTATTGCGCTGACGCCTGCATGGCCAATAGCGAGGCTGCAACAAAACAGCCTGCGACACGCAGTTTATACACCAGCAATGAACACTCCATACACTAAGTCCCTTATTTCCACGCGGTGTGTAGGGCTTGCAGCACCCGCTCGCGTTACTCTAGTTTAATGCCGTTATCGGCGATGACTTTTTTCCACCGGGCGCTCTCTGATTTTAAGAAGATGTCGAAGTCAGCGGGTGTGCTGCCCACTGCGGTTGCGCCATTCCTTGCCGAGAATTCCCGATATTGAGTGGTCTGGGCAGCGGCAGCGGCGGCTTTCGACAGTTTTTCGATTATGGCTTTGGGTGTGCCCGCTGGCGCGACCAGACCTGCCCAGGCGCTCGGGTCGTATTGCGCCAGCCCTACTTCGCTGAACAGTGGCACATCGGGTACTTGCGGCGAGCGTTGTTTGCCATTGGATATCGCCAGTGCGCGCAATTTGCCGGATTTCACATGATCAACCATCGTGATCAGCGGGAACATGGCTGCATCGACGTGTCCGCCCAGCAGATCAGGCTGCCACGGTTGTGCGCCGTAGGGCACATGCCTAAGACGTGTCCCGGTCAGTGTTTGCAGCAACACGGTAGACATGTGAATAAAGGTGCCCACGCCAGGCGAGGCATAGGTGACGGACTCCGGCTTCGCCTTCGCCAGCGCGACAAACTGCTGAAACGTTTGCGCGGGAACAGAGGCATGCACGTACAGCAGCCATGGATGCTTAATGGACAGGCTCACCGGCGCGAGATCGCGCTCAACGTCATACAGCGGGCGATCAAATAGTCGCGGGTGTGCCGAGAGGTTTCCTATGGTGCCGCCACCCAGCGTATAGCCATCGGGGGTGGCCTTCGCGACGATTTGCATTCCCAACAACTGGCCGAAGCCGGGACGATTCTCAGCGACGATGGGGACGCCGAGTTCGGCTGACATATGCGGTGTCAATTGACGCAGTTCAACATCTTGCCCGGTACCTGCGGGGTTGGGCGAGATGACACGGATCGGTCTTGCCGGAAAGGCTTGCGCATAGACCAGGCTGACAGGCGCACACAAAGTCAGGGCAAATACAGAGAGGTGCAGCAGGTTCATTTTTATTTTCATTATTTACTCTTGGCGTATAAAAATCATCGAGCACTGCTGGAATATTGAATGTAATCAAGCAGGCTGTTTGAAAACCGGCACGTCGTGCGTGCGGTCTTCCAGCGCCTCGGCGCCTTCGGTCGGCAGCGCTTTGACGTAGTTTAGCGCGCCGTCGATATCACTCTCCCACACCTCGCGCGGCAGGTCGTAGACAAACTCCACGCCGTAGCCATTGGGATCGTGGATATAGAGGCTGTGCGTCATGCCGTGCTCGACGCGGCGATCAAACTTCACACCCTTGTTTTGCAGGTACGCGAGGTGCGCGAGCCATGCCTCGCGATTCGGCATGGTGATGGCGATGTGATTGATCGCCACCGGCATGCCAAACATCGTCCATTCCTTCGGCGGCGCAGGCAGGTCGCGGTTCTCCACCAGCGCGATGTCGTGATGATGCGCGCCGCCGTGGCGCTCGCCCGAATAAAAACGCATCTTCGGCGGATTGGGCCGCGCTGCCGTACGCTTTAGTTCGCCGACCTGACGAAAGCCCACGATCTCCGTCCAGAAACGATGCGATTCTTCGAGATCTCGAACGTTCAATACCAGGTGGTTGATGCCGCGCGGTGTAACAGGCTTGTCCATGGTGGGTTCCTCCGGTTGTGGCAAATCATGCTGCGTTTCTCCGTCTAGCGGAGACAATATCATCTACTTACGTAAGCATTTGATTTAATTGAACTATTTTTTACGTGAAATCACTGCTGTCCGGTTAAAAGTCGAATAAATTCAATTGGTTAGCCATGGTGAGTTCCTCTGACGTGAGGGGCGATTCAGTAAGTAATTGAATCAATGAGGTTTTCTCGAATAGAGTCAAACTCAAAATCTGTAGGATTGT
>CANKUB010000235.1 GCA_947486575.1 Betaproteobacteria bacterium | reverse complement strand
GCCGACGATCAAAAGGAATTGATCAGCGAGCTGGACGTGAATCCGTTGATCTGCGCCGGCAACCGCGTGGTTGCCGTGGATGCGCTGATTGTAAGGCGCTAGTTTGCGATCTTGTAAATCCTGGCCGCCGTGTCGTGAAACATCGCGGCGCGTTCGCTGGCGGAATAGCTTTTCGAAAACCGCTTGAACGCGTTGTACATCACGTTGTACGAAAACGATACCTTGTCCACCGGGAAGTTGCTCTCGAACATGCAGCGCGCGGGCGTGAATTTTTCGATGCAGTAGGCGAGAAGCGGCGCCATGTCACTGGCGAGCTCTTCTGACCCGACAGGCTTGTGGCGCGTGTGCCAGTCAAAGCCGGTACGTGTCATGCCGATGCCGCCAAGCTTTACCACCACGTTGGGACAGGCCGCGACGGCGGCGATGCCGCTGCGCCAGTTGGCCATGATTTCTTCGTTACGATTTCCGTAAGGCCCTGTGCGTAACAAGCCACCCACGTGATTCAAAATGATGGTGAGTTCAGGCACGGCTTTGGCAAATGCAGCCAGTTCCGGCAACTGCGGGTGATAGACCCAGCCTTCCAGCGAGAACCCTTTGCGTGCCAGCACGCGTGCGCCGGTGCGAAAGTTATCGCTGGCGAGTTGGCCCTGCATTTTGTGCGCGGCGGAGTTTTCCACTTCGGGATGCGGGTCCCACGTCACCGAGTGGCGAATGCCGCGAAAGCGGTTGGGGCTGGCCGCTTGCAGCGCATCCAGTACGGGCGCGACTTTATCGCCGAGATTCAGATTGGCGTGCCCGATAATCGCTGCCGCTGCGCGCGATGGCCCGTAGAGTCCACTGGCGCTGGCGGCCGCCAGACCCTGCACAAACTCGACTTCTCCCACGGGGCGCATTTCGTCTGGCCCGGTGCCGCGTGCACAGTACATTGAGCGGCACTCGATAAATACCGTAGAGCGCACATTGTGTCCGCCGGTGATGTCCGCCAGCAGTTCGTCCAGTAAATAGCGTTGATAGGGAACGCGTTCTGCGCGGCGATCCCAGAAATGATGATGAGGATCGCAAATCGGAAGTTCCGGTTCCAGAATGGTTTCCGTGGTTAGTGCGTGCCAGTCGTTGCCGCCGTATGCCATGAATTTCTCCTTTTATGGGGTTGCGTAAGTAATTGCGTTGCGCAGCAGGGTGTTGAATGCAGCCGTCTCCCATGCGCCGCGAAACACCGGCGGCAGCACCTGCCCTGCGTCCACCGTTCGTCCTTCGCGCGAGGCGGGATTGTGGCAATGGCCGAAGGCAAAATACGTTACCGCGCCCTGGCGCACTGCCCGGGTGTAACCAAGCACACGGGCTTTGCCATCCGGCTGTAGTGAAGTGTCTGAGGCATAGAGTTTGTCCACCACGGACGACACAGCGGCCGAGCCGTAGTTCGCGGTGAGCAGAATATGTGTCGAAGCCGGATCCTGCAATTCAATGAAGTACGGTTCGTCTTCTACTTCAAATGTGCTGTCCAGTCCCTGCGTCAATGGATGAGTGATATCGCGCACATCCACGTGAAACTTGCACAGTGGTGGATGCGTCAAAAACATGCTGCCGAGCAGCGCGTGGTGTTCCGTCTTGACGGTACGGCGCGGACGCACGCCTTCGACACGTTCGGCGCGCCCGCCGCTGGTACCGTGCAGGCCCAGCCAGTGGCCGCCCGCATTGAGCCAAGTCTTTATCGTGCTGCACTGCGCGGCGTCCGGGTAGGGGCCGGCAACGTAGGTGATGAGCAGTCGGCTCATCGGCAGCCACTTCGCGACATCGGCGAAATCATTGGCGACAGAGGAGGCCACATTTTGTTCAGCCAGCAGCGTCAGCAGCCGCAGACGTGCATAATCGTGATCGTGTCCTGCGGCCGAACCGGGCGGGAAGCCGCCGGTGATGAGGTGCGCGCGGTGGGACTTCTGGTCTGTCATGGGGTTTCCTCTCTCGCCTCAGGCTACGGATATTGCTGAGTATAATGCACCGGCATTCTGCGGAAGGGGGTAGCGCCATGTTCAGGCGGCATCGAAATTTGCCACGCCAGTGGTCATTGTGGCTAGGGTTGCTCGGCGTTGCCTTGACTGCTGCGCCAGGATACGCGCGGGCGCAACAGAAATTTCCCAGCAAGCCTATCCGCTTTTTAGTGCCGTTCTCGCCCGGTGGCGGCACCGATACGCTGGCGCGCGTGCTCGCGCAAAAGATGGGCGAGAACTGGGGGCAGCCGGTGGTTGTCGAAAACCGCACCGGCGCGGGCGGCAGCATCGGCACGGCGCTTGCCGCCAAGGCGGTGCCCGACGGCTACACGCTGCTGGTAAGTTCGCCGGGCTATGTAGTGAGCGCGGCGCTGCATCCCAACAAATTACCCTATGACCCGCTAAAGGATTTTGTCGGCGTCAGCAATATCGGCTATTCCACCAGCACGCTGGTGATCGCGCCAACGCTGGGCGTCAAAACACTCAAAGAGTTTATTGACTATGGCCAGGGGCGGCCTGGCAAAATCCTGTTCAGTTCCGGCGGTGCGGGCAGTGCCACGCATCTGAGCGGTGAACGTTTCCGGCTGGCGGCGAACATTAAAACCGTGCATGTGGGCTTCAAGGGGTCGTCGGATGCCCTGCTGGAAGTGGTGGCCGGGCGCGTGCATTACGTGATCACCGGTCTTTTGACCACGCTGCCGTTCATCAAGGATGGACGCATTGTCTGCCTGGCGATAACCGCACCAGCGCGCTCGCCGGTTTTACCCGATGTGCCGACCGTCGCGGAAACCATACCGGGCTACAAGCGCGACGGGTCACACATCATGCTCGCGCCAGCGGGCACCCCGCGTCCCATTGTGCAACAGCTCAGCCGCGAAGTGAAACGCATATTCGAATTGCCCGATGTGAAAGAGCGCCTGAAGAATTTTGACTACATGCTCGCGCCGACGACGCCCGAAGAAATGGACAAGATTCTAAGAACGGATATCGAAACGTTTTCCGAATTGGTGGTGCGTGCCGGGCTGCGGGCGAAATGATTCGCTTGATGAGCATCGTGCAACCGGCGAGAGTAGGGACACTGCTTTATTCTGTCGCGCGCCAGAGGTTATAAAATAACATGTTGAAACAAATAGTTACGAATGTTTCTCGCTGCGTGTTCAGCAGCGCTAAGGAGCGTTTAGAAATGAATGCCCGCACGTTTTGGCGATGGGCTGTAGCTGTCATGATGGTCGCGATGCTTTACGCGTGCGCAAAGCCGGATCGGAACTTCGCGCCGCCCGCGTCCACCGAACCGAAACCCGAGCTGACGACGCCAACTGCTATAGCGGCTGCGCTTTCCAAGGGCGGCTATCTGATCTACGTGCGCCATGGTCAGACCAATCATGATGAGGTTGAGCTGGAGGCCAGGAATCGCGAAACAGGCCGCTTTTCTATCGACGACTGTGCCACGCAACGCAATCTGAGTGCAGAAGGTCGCGAAGAAGCGCGCCGGACTGGCGCGGCCTACCGGCGTGCGGGGATACCGGTTGCACGGCTTGTGACAAGCCGCTATTGCCGCGCGATGCAAACAGCAGCTTTCTATGCCGACAAACTGGAGTTGTCGGAAGCGCTAACGTCAGAGGGCGCCATTACCAAATCGCCGGAGCGTATAGCAATGGTGCGGGCTCTTCTCTCCGAGCGCCCGCCAGCGGGGCAGAACGCCATGCTTTTTGCGCATCAAGGCATTTTCTATGCGGCGACTAATCTGACCGTGCAGGAAGGCTGGGCTGTAGTGCTCGAACCCGGCAACTTTAACCGTATCATCGCGCGCATCGCACCGAGAGACTGGGAGTCCATAGGCCGTGCACGCTGATTTGCTGTAACCGATGTCTGGAGAACGTGAACCGGTGACCCTGACCATCACTACCATCACCTTCATGCGCGCGGCAGGTTTGATTCTGCCGCTTGCGATTACCTGCGAAGTCAACGCCCAGCACCCTTATCCTACCAAACCGGTGCGTATCATTACGCCCAATGCGCCGGGCGGCAGCAGTGATGTACTCGCGCGACTGCTCGGCCACAAGCTGACCGAAGGCTGGGGCCAGCAGGTGGTGATCGACAACCGGCCCGGCGGAAACGGTTTTATCGGCGGCGACACACTGGCCCGCGCGCCAGCGGATGGTTACACGCTGATGGTGATTTCACCCACGCACATCATTACGCCGCTGCTGTTGCCCGCGCCTTACGATCCGGTCAAAGGATTCACCCCTGTTGCGGCGATTGGAAGCACGGATTTTTTGCTGGTGCTGCATCCTTCCGTGCAGGCCGGTTCGCTGCACGAACTGATCGCGCTGGCGAAGGCCCGGCCCGGTCATCTCAACTACGCCTCGGCAGGTGGCGGCAGCCCGGCGCATCTGGCAAATGCATTGTTCAACATGATCACCGGTGTGGCCCTGCAGCACATCCCTTACAAAGGCGGCGGCCCGGCACTGACGGCACTGATTGGCGGCGAAGTGCAGTTGTACTTCGCGATACCCATCGCAACCATTTCGCACGTGAAAAACGGCAGGCTGAAAGCGATAGCCATCGGGTCGGAAAGCCGCCTGACCAGCTTGCCGCAAGTGCCCACGTTCGCGGAAAGCGGGGTGGCGGCGTTTGACAGCCGCATCTGGTACGGCGTGATTGCGCCGCCCGCAACGCCCGTGCGTATCGTCGATAAATTGTCAACGGACATTGCACGGCATCTGGATACGCCGGATTTCCGGAACCGGTTCACCGCCGAGGCCATGACGGCGCTGAGCCTGCGTCCAGATCAGTTTGCGGCCCTGATGCGCGCGGATTCGGCCAAATATTCGCGGGTCATCAAGAGCGCCAACATCCGCGCGGATTGAGGCTATGATGGATACGTATCGATTGTTGTTTGTTGTAACATCTTGGGCTTAGTTTCTCAGTTTCCAGCGCGTATCCTCCTCAACTCAATCGAATTCCCTATCATGCACATACTCATCATACCTGGCGTCACCATGCCCACCGTGGACCATTCCCTGCTGGCGCGCATACGCGAAACCGCCGGCCCTGGTGTTCGCATCACTGTCGCGAAATCGGCTGCCGAAGCTATCGATGCCATGGAAGATGTCGAGGTGATACTCGGCGTGATCACGCCCGCCATGTTCGCCCGTGCGCGCAAACTGTGCTGGGTGCATGCCATTACATCGGGCGCGGATTC
>CANKUB010000234.1 GCA_947486575.1 Betaproteobacteria bacterium | reverse complement strand
TCATGGCTCATTGCGGCAATCGCGTTTTGCTTGTTTCTCACGGCTGTCGCGCGAGCACAATCGCCCGCCGCACCGGGTGCTCTGCTCGCCAACGTAGCCTCGGCCAGCATTGATCCAGCGCCCTATCTCATCAGCGAAAAATATGATGGCGTGCGCGGCCTGTGGGATGGCCAAACACTGCGCACGCGGGCAGGCAATGTCATCGCCGCCCCCGTGTGGTTCATCAGCAAATTGCCCAAACAGGCGCTGGACGGCGAGCTGTGGATTGCGCGCGGGCAGTTTGAAAAACTGTCAGGCATCATACGCAAGACCACGCCACAGGACGACGAATGGCGACAAGTCAAATACCTGGTGTTTGAATTACCCAATGCGCCGGGAACGTTTGCCGAGCGATCTACCGAGATCAAACGCATCGTCGCACAGACCAACTTTGCGCAACTGATTGCCGTAGAACAATTTCACATCAAAGACAACGCCGCACGCAAACGCAAACTTGCAGAGATCGTGGGCGCAGGCGGTGAAGGCCTGATGCTGCATCGCGCCGATGCCATTTACGTAACAGGGCGCAACGATGCCCTGCTCAAGTTAAAACCACTGGATGACGCCGAAGCCACGGTGATCGGCCACATCCCCGGCAAAGGTAAATACGAAGGCAAGATGGGCGCCCTGCGCGTCGAAACCGCCGACGGAAAGCGCTTTCAGATTGGCACCGGTTTTACCGATGCCGTACGCGCCAATCCACCCGCGACGGGCACGCAGTTCTCCTATACTTATCGCGGCCGCACCAAAAACGGATTGCCCCGTTTTGCGAGTTATTTGCGCGTGCGTGACAGATTTTGAACCCACTCCAATAGTGTCTCTTCGCCATTGAACAACACTTACGACTACATCATCATCGGCGCAGGCTCGGCCGGCTGCGTGTTGGCAAATCGTCTCTCTGCCGACCCCAACGTTTCCGTGCTATTGCTCGAAGCGGGTGGCAAAGACAACTGGCACTGGATACACATTCCCGTCGGCTATTTGTATTGCATCGGCAATCCGCGCACAGACTGGTGCTACAAGACCGTGCCTGAAGCAGGCTTGAATGGCCGCGCAATCAACTATCCACGCGGTAAGGTGCTGGGCGGCAGTTCGTCCATCAACGCCATGCTGTATCTGCGAGGACAGGCGCGCGACTATAACGAATGGGCGCAGTTGACCGGCGATTCGGGTTGGTCCTGGCAGAACGTACTGCCCACTTTTATGCAGGTCGAAGACAGTTGGCGCGGCCCGGACGAGAAGCACGGCGAGGGCGGCGAACTGCACGTCGATACACCGCGAACCAGTTGGGAGATTCTCGATGCGTTTCGCGATGCGGCCGTTGAAAACGGTGTGCCACTGACCGATGACTTTAATCGCGGTGATAACGAAGGTGTATCACGCTTTGAGGTCACGCAAAAAGACGGCATGCGCTGGAGTGCCGCGAAAGGCTTTTTGCGTCCGGCCATGGAGCGGCCTAACCTCACCGTGATCACCGGCGCACTGGTGCATAAGCTGCGTCTCGCAGGCAAACGCGTGCTCGGCATTGAATATAGTCGTGATAAGCGTGGCGGCGAAGTGTCATTCGCCGAGGCGCGTCGTGAAACCATTTTGTCAGCCGGTGCGATTGGCAGCCCGCAGATTTTGCAACTCTCCGGCATCGGCCCTGCGGCACTCTTGCAAAAACACGGTATCCCGCTGGTTCACGATCTGCCGGTTGGCGAAAACCTGCAAGACCATTTGCAACTGCGGCTCGCCTACAAAATTCAAGGGGCGCCTACGCTCAATGTCATGCTCGATTCGTGGTGGGGGAAAATCAAAATCGGCCTCGAATATGCGCTGCATCGCACCGGCCCCATGACGATGCCGCCATCACAGACCGGCGCATTCGTGAAATCCGATCCATCGCAGCGCACGGCCAATCTTGAATATCACGTGCAGCCGATTTCACTGGATCGCTTTGGCGTACCGCCGCACAAATTCCCCGCGTTTACCGCCAGTGTGTGCAATCTGCGCCCGACTTCACGCGGCCATGTGAGCATCACCAGTGCTGATCCGCGCGCCTATCCGGCGATTGCACCGAACTATTTATCAACCGACGAAGACCGCAAAGTCGCCATCGACGCAATACGTCTCACGCGCCGCATCGTTACCACCAGCGAAGCGCTGAAAAAATATCACCCCGAAGAATTCATGCCCGGCCCAGCGTTTGAAACCGATGATGAGCTCATCAAAGCCGCTGGCGATATTGGCACTACAATTTTTCATCCGGTGGGCACCTGCAAGATGGGCCGCGCGAACGACCCTTCCGCCGTAGTCGATACTGATTTCAAAGTACGCGGTATCGAACGCTTGCGCGTCATTGACGCATCAATCATGCCGACGATTACCTCGGGAAACACGAATGCGCCGACCATCATGATTGCCGAACGCGCGAGCGAAATCGTTAAACGGAATAAATCATAACTTATTGTTTTTATTAACTATTTTAGTTATCCGCCAAGAGCTATTGGCCTGATGTGGCAAAGTTTTTTCGCCATCGCAACAGCGCGCTGGCCGCTGCGCTGTGCGGTCTTGCTGACTACCAGTGCATGAAACATCGGCAGTCCGCAGTTTCGACGCCCTGCTTTACGCGGGCATCGTAGCCACAACTGACGCGCGATCTTTCACGGTCTCGTACCACGATGCCAGCGCGGCGCGGCTGCGCCAATTCTCATTGGCAAATCGATAATCCAGATAGCCCAGCACGCAGGCAGCGCCAATCTGCCCTATGCCAAAACGCGCGCCCCAAGCAGGCGCTTCCGAAGCCAGTGCATCCAGCCCGTTACGTATCTTGGCAAATTGCCCCTTCACCCAACCGTCCCAGCGATAGGCTTCCGGCCGCACAAAACCTTCATAGCGACACAGCACTGCGGCCTCAAGAATTCCATTGCACAACGCCTGCAGCCGCAACGCTTCCCAGCGGGTGGCGTCTGATGGAATAACCTGTACGCCAGTGTGCAAGGTGTCGAGATATTCACAAATCACAGTCGAATCATAGATAACCTTGCCATCATCCATTTGCAGCGCAGGGATTTTCACCAGCGGGTTGTGTGCGGCAAGATCAGCGTTGGGACTAACCGGCGACACCATGACGGCGATTTCTTCGATACGCGGCAACAATCCCGTCTCGCGCGCAACGATGCGCACCTTGCGTGCAAACGGTGATGCAGGGTTTTGCCATAAACGCATGCCGGTCTCCTGGAAATAATTTCGGGCCGTTTCGGGTCTACTTCCCTGCCAACAACCTTCCCCACCCTTCCACTGGCGGCGCTATACCTGCGGCGATCAGCCGCCACGGCTGGGTAATCGGATTGGTCACTACCGGAATGCCGAAGTCGTCTTCGAGAATCGGCACGGCTGCAAGGCTGCGCCAAGCGCCACCCGCTAAAAACAAGGCGTCGGCCTTGGGCGCTTTACGCATGGCTTCGCGGCCCAATTGGAACGCCAGTTTGACGCCTTCTTCGATGCTCATCGAGAACGCCTGCTTTGCCCATTGGCCCACGCTGGTGATAGTTAGAACTTCGATGCCAGCTTGGGTCAGGTAGTCAATAACCAGCTTGTTGAGTGGATCAGACCAGCGGCTCGCAACCGCGATGCGTTTTGCGCCAAAATGCTGGAGGGCTGCGACAGTGGCTTCGGCGTGCGAATCGGCTGTAACGCCGTACTTGCGAGCGGTTTCTTCCAGCAGCGCCAGCGCGCGCGTACGGCCCAACTGCGACGAAATGGGAAACCCCGCGAGCGTGATGCTGTTGGCGCCCTGCTTCATCAGTTCATCGACACACGGCCAGTAGCGCTGACTAATCGCTTCATTCACACCGTCGGTGGTGTAGTCCGATACTTCTATCGAAGTGGAAATACGAAGAATATCCGCAGGCAACAGGGGTTGCGGCTGTGACATTGGGTGCCGAGCGACGCCGATAGGCGATACGGTGCCGAGGATATAGCGCGGTGTAGTCGAAACTGTCATGGCTTTTCCTGATCTTGATACCGCAATGGATGTAATATTTCCACGCTCCCTCGCTGCAGCTGATGAATCGAGCTCAGCCGAGAGATCCAATAAAATCCGCTAGGCCAGCAGATTTATCGCCGTAACCGCAAATAAATCTCCGGCAGCTTGTTCGGCAGACTGTTGATTTGGTCCAGCACCAGATAGTGCCCCGCGCCAAATATCTGCGGCAGGTATTGGTTGGCCATGGTATCAACGGTAATGCAGAACGGATGAACGCCTTTGGCCACGGCCTCTTTCACCGCCATGCGTGTATCTTCGTGCAGGTAACGTCGGTCACCACCGTCATCGTAATCTTCCGGCCTGCCGTCTGACAACAACAGCAACAGTCTGCGGCGGCTATCCACTTTCTCAAAGTGCTTGGTCGCGTGACGTATCGCCGCGCCCATGCGGGTGGCGAGGCGACCCGACATGCCGCCGATCTGGCTGCGCACGTCGTCGTTGTAGGTTTCGTCGAAATCCTTGATGTTGTAGTAGCTGACGTTATCGCGGTACTTCGAGCAAAACCCGGCAATCGCGTAATTGTCACCGACTTCTTCCATGCCTTCGGCGAACAACAGCACACCCGCGCGGATGCGATCCACCAGTCGTCCGCCGCCTTCAGGCAGATGCTGCATGATCGAGGTGGACATATCCGCCAGCAAGATTACCGATATTTCACGCTGACGCATTTCGCGCCGCCGGTAGATGGCTGGTATTGGTGAGCGACCTGAAATTTTTTCAGCAACGTATTCCACCACCGCGTTCAGATCAATTTCGTCTCCATCCATCTGCTTGACCTTGGGCGACATGCGCGTGGGCTTTTGCGACTGAATGGCTTTTTTCAACCGTTTCAAGGCGTTGGAATACTGCTTCATCAAGCGATGGGTCTCGGTTGAATTGGATTCACCCAGCCGTTTTTCCTGCACCCAGCTCCAGTTCTTTTTGTAGCGCGATTCGCGGTAATCCCACTCCGGGTACGGCACGCCCTTATCCGCCGGACCACGACCCACCTGTTGACCATCAGACTTGCTCTCTGCGCGCTTGGCCGCGCCGCTGGTGTCACCGTAGCCCGCGCTTTCCTGCTTCTCACCACCGTCCTGCTGATCGCCGGATTCGGATTCCTGCGGCGATTCGTTTTCGTCCTCGCCT
>CANKUB010000233.1 GCA_947486575.1 Betaproteobacteria bacterium | reverse complement strand
TTCTCGTTGATTTTGTCATCCTACAATCGTGCCAGATTTCAGGTCGCTTTGAACACGACTGTTTTCATAGACAATTCACCACGCTTTTTACCCAAAATCGCCCACACTAAGACGCGATGACCCAAAATAATTAGTTAAGTGCGGTCGCCAACTTACGGCGATAGTCGCCCACCAACGGGTTGTCACTGCCCAGCACGCTGAATACCTGTAGCATCGTTTTGCGCGCGCCATCGTCTTTGTATTTCCGGTCGCGCCGCACAATCTCAAGCAACTGCTCCAGCGCATCGGCGTACTGTGAGAGTGCAATATGCTGGCGCGCGAGCCTGAGCCGCGCATCCGAATTGCCGGGATTTGCGGCGATACGTTGCAGCAATTCCTGGGTATTTGATTCGGCGCTGGCGTCGGACTTCAGGGCGAGCTGCGCCTGTAGCGTTTTCACGCGCTCGTCCATTTGCGCCAACGGCGTGAGTGAATCGATCAGACGGCGTGCTTCGTCAAACTCCTTCAGCGTGATCAGCAACGCTGCACTGTCAATCCGTACGATTTCATGCGTCGGATCGAGTTTGGACGCCTCAGCCAGTATCGCCAGCGCCTGTTTGGAATCGCCTGTGGCGGCGTAATGCGCCAGTGCATTGAGCCGCTTGTTCTCCGCAGGAGACGGAATGATTCGCTCCAGAAATGCGCGCACTTGCGCTTCGGGCAGCGCGCCGGAGAATTCATCCACCAGCTCGCCGTTGACGAAGGCCTTCACATTAGGAATCCCGCGCACGCCGTAGCGCTGCGCCAGCGACTGGTTTTCGTCGGAATTCACTTTGGCCAGCCGGAATTTGCCGTTGTATTCGGTGGCAAGCTTTTCCAGTACCGGTTTCAATGCCCGGCACGGGCCGCACCATTCGGCCCAAAAATCCACCAGTACTGGAACGGTCTTCGATGCCTCGATTACAGCCTGCTCAAAATCAGCCGCAGATACATCCGTGCTGTGGAGAGACATCAGATTTTCCGGGCCAACTCAGCCGCCTGGCCGATATACGTGGCGGGCGATAAATTCATCAACCGCTGCTTCTCGGATTCGGGAATGCCATTGAGGCCACCGATAAACACGCGTAACGTTTCGCGGTTGATGCCTGCCTTGCCGCGCGTGAGTTCTTTCAGTTGCTCGTAGGCACCACTGACGTTATAGCGCCGCATTACCGTTTGAATCGGTTCGGCCAGCACTTCCCAATTGGCGTCGAGATCTTCCGCAAGCTTGGCAGGGTTGGCCTCAAGCTTGCCCAAACCTTTCAGGCACGAATCATAGGCAAGCAATGAATAGCCCAGCGCCACGCCCATGTTGCGTAAAACGGTGGAATCCGTCAGGTCACGCTGCCAGCGCGAGATGGGCAGCTTTTCACTCAGGTGTCGCAGCAGCGCATTAGCCAAGCCAAGATTGCCTTCGGCGTTTTCGAAATCAATCGGGTTGACCTTGTGTGGCATGGTTGACGACCCGATCTCGCCCGCCTTGGTTCTTTGCTTGAAATAACCGAGTGAAATGTAGCCCCAGATATCGCGATTCAGATCGATCAAAATGGTATTCACACGCGCATAGGCGTCAAACAGCTCTGCCATGGCATCGTGGGGTTCGATCTGAATGGTGTACGGGTTGAATTCGAGTCCGAGTTTTTCAACAAAGCTGCGCGCGAAGGTCTCCCATTGCACATCGGGATAGGCCACCAGATGCGCGTTGTAATTGCCCACTGCCCCGTTGATCTTGCCCATTAACTTGACGCGAGCGATGTTCTCGCGCGCGCGCCGCAGGCGATGCACCACGTTGGCGACTTCCTTGCCGAGCGTCGTCGGGGACGCGGGCTGCCCATGCGTGTGGGCGAGCATGGCCATGGCTGCCAGGTCGTGTGCCAGCGTGGTCAGGCGACTGATCACGCCATCCAGTGCGGGCAGCATTACGCCGTCACGCGCGTGTTGCAGCATCAGCGCATGGCACAGATTGTTGATGTCTTCAGAGGTGCAGGCAAAGTGAATGAACTCGACCACCTTGGTAACTTCGGCATTCCCCGCGAGTTTGTCTTTCAGAAAATACTCAACCGCTTTGACATCGTGATTGGTGGTCGCTTCTATCTTCTTGATCGCCTCGCCATCGGCTTCAGAAAACTCGCCTACCAGCGCATCCAGTAGCTTGAGCGTTGCCGCTGAAAATGGCGGCACTTCAGCGATGGCAGGTTCTGCTGCAAGCGCTTTGAGCCATTCCACCTCGATCTGCACGCGATAGCGGATCAATGCCCATTCACTGAACAGTGGCCGCAGTGCCGCGACTTTGGATTGATAACGGCCATCGAGTGGCGACAGCGCGGTTAGGGAACTCAGAGGAGGATTTGCCATGGTTATCTTGTAAAATTGATACGTACTTTAACATACGCTCCGCCGCGCCCAGTGACGCGGCGAGACCCGAAGGAACCCCATGCCTACCGCCAGCCAGGCGCTTGCGCAGTTTGCAACCGATCTCCAATTCGCGCAGATTCCCCCGGAGGTCGTGGAGCGCGCCAAAGATTGCCTGATCGACACGGTGGGCGCCTGTGTGCTGGGCGCACAAATGCCGTGGACGCAGACGGTGATCGAATACGCCAAACGCAACAGCGCGCTGGGCGAGTCCAGCGTGATGGGCACGGCCATCAAGTTGCGGGCGCCGTTTGCGTGCCTCGCCAATGGCGCGGCGTCGCACGCATTTGAGCTGGATCCGTTGTGCGAGCCGAGTGTGGGTATGCATCCGGGTGCGGCGCTCGCCGTGCCCGGGCTGGCGATTGCTCAGGGACGAAAGCTGAGCGGCAGGGAATTGATCACGGCTTACGTCGCAGGCTTTGAGGTGCTGTACCGGATTGGCCAGGCGACGCGCTTATCGCCCGAGAAGCTGGGGTTCCATGCGCCGGGAGTGATGGGCGTTTACGGTTCTTCATGCGTGGCCGCAAAACTGTTTTATGAAAGTGCGACGCAGATGGCCCACGCGTTCGGTATCGCCGGGTCGATGAGTTCAGGCCTGATGGAGTTTTCAAAGAGCGGCGGACTGGTGAAGCGCCTGCATCTCGGGCGCGCGGCTGAAGGTGGATTCATGGCAGCGGCGCTGGCGCGCGACGGTTACACTGGGCCGGCTGAAGTGCTGGAGGGAAAATATGGTTCGCTGAATACTTTTTGCAGAGATGCCGCGCCGGAATTTATGACGCAAGACCTCGGCAATGTCTGGCACACGATGAAAACCAAGTTTAAACGCTTTGCCTGTCACAGCCATGCGCAGGTGCCGGTTTCACTGGTGCTTGAGCTTAAAGCGAAGCATGGTATTGGTGGCGACGACGTGGCGGGCATCACATTGGCCGTCAACGAAAAATCCCTGAGCCATCACAATATTCCCGAACCTGCTGATCTTGCCATGGCGCAATACAGCGTGCCTTTTTGTGCGGCACTGGCGCTATTTGTTGATCCCTCCGACCCGTGGGTATTCTGCGATAAAAATGTCAACGACTCGCGTATCCGTGTGCTGGCGAAAAGAGTCACGATGGAAGCCATGCCGAACGCTGCCAGTCAGGTGGGTATGGCGTCGCGCGTAACCTTGATTCTAAAAAACGGCCAGTCGTTCAGCGCCGAAGGCGACAACTTTAAAGGCACGCCCGGCATGCCGCTCAAGCGCGGCGAACTGCTCGCTAAGTTTCTCAGGCTCACCGCGCATTGCAATCGTCCAAGGGCTGAGCGGTTGTTTTTTCAGTTGTCGGATGTTGAGAATGTTAAGGACATTAGTGCGTTGAATTTTGCGTTGTAGTAGCCGTCCGCTGGGAGCCAGTATAGTTACGTAGCATTCGTCATTCCCGCCTGCGCGAGAATGATAGGCATGGTAAGAGCGCTCAGATGAAAAGGTAAATATGCTAAATAAAACAATTGCTTATGTGTTTGTGGTATTGACTTGTTTAGTAGAAAATTGCCTCAGTGCACCAGCCATCGCCGACGACGCTTACCCGCAAAAGCCCGTGCGCGTCATTGCCGCATTCCCGCCCGGCGGCTTTGTTGATCTATGCGCGCGGGTGGTTGCTGCGCCGCTGGCTACCGCACTCGGCCAGCAAGTCATCGTCGATAACCGCGGTGGTGCAGGCGGCATCGTCGGCACCGAACTGGCCGCGCGCGCCGTGCCTGACGGCTACACGCTGATCGTCGGCAGCGTTGGCACGCACGCCGTCAATCAAACGCTGTACCGCAAGCTGCCGTATCACGTGCTGCGCGATTTTCAGCCGGTAACGCGTTTAGCGGATGCACCCAGTATCCTGGCGGTGCATCCATCGCTGCCGGTGAAGAACGTTAAGGAATTGATCACGCTCGCGCGTGCCCAGCCGAATAAAATTTTATATGCCTCAGCCGGCAGCGGTACATCGACACATCTGGCAGCCGTGCTGTTTGTCAACCTCGCCGGTATTCAACTTGTGCATGTTCCGTACAGGGGCGGTGGCGCGGCGATTATCGACGTACTCGCCGGACAGGTGCCGGTCACCTTTGGCACAGCCGCAACGGTATCGCCACATACCAGGTACGGCCGCTTGCGCGGGTTGGGCGTCACGGGTGGCAAACGCTCCGCGTCATTGCCGGATTTGCCGACCGTGGCCGAAGGGGGCCTGCCCGGCTATGAAATGCTGAACTGGCTGGGCGTGTTTGCGCCAGCGAATGTTCCGCGTGACATCGTCGATAAATTGAATGGGGAGTTGCTGCGCATTCTGCGCACGCAGGATGTACGCGAGAAGCTCAACGCGGCCGGTGCGGAACCGGCAGCGCTGGCGACGGAAGTGTTTGCAGCGTTCGTGAAAAGCGAAGTGGAGAAGTGGGCGAAGGTGGTGGTAGCGACTTGGATGACGGTGGATTGAGTCCGTCAAAAATAAGCCTCGCCATCCCGCACCAGCGGTACCCACTCGCAATCCTCGCCAAGGCCCATCGCCAGTTGCAGTCCATCCAGCACATATCCGCCTTAAGTATGGTGGACGATCAGTATTGTCATTGCGAATAAGTATTCGTAAGTAATTGTTTTTAGACTGAATTTTGCAGTGCGCCGTGGAAAGGCGCAGTTTCTCAGTGGACCGAGATGTCCACCCGGCAACTTTCGCTCCAGCCGGTAGTAGTCGGAGCGGGTGTAGTACGACCAACTTAATACAGCCAATGGTACCGGGCTTGAGCGGGGCC
>CANKUB010000232.1 GCA_947486575.1 Betaproteobacteria bacterium | reverse complement strand
TTTCTGTTTCCAGATTTCCTTGCCGGTTTTCATGTCGAGCGCCAGCACGTGATTGTCGAGCGTGACGCGGAACAGTTTGCCGTTGTAAATGGTGGCAGTGCCACGACTGATCACGCCGCAGCAGGCTTGCGCGGCGGTCTCGGGTGGCCACTGTGCTTCGGTGCGCCACAATTGCCGGCCGGTTGCCACATCGATGGCGAAAGTTTGTTTGGCATTGATTACATACATCACGCCGTTGTAGATGGTGGGTTGCGCGGTTTCGCCAAACTCATTCATCAGGCTCATGCTCCAGATCGGCACAAGACGCTTTACGTTTGACTTGTTGATCTGATTGAGCGGACTGTAATTCTTCAGGTCATAGCCCATGCCTTGCACCGGCACGTTGTCGGTGTTTTTGCCTGCGTTGATCAGTTCGTCGGCGGTTTGCGCGTAACTCAATGCGCACCAGCTGCACAGTGCAATAGACAAAATTCCCAATAGCTTATTATTCATTCTGACTCCTCCCGGCTGAACTGCACGGACTACAGTGTGGAAGTTGGCGGTAGATCGGCCCACGAGACAATTCTATTCCTGCTGCCGCTGCGAAGCCAGCCGATAGTAAGCGCGACAAATTGACAGACCACAGTACGGTTTGTATAGTCAACGCAGTCGTCCTTTCGCCTTATTGCCCTTACCGCTTACCTCCTGGAGACCAACATGCCGCTCACTTTGAAGCAAGCCAATACCATTTGCGAAAAGGCCCTCGAACACGCGCGCGCAAAAAATTTCGCCAAGCTGACCATCGTGGTGCTGGATGAATCCGGCAACCTTAAAGCCATGCAACGCGAAGACGACGCCAGCATGTTCCGTTACGACGTGGCATTGGGCAAGGCGTGGGGCGCGGTCGCGATGAGTTGCTCCAGCCGCGCGTTGGCGAATCGTGCCAAGGGCAACCCGAATTTCTTTTTGACACTGGCCTCGACGGCACAAGGCAAATTTTTGCCGCAGCAGGGCGCGGTGCTGATACGCGATGCGAGTGGCGCCATTCTGGGTGCTGCGGGCATCAGCGGCGCGAGCGGTGATGAGGATGAAGAATGTGCCGCCAAAGGGGTGGAGGCGGCAGGTTTGAAGGCGGATGCTTCGGCGTGAAAGGCCGGCTAAATTTTACTTAATTAAAACAATAGTTTACAGGAGTACTTGATGACCCGCCCTCGCCGCACCCCTGAACAATTGCGCAGCCACAAATGGTTTGGCGCCACAGATCTGCGCTCATTTGGCCATCGTTCACGTACGCTGCAGATGGGCTATTCACGCGAGGATTTCGCGGGCAAGCCAGTCATCGGCATCATCAACACCTGGAGTGATATCAATCCATGTCATGCGCACTTTCGCACGCGCGCGGAGGAGGTAAAGCGTGGTGTGTGGCAGGCGGGCGGGTTTCCGCTGGAGATGCCGGCGATTGCATTGGCCGAGCCGTTCCAGAAGCCGTCAACCATGATGTATCGCAACATGCTGGCGATGGAAACCGAGGAGTTGCTGCGCTCGTATCCCATCGACGGCTGCGTGCTGATGGGCGGCTGCGACAAAACAACGCCTGCGCTGATCATGGGTGCACTGTCGATGAACCTGCCCAGCATTTATCTGCCTGCAGGGCCGATGCTGCGCGGCAACTGGCATGGCGAACATCTGGGTTCGGGCACCGACTCGTGGAAATACTGGGCGGAGCTGCGCGCCGGTAACATTGATCAGAAAGCCTGGGACGAAGTTGAAGAGGGCATCGCCCGTTCATACGGCCACTGCATGGTGATGGGTACGGCTTCGACGATGACGTCGATTGCCGAAACACTGGGCCTCACCTTGCCGGGCGCGGCGTCGATACCGGCAGCAGATGCCAACCACGCGCGCATGGCCACAGCCAATGGCAAGCGCATTGTCGATATGGTGTGGGAGGACTGGAAGCCATCGGATTTTCTGACAGCCCAATCATTTGATAACGCGATCATGGCTACCCACGCGCTGTCGGGGTCAACCAACGCGCTGATACATATGCTGGCAATGGCGGGCCGTGCGGGTGTCCCGCTCAAGCTCGAACGCTTTGACGAACTCGCGCGCAAAGTGCCTGTGCTGGCGAATATTCGTCCGGCAGGCGACAAATATCTGATGGAGGATTTTTACTACGCGGGTGGCCTGCGTGCCATGCTGAATGAACTGGGTGATTTGTTGAATCTCGATTGCGGCACGGTCAATGGCAAAACGTTAGGTGAAAATATCGCAGGGGCAAAAATCTACAATGCTGACGTGATCCGCCCGCGCTCGAACCCGGTGTCGGCCACTGGTGGCCTGGCTGTGCTGCGTGGCAACCTTGCGCCCAACGGTGCCGTCATCAAGCCAACGGCGGCCGAGGCGCATCTGCACAGGCACATCGGCCCTGCAGTCGTATTCAAGGATTACAACGAGATGAACGAGCGCATAGACGACGAGAATCTCAAGATCGACGAAAACTCCGTGCTGGTGCTGCAAAACGGCGGCCCGCTGGGCGGCCCCGGCATGCCGGAGTGGGGGCAGTTACCGATCCCGAAAAAGCTGCTGAAAAAAGGCATACGCGATATGGTGCGCATTTCGGATGCGCGTATGAGTGGTACTTCCTATGGCACTTGCGTGCTGCACGTGTCACCGGAATCTTATGTCGGCGGCCCGCTGGCACTGGTGCGCGAGGGCGATTTGATTGAGCTGGACGTTGAAGCACGCAAACTGGAGCTGAAAGTCAGCGACGCTGAACTCGCGCGCCGTCGTGCTGAACTAAAACCCAATCCACCCCGCTTTGGCCGGGGCTACGGCGCACTGTTCTCGCAGCATGTGACACAAGCCGACAAAGGTTGCGACTTTGATTTCCTGCATCAAACCGAAGCCACGGCAGACCCCGAGATTCACTAAGCGCGATACTCGGGTAAATCTGTAGCGGCGTAATCTGCGCCTTCGGCCCTGGCAAAGGCTGGGCGCCGGGGGCTTTAGCCGCTGCGCTTTTTTCCGTTAGTCTGCATGAAACCGCCCCATCTTCTGGCAGCAATACTCGCCACTACCGCGACAGGCCTCTTTTTCGTGCCGCCGCCTGCAGGCGCACCTGCGCACATGATGCACGCAGCAGCGGTATTGCTGCTCACCATTGGCTTGTGGGCGACGGCAGTACTGCCAGAGCATCTCACCGGGTTGTTATTCCTGTGTTTGTGCATGCTTTTGGCGATTGCACCGCCCAGTGTTGTTTTCTCAGGGTTTGCATCCGGTACATTGTGGCTCGTGCTGGGCGGGTTGGTGCTTGCGGAGGCCGTACACACGACTGGACTGGGTGTGCGCATAGCGCAAGGTTTGTTTGGGCGTTTCACGCTGTCGTATAGAGGATTGATTGCGGCTGCGGCGTTCATCGCTTTGCTGCTGGGATTTCTGATGCCGGCAACCGTCAGCCGCGTGTTGCTGTTGTTGCCCATTTTCGCGGCCATGGCGCAGCGGGCCGGGTTACCAAAGGGTTCGCCGGGCGCCACAGGTATCGCACTTGCCGCCATCATCGTCAGCTTTCAGTGCGGTGTGACTGTGTTGCCCGCTAATGCGCCGAACCTGGTGCTGGCCGGTGCAGCAGAGACGCTGTACAACAAGCCCATCATTTATGCAGACTATTTGTTGCTGCACTTTCCCATTCTGGGTTGTCTCAAGGCGATGATTATTGTGGCGTTGATTTGCTGGCTGTTCCCTGCGGTGACGCGCGCAGCGGATTCGTACGAGAAGTTGCCGCCGCTGTCGCCTGAGGAACGCCGGTTGTCGGTTATATTGGCCGCTGCGCTGGTGCTGTGGGCGACCGATTTCCTGCATGGCATGCGGCCTGGCTGGATAGCACTGAGCGCGGCGGTGATCACCTTGATGCCGCGTGTAGGTGCGGTGCCGCACTCAATATTTCCGGGGCAAATCAAACTGGGATCGTTTTTTTACGTCGGCGCTGTACTGGGTTTTGGCGCGGTAATCCAAGACAGCGGGGTAGGCAAGGTGCTGGGTGGTGCCATGTTGGGCGCCTTGCATCTTGAGTACGGGAACGATTTTATGAACTTCGTCAAATTGACTATGCTGGCGACCGTAACGACGCTCTTCACAACCAATCCATCGCAACCCGCGCTGCTGGCGCCGCTCGCAGCGCAAATGGCGGAAGCTACCGGTTGGCGCATAGAAGCGGCGCTGATGACGATGGCGGTGGGATTCTCGCTGATGATCCTGCCCTATCAGGCTCCACCCGTGATGGTAGGGATGCAGGTGGCGGGCGTAACCTTGCCGCAGATACTGCGCCTCACGTTGCCGCTGGCGGTGATTTGCATCTTCGTGCTCATGCCGCTGGATTATGTGTGGTGGCGCATGCTTGGGTATTTTCGATAGGACTTAACGTTTCCGATGGATGTATGACATGTCTGACCGAATTTGTAACCCAGATCACGCCAACAAGCCCTGGTTGATACTGGGGATCGAAACCTCGTGTGACGAATCGGGTGTCGCCCTCTACCACACCCGGCGCGGGTTACTGGGCCACCGACTGCATTCACAAGTCGCCATGCACGCCGACTACGGCGGCGTTGTTCCTGAATTGGCCTCGCGCGATCACATTCGGCGCGTCGTCCCGCTCACGCGGGAATTGTTGGCTGAGCACAACCTTGCGCTCGCTGACCTCAATGCCATTGCCTACACCCAGGGTCCCGGCCTTGCGGGCGCATTGCTGGTGGGTGCCAGCATCGCCCACGGCCTTGCCTACGCACTGCACATTCCCGCCCTCGGCATTCATCACCTTGAGGGGCATCTACTCTCACCACTGCTGGCCGACCCTGCGCCAACATTTCCGTTTGTCGCATTGCTCGTCTCCGGCGGCCACACGCAACTGATGCGCGTTGGCGGCGTGGGCGATTATCAATTGCTTGGCGAAACGGTGGACGATGCCGCCGGTGAAGCCTTCGACAAAACCGCCAAGCTGCTGGGCCTGGGCTATCCCGGTGGCCCGGAAATCGCGCGGCTGGCTGCGCTGGGTGCGCCCGGCAAACTTAAACTGCCACGCCCCATGATTTACAGTGGCGATCTCAATTTCAGCTTCAGCGGGCTGAAAACAGCGGTGCTAACCGCAGTACGCGGCAAAATGCTGAGTGATACCGATAAAGCTGATATCGCGGCAGAATTTCAGGCGGCGGCAGTAGACGTG
>CANKUB010000231.1 GCA_947486575.1 Betaproteobacteria bacterium | reverse complement strand
TGCAAAACGGCCTAATGGATAATCTCGGATTATAGAGTTCACCCGCATGGCTGTGATGCCGCCACGCGGTAAGCTGGCCGTCAGGTGAAAGCAACACACTGGGTGCGCCGCAGTCTTGCTGCTGAGCGCACTGCCGCAACCGTTGCGCGCCGAACCACAAAGATTATATAACCTATTGTTTTTATTATTATTTTATAATTTTAATAGTAACATTCCCCGAATTCTCATGATCATCCAACCAACGCTTGCAACCGCCACCTTCGCCTGGCTTGCGCTGTTTGTGAGCAGCGTCCATGCGCAAATCTATCCCGCCAAACCGCTGCGCATCATTGTCGGGCAAACGGCTGGCGGCATTTCCGATTTGATCGCGCGCATGGTGGCGCAGCGATTTACCGAATCCTTCAAGCAAACTGTCGTGGTTGAAAACCGTGCGGGCGCGGCGGGCGGCATTGCCACCGAGATGGCCGTGAAAGCAGCACCGGATGGCTACACGCTGCTGCTTTCCTCCGCTGGCCCGATTGTGATCAATCCCGGTTTGTATCCCAGGCTCGGCTACGATCCGCAGCGCGATCTGTCGCCGATTGCGTTCATCGCCTCGTCGCCGCTGGTGCTGGTGGTACATCCTTCCGTGCCGGCGAAAACCGTGACAGAGCTGATTGCGCTTGCCAAATCGCAGCCCGATCGTTTGAGCTACAGCTCCGGTGGCAACGGTTCGCCGCCGCACCTGACCGCAGAATTATTCAAGAGCATGACCGGCACGCGCATGACCCACGTTCCGTTTAAAGGCTCGGCACCCAGCGTGATTGCGCTGGTGGGCGGGCAGGTAGATCTGTCGTTTTCCACCGTGGCGGTGACGCTGCCGCAGGTGCGCGCCGGGCGCATACGCGCGCTGGCGGTCACGTCACAGCAACGCACTGTCAGCGTACCGCAATTACCGACGATGGCAGAGGCCGGTCTGCCAGGTTTTGAATCGCAGCAGTGGTTTGCACTGTTCGGCCCGGCGGCCTTATCGAAAGACATCATCACGCGGCTTAACGCCGAAGTTGCACGTTGGCTGGAAACGCCCGACGTGCGCGCACGCCTCGCAACCGAAGGCGCAGAAACCGGCAAACTATCGCTGGATCAGTTTGCCGCATTCATTCGCACCGATGCAGCGCGCTGGCTGAAAGTGATCAGGGCATCGGGAGCGACGGCGGAATAATCCGCCGCGCATCTCAGTCACCCATCAACGTTGCCGTGCCACATGCACCCCGTTCACATGCTCAATCTGCGCATGATGCTGGCGCAGTAAATCCATGCCGTAGTCGTTGCCATTGGGGGTACGGATCACGGTGTGAACATGATTACGCGAAGGCTCGCGGTTGCTCAGGGCAATGCCGCTTTGATGATCGAACTCGATCATCACTACCGGGCTTTGTATGCGGTAATAAAACACGCTGCCGTCCGTGGTGCCGCCCATCCAGGTGAACCAGGTTTGCTGGAGATGCCGTTTGATCTCGGTCATGCGTACGGCGTCGTGCCCTTCGCGCATTTTGCCGATGTGGGTTTCGATCAGCGCCAGCAATCCTTGCTGCTGCGCGGCAGACAGGTCGGCGTAACGTACGCCCTGATAGCGCAGCTCAAGATTATCGCGAAAGGCCGGCGCAAATATTTCGCGTGGCAACGATTCCGACACCACCGCCTGCGCGCGCTGCGCGAACGTGAGGGTGCGCATGAAAGCAAGGGCACGCCGCTCTTCTTCCTGAAACACCACGGTGCCTGCATATTTTCCACCATCGGCGCGCGTGGGTTCTGAGCCCATGAACAGCGGCGTCATCACCACCTGATCGCCGAGCACAAAGCAGTTGATCACCAGATGATGTCCATCGAGTTGCCAGCCCCACGGCGCAGTTGCGGACGGCGTACCCATTACCGTAAACCAGTAAAGATCGTCACCGTATCCGTCGAACTTGCCGGTGAGTTCGGCAATGGTTTCGTTAAGCTTCATCACGTCGCGCGCGGCGCCGAACCCGCGCGCGGAAAGCGTGGCGCGCATCAACGCCAGTGCGCGGTCACGCTGCGCAGCGTTCATGTTACCGAGCATCACTCCTTCGCGCGGGTAGCGGTGGATGTTGCTCCAGTTACGCCACTCGTTACTCGTCACCGGGAACAGCGCCTGCGCACGCTGTGGCTCTGTCAGCGCCGCAATAAAATCGTCAGCGGCGCGGCGTATCGGTTCAGTGGATACGCCCGTTTTGCCTGCCGAATACAGACCCGCCACAATTTTGCCGTCCGTGGTGATGCCTTTAAACGGCTCGGCCAGCGCTTTCTTCGCCGCTGCCATGTAGGCAGGCGGCGTATCAATTCGCACTGGGGGCGCATTGATGCCACGCTCACGCTGCCGCTCAACCGCTGCACAGCCAATCAGCGCTACTACGGCCAGCCACGCCGTGACACCCAGCCATTTTGCCCGCTTCATCTTTTCTCCCTGTACCTGTGCAATGTAGTGACAGCGCCGCAATCGCAGTGTATGTTTTCGCTAGTGATTGTATACCCCGGTAAAAACTCATGAACAATCAGCAAAAGCACGCCATCACCGGTTGCCTACTCGGCACCGCCGTGGGCGATGCGCTGGGTCTCGCCTGCGAGGGTTTGAGTCGGCGCCGACAGCGCAAAATGTTTCCGGTGCTGAACGGGTACAAACTGCTGTTCGGCAAGGGCATGACTTCCGACGACACCGAGCACACGTGCATGCTGGCGCAATCAGTCATACAGCACAGCAACGCCGCCGGGGATGCGCAAGAAAAGAAAATCTTTTCCTGCTTTGCGTGGCGGCTGCGTTTCTGGTTGCTCGGCCTGCCAGCGGGCATTGGATTGGCGACGTTACGCTCGATTATCAAACTGTGGATGGGTTTTCCCGCGCACAGAAGCGGCGTGTTTTCCGCGGGTAACGGGCCGGCCATGCGCTGCGCATTTATCGGCATTTATTATGGCGATGACCCCGCACGCATGCGCGCCATGGTGCGCGCCGCGACGCGTATCACGCACACCGACCCCAAGGCAGAGTACGGTGCTTTTACGGTGGCGCTCGCGGCACAAATGGCTGCGTCCGGCACCGATATTACGCCCGCTTCATTTCTTCATGCGTTACAACAGCACATCGACAACACAGAATTTATCGCACTTATACAAAGCGTTACTGACAGCGTTGCCCAAGGGCAATCGTGTGAACTGTTTGCCGATAGCATTGGCTGCAGCAAGGGCGTTTCAGGTTACATGTACCACACGATCCCCTGCGTGTTGCATGTGTGGCTGACAAACCAGCGCGACTACCGTGCCGCGGTCACTACCATGATCCGGCTGGGCGGCGACGCCGACACTACCGCCGCCATTCTGGGTGCCATCGTTGGCGCGCGTGTCGGCAAGGTCGGCATACCGCCCGAATGGCTGAGTGATCTGTGTGAATGGCCGCGCACGGTGACCTGGATTGAGCAGCTCGCCGTGCGCCTTGCTCAAAGCGCGCCCAACAAGATATCAGCTCCGCTTTGGGTTAACCCACTCAACCTGTTGTTTAGAAACATCTTTTTTATGATTATCGTGCTGATGCACGGCTTCCGGCGATTGCTGCCGCCCTATTGAGGCCCAACGCGCGCGATGATCGCTATCGGCCCGCCGCCGGGCGGCCCCTGGTGCTCCGCGCCGCCAGACACGTACACAAGCCCGGTACCAGCAAAACCCGCAATCAGTCCGCCGACTGCGGCGCGCGCGTGCCGCGTTGAATTGATGTCCGAATCATCGAGCATGGTGTGACGAGCGCCGCGCACTACACCAGAGGGCGCGGCTTCTGCTTTCGCAAAAACATTCACCACACGGTCCTGGGCTGCCAGTATCTCCGTTGTATCTCCACCGAGCCCGGCGCTATGAAACGCCGCAATAATCGCATTGAGATCGATTGCGTCTTTCATTACCGCGTGACCCATAACGTAGCGGCTTGCGGATCGCAATGCGTTACCCATCACGATCACCACATTGCACATGAGTTCGATGCCAGCCGAAGTCGATGCCACCTCAGAATAAGCGCGCCAATCTGACAGCACGACGCTCTCTGCGGGCATGTCCCGCAACTCTCCCAGAGCCAGCGCAACACCCAGTGCCGATGCACCACGCGAATAACCCATCGACGCGTAGGCATCCTCCGTGACGACCGTTTGCTTGCGTAGGTGCGCCGCCCGCATGCGTTCCGCTGTGAGCAAAGGACACTTGATCTGGACAAAATGCACGTCCGCGACTGCCGCTATGCCCGCATCCGCCATGGCCGCAGTAACCGCTTTTGCTGTTTCTTCGATCTGCACCTGACGCCCCAATTCCTCCGGCAAAAATGCACGGGTGTGCGCAATGCCAACCACCAGTCGCTTTTGCGCCACTGCTAACTCGTTTACATCGTCAACGCTGCTGCGCGCGAACACGGTGATATGCGGCGAGAGTACGCCTTCAGTACCACCGGACATCACAAAAGCTATACGCTGCTCAACCTCGGTCGCAGCAAGTCCGAGCCGTTGTCCGATGCAGCCAGCCAGCGCAGCCGTTGCGTACTCGCGCGTAAAATCGTTGACGCAGCCGTTACCTTCGGTCTTGCCCAGAATGGCAATAATCGTGCGCGGATCCAGTGTGCCATTGTCGATCAGCCGAATCAGACCTGACACATCTGCAGGCCCCGCCGTGGCTATCTTGTAGACATCGACCTTCTGAATGGCTGGCATCAATTTATTGGCTCCTGCGCGGCGAAGTCAGGCAACGGCCTTCACCTCGCGTGGCGCCACATGACTGGTCAGACGCTGGGTAATATCACGGCGCACCTGATTGAAATCTATAGCCGACACGTCGCGCGGACGCGCCAGCTCAATCGCAATATCCGCTTCAACGCGGCCCGGCCCCGCTGTCATCACCACCACGCGATCAGACAGCAATACCGCCTCCTCCACGGAATGCGTAACAAAAATCACGGTGACCTGGGTGCGCGCCCATATGTCGAGCAACTCCTGCTGCAGGCTTTCACGCGTCAACGCATCCAGCGCACCAAAAGGTTCATCCATTAGCAACAGTTCGCATTCGTTGGCCAGCACACGCGCAATCGCCACCCGTTGTTTCATACCGCCTGACAGTTGCTGCGGAAAGCGGTCTGAAAATTTTTGCAGCCCAACCATATTCAGGTATTCGTTGGTGATCTCATCAATGTATTTTTTGGCGAGTCCCTTCTGACGCGGGCCAAACGCGATGTTTTCCCGAACGGTCATCCACGGAAACAACG
>CANKUB010000230.1 GCA_947486575.1 Betaproteobacteria bacterium | reverse complement strand
TCGCAAGCCCATTTTGAATCTGGCGCTGGCGATGCAACAGCGAACGTGGATGCAGGGCCTGTGGGATGCGTCAAAAACCTTTGATTTGCCCGCCAAATTTACCCCAATCTATTCGCCTTAATGAAGTTCTAATGAAAAATCTCGGTTCACGGCACAGGGCGTTTCATTTAAGTGCATGTTTTTAATGATATTTTTGTATTCAGCGTAATTGTGTTGTTATAATTGTCGCTATGCAACATGGAGAGACCTTGCGATGAAGTTCGGCATCCCCGCTGAAACGCGGCTGTATGAAACACGAGTGGCGGTCACGCCTGAAACTGTCAAAAAACTCACCGCTGGCGGGCATCACAGTGTGCTGGTGCAAAGTGGTGCCGGAGCAAAAGCCAGTATACCCGATGAGCAATTCGTTGCGGCGGGTGCAACCATTGTCAGCAGTGCGGGTGATGTGTACGCGCAGACGGACATTGTGCTCAAAGTGCGCGGGTTGGATTTTACGGAATTGGCGCTTTTGAAAAGCGGCCAAACGCTGGTCGGCTTGCTTAATCCGCATAACAAAGATGGCATCGCCGAGTTGGCTAAAACCGGCGTCACCGCCTTTGCCATGGAGTCGTTGCCGCGAATATCACGCGCGCAATCGATGGACGTATTGTCGTCACAAGCTAACGTCGGTGGCTACAAGGCGGTGCTGATGGCGGCCAATACCTACGGTAGAATGATGCCGATGATGATGACCGCAGCAGGCACCATCAAAGCCGCTCGCGTGGTGATCATGGGTGTAGGCGTTGCGGGCTTGCAGGCGATTGCCACCGCCAAGCGCCTGGGCGCGGTGGTCGAGGCTACCGACGTGCGCCCGGCCACCAAAGAGCAGGTTGAATCGCTGGGCGCAAAATTTATCGACGTGCCGTTTGAAACGGATGAAGAACGCGAGATCGCCAAAGGCGTAGGCGGCTACGCGCGCCCGATGCCGGAAAGCTGGGTCAAGCGACAGTCTGCGCTGGTTGCCGACCGCATCAAGCAGGCGGATATCGTGATTACCACTGCGCTGATACCTGGGCGGCCTGCACCCGTGCTGGTGACGGAAGACATGGTGAAATCAATGAAGCCCGGTTCGGTGATCGTTGACATGGCGGTAGAGCAGGGCGGCAACTGCCCGCTGTCGGAGCTGGATAAAACCGTAGTGAAGCACGGCGTGAGTTTGATCGGTGTGGCGAATATTCCCGCGCTGGTAGCGGCGGATTCTAGTGCGTTATATTCTCGTAACCTGTTGAATTTTATAAGTTTAATGCTGGACGCCAAAACCGGTGAATTCAAGATCAATCGCGAAGACGAAATCATCGCGGGCACGCTAGTGTGTACGGCTGGCGAAGTAACCAAGAAATAACGGAGAACATCGTGGGCACTGTTGACCCCCTGATCATGAATTTGATGGTATTTGTGCTGGCAATTTTTGTTGGCTACCACGTGGTGTGGAATGTCACGCCCGCGCTGCATACGCCGCTGATGTCGGTGACCAACGCCATATCGAGCATTATTCTGGTCGGCGCGATGCTGGCAGCTGGCCCGGCCGATGCGGATTGGGGCGTGTGGGTGGGCGCATTGGCAGTGGTGCTTGCAGCCGTTAACGTGTTTGGCGGATTTCTCGTCACGCAGCGCATGCTGGCGATGTTCAAGCGCAAAGAAAAAAAGGGAGCGGAATAAATGCTCTCCGGTAATCAGGTTGCGCTCGCCTATCTCGTTGCGTCAGTATTTTTTATTCTTGCGTTAAAAGGTTTGTCGTCGCCGCTGACTTCGCGGCGGGGCAATCTGTTCGGCATGATTGGCATGGCGATTGCCGTGGTGGTCACGCTAACACTCACCAAAAACTGGGTCATTATCATCAGCGGTATTGCACTAGGTGGCGCGATAGGCGCGGTGGTTGCGCGCAAAGTGCAGATGACTGCGATGCCGGAACTGGTTGCCTTCATGCATTCGTTGGTGGGTCTGGCGGCGGTGCTGATTGCGATTGCGGCGGTGAATAATCCGTTCGCGTTTGGCATCGTCAAAACGGCGGGCGAAGCGATTCCGGCGGGCAATAAACTGGAGCTTTTCATCGGCACGTTTGTGGGCGCGATGACGTTCTCCGGCTCGGTAATCGCATTCCTGAAACTGTCCGGTCGCATGAGCGGCGCGCCGATTGTGTTCAGCGGGCAGCACATGGTGAATTTGCTGATGGCCATTGGCATGTTTGGTTGCGGGCTGTGGTTTTTTGCCAGCGGCGGCACGAACTGGACGGCGTTTATCGCCATGACGGTGATCGCGTTTGTGCTGGGCTTTTTGATCATTGTCCCCATCGGTGGCGCAGACATGCCGGTGGTGATTTCGATGCTGAATTCCTATTCGGGCTGGGCCGCTGCGGGCATTGGTTTTTCGTTGAATAACCCGATGCTGATTATCGCGGGGTCGCTGGTCGGCAGCTCTGGTGCGATTTTGAGTTACATCATGTGCAAGGCGATGAACCGACCGTTTCTATCCGTGATTCTCGGCGGCTTCGGCACTGATTCTGGTGCAGCGGCAGCCGCAGGCGGCGAACAAAAAACCCATCGCAGCGGCAGTGCGGAAGATGCTGCATTTTTGCTGGGTAACGCAGATTCCGTCATTATTGTTCCGGGTTATGGCTTGGCAGTTGCGCGCGCGCAGCACGCGGTAAAAGAACTCGCCCACAAGCTGCGCGAAAAAGGTGTCACCGTACGATTCGCTATACATCCGGTTGCAGGCCGCATGCCCGGCCACATGAACGTGCTGCTCGCCGAAGCGGAAATTCCCTACGATCAAGTGCTGGAGATGGATGAGATCAACAGCGATTTCCCTACCACCGATGTGGTGCTGGTGCTGGGTGCGAACGATGTGGTGAACCCGGCAGCGAAAACACCCGGCAGCCCGATCTTCGGTATGCCGATACTCGAAGCGGATAAAGCGCGCACCGTGATGGTGGTCAAGCGTTCCATGGCAGCAGGTTACGCGGGCCTCGATAATGATTTGTTTTATATGGATAAAACCATGATGGTGTTTGGCGATGCCAAGAAAGTGGTGGAAGATATGGTTAAGGCGATAGAGTAAGTAGCAAGCGCAATTTGCTAGAGGAACATGGGCCGCTGTCGCGGCCCTTTTTTCGGGCTGCGCGGGAATTGATTCTCGTGCTTAATTAAAAAGGTAATTTAAATTATTGTTAATTATTAATGGGTTATAGTTAATATTTAATGTAAAATATGTGCGCAATTATTATTACAGCTGAACTGAAGTAGGCGGGCACTTTGGGAATAAGCGGATTGCCTGGCGTGCATGCGTCTTCTGCTAAGCATGTTGTATTGGATGGTCGTTACACTATTTTATAGGGCGACTCCATGTGGGTATCCAGCGGCTATCAAATTTCGCAAAGTGTTTTTACTTGCGCTAAACGAAAATGGTAGATGGAAAATTGCAGGCGTTACGGTTAAGCTCGGGGCATATGGATTTCCGGTCTGCGTGAGTGTTTTGCATCGCGCATGGGCTGTAAATGCCGAGTTGTGTAGCGTTTAAGGGGATGGGGACGCATAAATTGACTACGATGCAAGGGCGTAGAAGGGGAACGACGCTATCTATAGCTTCGGAGCTGCCGGCCGGTACTGCTGTTAACGGCACTTCACTGCTCACTATTGGTGTTTGGCAGATTATATTAACGTGCATGGATTGGTGTAGTGAATCTATTCGTTCGGTTGATCGACGGGTTCGGCTGAACTTGAGGAGCACCTTTGGTGTAGCCGTTTGGACGGTAGTGGTATTGATCGGCATCACCGCGACTCCGGTGGCCTTGGCGCAGACTCCCTTGTATAACGCCAATTGCGCCGGTTGCCATGGCTTGAACGGCGCGCGTGTCAACGCAGCTGACGCGCCAGCTGTAATCACGTCCGCGAATACGCTGCACGCAATGGGTGTGGCTGGATTGGCTGGCCAGTTTGCGGCCATTGCCACAGAAATTGGTACTTTTTCGCCGTATCAGCGCAAGCGCTGGTTAATGTTCCGTATCAAGGGAGCAAAGCCGTAACGATAGCGAATCTGGTCAATGATGCGCCCGGGGCGGTGATTACCACCACGAAAGCGGGAACACTTGCGCCAACGCAAGGCAATATCACTACGGGAACGGCGGGTTCGTTCAGTGTCACCTATAACCATACCGGTACCAGCTGCACCGACTCGTTTGATGCGAAGGGTACGGGCTCCGCAGATACTTCTGATCGCCGGGTAAATGTCACGATCGACCCACCGACACTGACCGCGACAAACTCCAGTCCGGCGATTGCCTACAATAACGCTGCCTTTACCAATGTGCCGTTGACCACTACGGGGCCTTTTACCGGCGTGACGATTACGACCGGATTGAGCCCCAATGTTGGAACATTGCAGGTTGTCGGTACTAACGTACAGTATCGAGCCAGCGCTGCGGCTTATGCGGGCATAGTGACATTTAGTTACCGCACTACAGGACCATGCGTATCGCAGTCGAACATTGCGACTGTCACGCTTAACGTGGGTTTGCCGCCTGCGCCGAGCAGCAGTAATAACGCTACAGCGGCTGCGTTTAATACGGCGCAGGCTGTAGTGCTGCCAGTTACGGGTATTTTCACGCAGGTCAACGTGACTGGGGCGACCAACGGTACTGCGCCGACACCGGCTCCGGGCGCCAGCACCGTGACATTTACACCTACTAACGGGTTTATCGGTGCTGGCACTGTCACCTATACTGTAACTGGATCAGGCGGTACATCCGCGACCTTCACTGCTACGGTCAACGTGATTACGCCGGGGCCTCCAAATATCTCAAACGTAGTGGTTAACAACGTGGCGTTCCAGACCGCGACAGCGATTCCATTGACGGTTGGTGGCGTGTTCAATCAGGTGAACGTTATCAGCGGGCCCACCAGCGGAACAGCGCCTACTCCTGCCGTCAATACCAGCACGATTACCTATACACCTAACGCCTTGTTTATTGGCACGGACAGCATTACCTACACAGCGACAGGTCCAGGTGGAACATCTACCAATGCGACGATCAGTATCACAGTGCTCGCACCGGCTGCTCCAGGCGTTGGTGCGGTAAATCAGCCCGTAACCTTCCAGACCGCTACTCCTATTACTGTTCCAGTTACCGGCCCGTTCAATCAGGTTACGGTACTAACCGGGCCAAGCAACGGAACAGCCCCCACTGTTAACGGTGACGCAATCCCGCAGAAACCCGGCGGCGATGAAATATGTGGGCGGCAAGCAAGCGCAAGCTGAGGGTGATTTTGGTTTTTGCTTTTCAAGCACGAGGACATCGGTTTTGCAGTTACTGCGCGCAGGGCTTGCGGCGGAT
>CANKUB010000229.1 GCA_947486575.1 Betaproteobacteria bacterium | reverse complement strand
CCAACCACCACTGCATCAAATTGTCTTCTTGCTATTGCCATTACCTACCCCACAAAATCTGCACGGCCCACGCTGCATACGCGACAAGCGCCAATATCACCGCCGCGTACAACGACACGCGCAAACCGGTGCATTTAACGTAATCCATGAATATATTTCGCATGCCTATCCAAGCGTGCAGAAATAAACTCAATAAAAACAATAGCGTAGCAACACGCATCACCGAGCCACTCCACAGTGTGCGCCAGCTGCCGTAATCAAATTGCTGCATTTTGAGCAACATCACCAGGAACAACACGCTATAAATAATCATCACCACAGCAGTAAGGCGCTGCGCCAGCCAATCGCGCAAGCCGTAATGGGCGCCGCTCACATGGCGATTTACCATAGGATGCCCCCGATTACTGCGGTGAGAATGATGCTGATGCCCATCACTGCGTAGCTGGTGACGCGTGCCGTTTCGATGTCGAGGCCCATGTGCATATCGAGTGCCAAGTGGCGAATACCCGCGCAAAAATGATGCAAGTAGGCCCACAATAACCCCAGCAACACGATTTTAACCATGGGGCTACCCACATAGCTTTTGAACATCGCAAATGACTGTGGCGATTCAAGGGTGTTACTCAGCAGGAACAGCAACAGCGGCAGCATGATGAACAAAACAGCACCGGTAACGCGATGCAAAATAGAGACAAACGCCGGCAACGGCAACCGGATTTCCATTAAATTCAAGTGTTTGGGACGGCTTGTGGGCATCACATGACTTCTTTCGACGTACGGTTTACAGACTGGCGATCCAAGGGAAAACAGACCACAACAACGATAAAATGGTGACGTTACTGGTGGCGCGGTGATGCAAAATTCTACCAGCTTTCCGCATGTTGCGGAACAGCAGAACAGCACCATTTGCATCTCGCTGTTAGACGCACTGGTCGTAGCCACTGCACGCACAATGATGCGCGAATTTGGTGCGGCGAGGACTTGATCAAGTTGACCCGGCACAGGGCGTTAGCTATCATCGCCGCTGTCTCGCGCACGTTGGAATGCACTCAGGCTTTTGCGGCAGGCGCGAATTATTCACGACCCGAAATCCAGGAGTTTCACCATGAAAAAACCCATGCGCGTCGCGGTAACCGGCGCAGCAGGCCAGATTGGCTACAGCCTTTTGTTCAGAATCGCCAGTGGTGAAATGCTCGGCAAAGACCAGCCTGTGATCCTGCAAATGCTGGAGATTCCCGACGAAAAAGCGCAAAAGGCGCTGACCGGCGTGATGATGGAACTGGACGACTGTGCCTTTCCTTTGCTGCACAGCATGATTCCGGCCTCTGATCCGAACGTTGCGTTCAAGGATATCGACGTAGCGTTGCTGGTGGGCGCGCGCCCGCGCGGCCCCGGCATGGAGCGCAAGGATCTGCTCGAAGCCAACGGCAAGATCTTCGGCCCGCAAGGCAAAGCGCTGTCCGATCACGCCAGCCGTGATGTCAAAGTGCTGGTGGTGGGCAACCCGGCCAACACTAACTGCTTGATTGCAATGAAAAATGCGCCGGACCTCAAGCCTTCAAATTTTACTGCGATGATGCGCCTCGACCATAATCGCTCGCTCACGCAAGTAGCACAAAAAATCGGTAAACCGGTGGCCAGCCTCAAGAAACTGCACGTGTGGGGGAACCACTCCGCCACGCAATACCCCGATGTTTTCACCGCTGAAGTAGACGGCCAAAAAGTGTGGCCGATGATTAATGATCAAAAATGGCTCGAGGGTGAATTCATTCCGCGCATCCAAAAACGCGGCGCAGAAATCATCGACGCGCGCGGTTTGTCTTCAGCAGCCAGTGCTGCGAATGCCGCCATCGAACACGTACGCGATTGGGTGTCCGGCACACGAGACGGCGATTGGGTGAGCATGGGCATTGCGTCAGATGGCAGTTATGGCATCCCCGAGGGCGTGATGTACGGCTATCCGGTTACCTGCAAAAACGGCAAATTTGAAATCGTCAAAGGTCTGGAGGTCAGCGATTTCAGTCGTGGCCGCATGCAAGGAACGCTTAAAGAACTACAGGAAGAGCGCGACGCCATTAAACACCTGTTAGGGTAAGTTATTGTTTTAATTAAAAAAAGCGGACATCATGCTGTCCGCTTTTTTTATGGCGTGACGGAAAGTCAGGATTTTGAAAGTGAATCTCAGATAGTCTTGCACCATTTATTCGATTACGGGAGCCAATAACATGAGCAGCAACGACACGCCGATTGTCCGTGCAAAAAAAGGTGTCGCCCTATCAGGCATAGCCGCTGGCAGCACCGCGCTGTGCACCGTAGGCCGCAGTGGCAACGATTTGCACTATTGCGGCTACGATATTTATGACATTGCCGAAACCTGCGAGTATGAAGAAGTCGCCCACCTGTTGATTCACGGTAAACTGCCCAACGCCGCCGAACTTGCCAATTACAAAGCCAAACTCAAAACCCTGCGCGGCCTGCCGCAGGTGGTCAAGCACGTACTCGAAGCACTGCCCGCCGCCGCACACCCGATGGATGTCATGCGCACCGCCTGCTCGGCATTGGGCTGCGCGCTGCCGGAAAAAGAAGATCACAACGTACCGGGCGCACGTGATATTGCCGACCGGCTGATAGCGTCATTTGGTTCGATGCTGCTCTATTGGTATCACTTCAGCACCAATGGCAAGCGCATTGAAGTGGAAACCGACGATGATTCTATCGGCGGACATTTTCTGCACCTGTTGCACGGCAAGGCGCCAGAGGCACCTGCGGTGCGAGCGATGCACACCTCGCTCAACCTCTACGCCGAGCACGAATTCAACGCCTCCACCTTCGCCTGCCGCGTGGTGGCGGGCACGGGTGCAGACATGCACTCCGCCATCGTCGGCGGCATCGGCGCACTGCGCGGCCCCAAACATGGCGGCGCAAATGAAGTCGGCTTTGAAGTGATGAACCGCTACGAAACACCCGATGACGCCGAAGCCGACATCGTCACGCGCGTGCGCAATAAGGAAACCATTATCGGCTTCGGCCACGCGGTGTACACCGTAGCGGATCCGCGCAACAAGATCATCAAGGAAGTCGCGCGCAAGCTGTCAAAGGATACCGGCGACATGAAAATGTACGACATCGCCGACCGCATCGAAGCCGTGATGATGCGCGAGAAAACCATGTTCGCGAATCTAGACTGGTTCTCGGCCGTGTCCTACAACAAGCTAGGCGTGCCGACGCTGATGTTCACGCCGATATTCGTGATTTCCCGCACCGCAGGTTGGGCAGCACACGTGCTGGAACAACGTGTCGATAACAAACTGATTCGACCGACGGCGGTTTATACCGGGCCGGAGAATCGCAAGTTTGAGCCGTTGACAAAGCGTTAATTATTTATAATAAAAACAAATACTTACGAAAAACACTTTTTCGCTTGAAGGAATTTCAATGTCCGCTGCCATCTCCAACAACCGCACCAAACCCGATAAAGTCATAACCGATATCGCCAACTACGCGGCGAAATACTCCATCAAAAGCACTGAAGCCTACAACACCGCACGCCTGTGCTTGATGGATACCTTAGGCTGCGGCCTCGAGGCATTGTCCTACCCCGCCTGCACCAAGCTTATGGGGCCGATAGTGCCCGGCACCATCGTACCCAACGGCGCAAAAGTCCCCGGCACGTCATACCAACTTGATCCCGTAAGCGCCGCGTTCAACATCGGCTGCATGATTCGCTGGCTAGACTTTAACGACACTTGGCTGGCGGCGGAATGGGGCCATCCGTCAGACAACCTCGGTGGCATTCTGGCCACTGCGGATTGGCTGTCACGCAACGCAGTGGCCGCAGGCAAGAAGCCGCTGACCATGCGCGACGTGCTGACTGGCATGATAAAAGCTCATGAAATTCAAGGAGTTATAGCACTGGAGAACAGCTTTAACCGCGTAGGCCTTGATCATGTCGTACTGGTGAAAGTGGCGTCAACCGCAGTCGTCGCCAACATGCTCGGCTGCAATCACGACGAAATCGTTAACGCAGTATCGAACGCATGGATCGATGGCCAATCGCTGCGTGCGTACCGACATGCACCACAAGCCGGTTCGCGCAAATCGTGGGCAGCCGGCGACGCCACTAGCCGCGCAGTGCGTCTGGCGCTGATGGCACACAAGGGCGAGATGGGTTACTCCGCCGCGCTGACGGCAAAAACCTGGGGCTTCTACGATGTGCTGTTCAAGGGGCAGCCCTTTGTACTCAAGCAGGCCTACAGCTCATACGTCATGGAAAACGTGCTGTTCAAAATTTCTTTCCCGGCAGAGTTTCATGCGCAAACGGCGGTGGAATGCGCAGTCAGGCTGTTCCCGGAAGTCGGACATCGCATTAACGACATCAAGAAAGTCGTCATCACTACGCACGAATCCGCGATACGCATCATCGACAAGAAAGGGCCGCTCAACAATCCCGCCGACCGTGACCACTGCATTCAATACATGTGCGCGATTGGCCTGATCAAAGGCAACCTGACTGCCGCCGATTATGAAGAGGATGTTGCAGGCGATCCGCGTGTGGATGCGCTGCGTGCCAAAATGGAATGCGTCGAGAAAAAGGAATGGACGAAGGATTATCTCGATCCGAAAAAGCGCTCAATTGCCAACGCTATTCAGGTGTTTTTCAAGGACGGGAGCAAAACCGAAAACGTCGCCGTGGAATATCCCATCGGCCATCGCCGCCGCCGCAAGGATGGCATTCCGCTACTCGAAGCCAAGTTCAGAACCAATCTTGCTCGACGTTTTGCCGACAAGCAGCGCACGGCAATATATAACTCGTGCAAAGATCAGAAGAAACTAGAGGCAACACCGGTCAATGCGTTTGTGGATTTGTTCGCTTTGTAATTGCATCCGGGATACATTATCAATTGCCTCACGTTGCTTGTCGCAGCCGGGATTTTTTCTACTAACGCTACTGCACAAACCAATTCCAAGATAAAGCCCGGCCTGTGAGAATCACGCACAACTACCACTACCCAGAAAGGCGTAAAAGATCATTGTTCGAAAGCAATACATCGTATTAAGTCGAATTGCGCTCAACGTTTTTACTACCAATGCGTCGCATGAGTGAATCCAGTGGCCCTCAACGATTTCTGCGGGATTCCGTGCACTGCTTTTGATCAAATAATTCTAATTTGCATTAGAAAGTGCTTTAATTATCCAATCCCAGTTGCAGATGGATTTCACCCGTTCGCCGCTGTTTTCCAAGTGGTGTAGCGCATCAACGAGTTGGTTTTCGAGTGCATCCAGGCTGTCGAAGGCCCGATTGTGGAAGTGTTTCTCGCGCAGCTCATCCCACAGATGCTCGACCGGATTGAGTTCCGGCGAATACGGCGGCAAACTCAGCAGCCGAATATTGT
>CANKUB010000228.1 GCA_947486575.1 Betaproteobacteria bacterium | reverse complement strand
GCTCGTCCGGAAATTGCCGATCAGCAGGTTCTTCACACAGGAAACGCAGAAACTGCTGCTGATAGAGCTGAAAACACGAAATCCAGGGGCGCGCTTATAATTCAAGCGGAATATTTTTCTAAAAAAACGGGGTTTCCGGTCCACCACTAGATAGAGGCATGGCACCCCACCCGCACCACGCTCTAGCGCAATGGCCACATGGAGGACGAAGCGCGACACGCGCGACTTTCGGCCAAGGCGCTAAAGAATCCATGTACCATGCGTCCCGGTGCCGGCCCCCGGCATGCAAACGCTGAACGAGCGCCAGCGCTGCTGGCAAACCCCTGCATAACGGAATACACGATTGAATAAAAACGTCTGGTTCAGACCAGAATCCCTGTTTCGGCTGACCGACGGCGCCACCTGGTCACGCGGTCTGGCGCTGTTTCGCGGCCAGCGTGCGGTATCGGGCCTGAACATCGAACGCGCAGGCGCTCAGTGGGTGGTGTCCGGCAAGGTGCAAGGCAGCCGGCCGCATCCGTACCAGTTAACCATCAGGACGAGTCTTTCGCCGCTGGGCGAAATGATCTCTTGGCACAGCATCTGCAGTTGTCCGGTCGGCAGCCAGTGCAAGCACGGGGTCGCACTGATGGTGACCGCCGCCCACCAGGGGTATGCGCTACTCAACGACCGGTCTCCGAATGCTCATTTCTCGTCGCAACCCGATTCGGCGGAAATAGCGGCCCAGCGCAAGGCGGCCCAGCTCCGCATGGCCGAGTTGGCGCAAATCGAAGCCGAGAACCAACTGCTGCGCTGGCTGCATGAGATGGATCGCGCCAATCGTATGTCCGTGCCCGGCGTGCCGCCGGCACGCGTGGCGAGGCAGCGGCCAGGCCATGCCAAGCCGGAGCAATACCTCTACTTGCTCAGCGTGACGGGTTCCGGCAATGTGCCGCGGCAACTCCACATCGACGTGGTGGTGTCGTATCTCAAACTCAACGGCGACTGGGCCAAATGCAAAATCATCCGCTACCCGCCGTATCCGGGCGAGGCGGTGTATGACCACGCCACGCCGGCCGACCACGAAGCGCTGCAACTGATCCGATCCCTGGCGAGCACACAGTTTCGCAGCTATGGTTCCAGCTGCAGCGGCACGCCCCAGGGACGCGCCGGTTTGCTCGCGCTGGAGCTGGCCGCCAGCACTGGGCGGCTCTACATGGACAACGGCCACGGCACGCCCGGCCAGGCCATGCAATGGGGACCGCCACGGCAATTGCGCTGGGAATGGCATGAGGTCAGCAGCGTCAAGGCATCCGAATCGGGCTGGGCGCTGCGTGCCCTGCCGGCGGAAGGCGACGCGATGCTATGCCTGAACAATCCGCCGCTGTATCTGGACGCCACGCAAGGCTGCTGCGGCCTGGCCGAGGCAGATGGCATCCCTGCGGCACAGTTACAGGTGCTGCTCAAGGCCCCCCCGCTCAAGCCCGCCGCGCTACAAAAACACCAGAGCCGCTTGATGCGGCACCTGAGCGGTCTGCCGCCGCCGCCGGGTGTACAACCGGTCACCGTGCTACGGGGCGTGACACCCATCGCCTGTCTGCATCTATCCCCCATACCGCAGGCGGACACCGCACAACGGGGCCTGGTGCAGGCGCAACTACAATTCGACTATCAAGGTCATCGCGGCTGGTGGGCGGATCAGCACGCTATCGTGCTGCTCGAATTACCCAGCGGCAATCTACTGCTGCACCGGGATCTGGCAGCCGAGCATGCCGCCTACACGCGCTTGGTGGATCTGGGCCTGCGGTCCACCGGCGAAGGCACGTTTGGCATTGCGGGCGCCGAAGCCCAACACCGCTGGCTGCACTGGGCGGATGGCGGCTATACCGCGCTGACCGATGCCGGTTTTAACGTGACGCTGGCCGATGCACTGAAAAGCTGGATCAGCCGCGCCGACACGCTGAGCGTGCAAATGCAGCCCCATGAAGAAGGCGAAGACGAAGCCACATCGCCGTGGTTTGATCTGTCACTCGGCATGGAGATCGACGGCCGGCGTCACAATATTTTGCCGTGGCTGCCCGAGCTGCTGGCGAAAGCCGCGGCCAGTGCACCGAACCCGCAAACCGGTTTGCCCAACCTGCCGCCGTTTATTTTTGTGCACGCACCATCGGGCGATGGCTTTATCCGCTTGCCAACTGACGCGCTCAAGCCGTGGATGGCCGCGCTGCTGGAACTGGTTGGCGACCGCGAGCACAATTTTTCCGGCGACAGCTTGAAGCTGTCGCGGCTGGATGCCCTGCGCACCAGCGTGTCGTTGGGCGAGGGCGCGGTATGGGAGGGCGCGCAGTCGCTGCGCGAGATGTTGCGGCAATTGAGCGGGCGCGCTGATTTGCCGGTGATACCCGTGCCGCAAAGTGTACTGGCAGACCTGCGGCCTTATCAGCAACAGGGGCTGAACTGGCTGCAATTTCTGCGACGGCACCACCTCCACGGCATACTCGCCGACGACATGGGGCTGGGCAAAACCCTGCAAACACTGGCGCACATCCAAGTGGAAAAAAACGCCGGACGTCTCACCCACCCCGCGCTGATCATTGCGCCGGTCAGCCTGATGGGCAACTGGCAGCGTGAAATCGCGCGCTTTTGCCCGCAACTGCGCAGCCTGGTGGTGCACGGCAAAGACCGTCACGCAGTCGCTGATACCATGAGCCAGTACGATATCGTGATCGCGCCGTACTCCTTGCTACAGCGCGACCGCGAACGCTGGCTGGATGCGCAGTGGCATATCGTCGTCCTTGATGAGGCGCAGAATATCAAGAACGCCAGCACCCATGCCGCGCAGGTGGCGGGGCAATTGCAGACGCGCCACCGTCTGTGCCTTTCCGGCACGCCGATGGAAAACCACCTCGGTGAGATGTGGAGCCTGTTTCACTTTCTCATGCCAGGGTTTCTTGGCAGCCAGAAACGCTTTGCCACCCTGTTCCGCACGCCGGTTGAAAAGCAGGGTGACGCCGAGCGCATGTCGCAGTTGCGCGCACGCGTCACGCCCTTCATGTTACGGCGCACCAAGGCCGTGGTGGCGGCTGAACTGCCGCCCAAGGTGGAAACCGTGCTGCGCGTCGAGCTCTCGGGCAAACAGGCCGATCTCTACGAAACCATCCGCTTAGGGATGGAAAAGTCCGTGCGCGAAGCGCTCATGGCCAAAGGCTTGGCCAAATCGCACATCACCATCCTCGACGCCCTGTTGAAGCTGCGCCAGGTGTGTTGCGACCCGCAACTGGTGCCGTTGGCCGCCGCCAAGCAAGTCAAAACATCGGCCAAGCTGGAACAACTGATGGAGATGCTGCCGGAGATGCTGGCTGAAGGGCGGCGGATACTATTGTTCTCGCAGTTCACCAGCATGCTGACGCTGATCGAAGCCGAACTGGCGGCGTGCAATCTCAACTGGGTGAAGTTGACCGGGCAAAGCCAGAAGCGCGATGCACTGATTGATCAATTCACCAGCGGGCGGGTGCCGCTGTTTCTGATCAGCCTGAAAGCCGGCGGCGTCGGTTTGAATCTGCCGCAGGCCGACACCGTCATCCACTACGACCCGTGGTGGAATCCGGCGGTCGAAAACCAGGCCACCGACCGCGCCCACCGCATCGGCCAGACGCAAAGCGTGTGGGTGGTCAAACTGGTGGCGCAAGGCACGATAGAAGAACGCATCCTGGCGCTGCAGGAGCGCAAGGCCGCGCTCGCCAACAGCATGTACAGCGGCTCCACCGGACGCAAGCAGCCCTTGTTCACCGAAAGCGATCTGGCGGAACTGCTTAAGCCCTTGTCCGCTATGTAGGCAATCGCTGCGCCGCCAGCGCATAGGCCCGATCCACCAGCCGTATCGCGCGGTAGCAATCGTCCACGCTGGTGACTCAAGCAATTTGGCCTTGAACACAGCCACCGCGCTGATCCAAAGCACGGCGGGTGGATTAGTTTGTGGAGGAATGGGGGTAACGGAAGTGCGCGGTTTTACAGGGCCGAGGGGGGGCTTGGGCTGTGCGCGGGGAGGGTGATAAGTGTGTTGTTAGGTCAGTCAGTTAGTGATGATTTTGGCGGCAGGATTTTGTGCGGTGTGGGGCTTGGTGGCGGCCTGTTACAAAGCGGCTCGATTTGACCGGTTGCTAGTGTCGGGATATATTGGGGTTTATGCGAAAAGTGTATTTGAAAAACCCACAATTACCTGCGACACTCCACGGAGGAGATATGGACAAGCTTGCCACGCTAATTGTTGTTACTTGCACGGCGCTAGTGCTGGCAGGTTGTGCGACAGATGGCGGGCGGGCCGGCGGTACAGGCGCCTTCACGTTCGGCTTGTTCGGCGATCTTGCGTATCTTCCGGAGCAGGAACCGTTGCTCGAAAACGTGCTCACAGACCTCAATGTGGCATCGCTTGAGTTCGTTGTACATGTGGGTGATCTGGGCGGGCCGCGATACGGCTCATGTTCGAACGAACTGTGGGCACGACGAAAAGCCCAGTTCGACGCCTCAGTGCATCCATTAATTTATACGCCTGGCGACAACGAGTGGACAGATTGCCATGATGCACAGGGGGTCCCAGGCGGTGATCCTCTGGAACGTCTAACGAGTCTGCGTGCTTTTTTCTTTCAAGGAGAGCATTCGCTAGGTCGACGCGCGCTTATTTTAAAGCGTCAAAGTCAAAGCGCAGATCCATTGTTTAGAAAATACCGCGAGAATGTTCGTTGGGTCCACGGCGACGTAACGTTCATGACTTTGCATGTTGTTGGCAGCAACAATGGCTTTGGTTTCTCGGCCGCAAGTGACATTGAACATGCCGAACGAAATCGCGTCAACATGATTTGGTTACGTGAGGGTTTTGCGGCGGCGCGGGCAAACAACAGCCGCGCAATCATGATCATTCAGCAGGCAAACATATTTCCGGAGGTTCTGCCGTATCCTGGCAAACTGGGCACCGGCTCCTCTGAACTGAGAGCATTACTCGAAAAAGAGACCATCGCATTCGGCAAAACCGTCGTGCTTGTGCACGGTGACAGCCACTATTTCAGGATCGACAAGCCGCTAGGGCGTCGTCCAAACGTTCCAGCGATCGAAAATTTCACACGTGTCGAAACCTTCGGGCAACCCAATCATCACTGGCTGCACGTGACAGTTGATCCAGATGATCCGAATGTCTTTATATTCGGACAAAGAACCGTGGCGCCCAATGTTATGAAACGTCAGTACCGCCAATGACCGCTTGATAGAATCTGTTATGTCGGCTGTGGGTCGATTGCCGCCGACCAACAGCCAAATCTTAACGGCCGGTTTCCGTCATTAAGCCGACGTAGATGGGGATGTCGAGAACTTTCTTCGTCGAACGGCAGGTTTACTGCTGAGTGCGGCCGCTCAGTTTTGCAAAGCCTCTGGCCGTT
>CANKUB010000227.1 GCA_947486575.1 Betaproteobacteria bacterium | reverse complement strand
CTTGCCCGAATTTCTCTTGAATAACCCCCAAAGCGATTTCATCGAGAAATTCATCTTCGAAAGGCAAGATCACGCGACCATGGAGATGTTCCGCTTGGCCACATAAGATCTCGCCCGGGGTAAACTCCGCACTCTCAAGCTCCTTAAATGGTGACTATTAAATCAATGGGTTACGAAAATTTTGCAATCGCTGTTGTGCCGCACTTCAGCAACGCAATGCGTTATGGCAAACCCGGAAACGACGTGACGTACTGCACCTTCACTTCGGGAAACGATGTTACATACTGCACCTTGGTATCGGGAAACGACGTCACCATTTGCCATTTGCCGCATTTGTCCGGGAAAGAATTGACCTTCTCCACCTTCACATCAGGGAACGAGGTGACTTCCTGCACTTTGATATCCGGGAATGACGTGACAATCTGAATCTTGCCGTAGAGTTTTTTGCCTTTGAAGGTGCAGGCTTTTTTGTCGATATCGGCTGCGAAGGCGGGCAGCCCAATCGCAACGGTAAGTAGCGTCAGGCACAGGGCAAATGTTCGCAGGTTTGCAGGCGTGATCAATATCATGGGCACCTCACGTTGAGCATATGGCAACCATTGTAGCTGCAATGTAGCTGCCATGTCGTCGTGTAGTCGCCGTCAATGTCGGGCATAACGCCGGATTGCATCACTGGTGATGCGCTGTCTCCCCACCTGCGTTATCCTCGCATCATCCCATGAAGAAAATATTTTACGGCTGGCGCATTGTAGGAGCGGGTGGTGCTTTGCAGTTTCTGCAGAGCGTGCTGCTGAATCAGGCATTTGGCATTTATGTGGCCGTGCTGGTGGAAGAGCGCGGCTGGAGCAAGACGTCTCTGTCTGCCGCGGCGGCGCTGAAATCCACCGAGGTCGCGCTGCTGGGTCCGCTACTCGGCTGGCTGGTGGATCGCTTCGGCTCGCAGGGTTTGGTGCGCATCGGCATTGTGTTGTTCGGCATTGGTTTTATGCTGTTGAGCCGCATCGAAACGCTGGTGGGTTTTTACGCCGCATTTGTGGTGATTGCGCTAGGTTCCAGCATGTTCAGCAACCTGCTGGTGAGCGTGGCGATTATTCAGTGGTTCGAAAAACACCGCACGCGTGCGCTGTCGGCGTTGCAGTTTGGCGGTGCGATCGGCGGGCTGTTTGTGTTTTTGGTGGCGTGGTCGATACAAAGCTTTGGCTGGCGACCAACGGCGTTTGGCTCCGGCGTCATTTCCATAGTGCTGGGCTGGCCGCTGGCATCGATGATTCGCAGCCGCCCGGCGGATGTCGGCGAAACGGTCGACGGGCTGCCGCCTGCATCCAAGGTCAACGGGCAGGCGGACGCGCCTACTGGCCCCGCGTTTACTGCCCGGCAGGCGCTGCGCACCAGCGCGTTCTGGTTGCTCTCGCTGGGCCACGGTTTTTCATTGCTGGTGGTGATGGCCATCAACGTGCACGCAATTACGCATATTAAAGAGGGATTAGGGTATACGCTGGCCCAGGCGTCGTTGTTCTTCACGCTGGTGACGTTCGGGCAGTTTTTCGGCGTAATGATTGGATGGCTGGTCGGCGAAAAATTCGCCAAGCGCAAAGTGGCTGCTACCTGCATGCTGATGCACGCGGGCGGATTGCTATTGCTCACCTATGCATCCGGCCCCGTTGTCCTCGCTTTCTCTTTGTTGCTGCACGGCGTGGCGTGGGGATTGCGCGGCCCGTTCATGCAGGCGATACGCGCGGATTATTTCGGGCGACGCTCTATCGGCGTGATCCTCGGCCTGTCGACGATGGTGACTGTCATCGGCAACATCGTTGGCCCCGTTCTGGCGGGCGCGTTCGCCGATGCCTATGGTAATTACCGCTTGGGATTTACGCTGCTGGCGCTGATGGCTGGTGCGGGGTCACTGTTTTTTCTGATGGCCAAGCCGCCGAAAATGCCGCACGCAACTTAGCCACGACACGCACTTAACCCGTAGCATTTTTACTTGATCTTGACGCCAGTCTCTTTGATCAGCTTGGCCCAGCGGTTAACTTCAAACTCAAGATACTTGCCCAGCGCTTCTGGCGTGCTGCCCAGCGGTGCGACCCCCAGCGCCTGAAAGCGCTCACGCACGTCCGCTGCCTTCAGCATACGATTAATTTCAGTGTTGAGTTTGTCGATCACCGGGCGTGGCGTGCGCGCCGGTGCGAACACGTTGTACCAGGCGATCACTTCATAACCCGGTACACCGGATTCTGCGATGGTGGGTATATCCGGTGCAACGTCGGCACGTTTGGCGCTGCTGACGGCGAGCGCGCGCAGCTTGCCGCTGCGGGCATACGGCAAAACGCCGGTAATGACATTAAAAGTGCCTTGAACCTCGCCGCCGATCACTGCCGTCACCGCCGGATTGCCGCCCTTATACGGTACGTGCAACAAATCGATTTGACTCATATGACGGAACATTTCCATCGCCAGGTGTGCAGACGTGCCCGCGCCCGACGACGAAAAAATCAGTTTGCCCGGTTGCGCTTTCGCCAGCGCAATCAACTCTTTCGCGGACTTGGCCGGCACGGCGGGATGCACCGCCATCAGGTAAGGCATCTGCGCCAGCAGAATCACCGGCGATAGATCCGTGATGGGATTGAACGGCAACTTATACAGCGATACGTTGATTGCGATGCCACCAGAGGTTGTCAGCAAGGTGTAACCGTCGGGCGCCGCACGTACTACAAGATCAATGCCGATGGTCGAGCCGCCGCCCGGACGATTGTCGATGATGACCGGCTGTCCCCAGGTCTCGTGAAACTTTTGCGACAACACGCGCCCGACAAGATCGTTTGAGCCGCCCGGTGTGAATGGCACGACGATGCGTATCGGTTTGCTCGGATAATTGCTGCCTGCGGCTCCCATTGCTGCTTTGGCAGAGCCGGTGGCGCAAATTGCGACACATCCTGCGAATACAAAAAACTTGCGGATAGTCAAGCACTTCTCCTCGTAACATGAATTATAACTATTTGTTTTTATTGAATATTTTATCATCTTTGAGTAGTCAGTCCGGCCATCGGCTTGACATGATTTTGGGTATAAACTTAACATGAATCAACGGCTTCAATCGCAGTCGCGATGCTGGATAATGACGCCAAGCGGGACACGTTTCAAACTTTCAACGCGCAGAGAACACTATGACAATCTCGGTAGGTTTTATCGGTCTCGGAAACATGGGCAACCCGATGGCTTTGAACGTGCTCAAGCAAGGCTATGCGCTGACGGTGTTCGACATGAATCCGAATGCCATAAAGAATGTCGTCGCGGCAGGTGCCAAAGGGGCATCGTCAGCGGCAGATGTCCTCGCAAACGCCGATGTTGTGTTCACCAGTTTGCCAGGATCACCCGAAGTAGAGCCGTTTTATCTCGCCGCAGGCGGCGCCATCGAAAAGGCGAAAGCCGGTGCGGTACTCATTGATCTGAGCAGTGTACTACCTGCAACGCCACGCAAAATTGAAGCCGCCGCCAAGGCGCGCGGACTCAAGTTTCTTGAGGCGCCGGTCAGTGGTGGCGTGACCGGCGCGCGCGCCGCAACGCTCGCCGTAATGACCGGCGGTGATGCAGCCGTGCTGGAGCAGGTGCGTCCGCTCCTCGATGCCATTGGCAAGAATATTTATCATGTCGGCCCGGCGGGCGCGGCCAACACCATCAAGGCCATCAACAATATGATGTCCACAGTCAACGCCTGCGCCATGATGGAAGGATTCGCTGTCGGCTTGAAAGCGGGCCTTGATCTCAAAACGATGGCCGACATCGTCAAAGCCAGTAGCGGCAACAGCAACGCACTGGCGCGTGTGGATCGTGCGCTGATACCGCGTGATTTTGAACCGGGCTTTAAAGTCGCTTTGATGAACAAGGACTTGGAGACGTTCCACACCATCGCAAAAGAAGTGCATGTGCCGGTGAGTTTTTCTAATATGGCGCAGCACTATCAGCAGTCTGCGCTGGCTGCCGGGTTGGGGGAGAAAGATACCAGTGTGATTTTTACTTTGATTGAGCAGCGCGCAGCATTGGCGGGCAAGAAAGCATAGCGCGTGACAACCTCGCCGGATTCCTCCACAATTAACGACTTGCACAACCATCAGGGATAGCGATATGAACGAAATGCGTTTTGAGGCGCCGAAGACGCTGGAGGCAGCGGTAGCGTTGCTCTCCGGGGCGAGCGGCGTGGCACGGGTGCTGGCTGGCGGCACCGACTTGCTCATTCAGATGCGGGGCGGACGGGTTGAGCCTGAATTGGTAGTGGATATCAAGGGCATAGCTGAAATGCGCTCAATTGCTGCTGAAAGCGGCGGCTTTCGATTGGGCGCGGCAGTTACTGCCATGGAAATGCACGAGCACAAGGCGTTCTCGAAAGCCTGGCCCGGGTTGACTGAGGCCGCGATGCTGATCGGCTCGTATCAGATCAAAGGGCGCGCAACGGTGGGCGGCAATCTGTGTAACGCCTCGCCTGCGGCTGATAGTGTGCCGGCATTGATCGCCGCTGGCGCTACCGCGACTATCGTGGGGCCGAGAGGTCGACGGGACGTCAAAGTAGAAGATATTGCTACTGGCCCCGGCAAGAATTCGCTGGCCAAGGGCGAAATCATCGCGTCGTTCCTGCTGCCCGCGAGACCGACGAATTCAGGCGATGCCTATTTGCGATTTATTCCGCGTACCGAAATGGATATTGCTGTCGTCGGCGCCGGTATCAGCCTGACGCTGAATGACAAGGGTGTCTGCACGCAGGCGCGCGTCTGCGTGGGCGCCGTAGCCGAACGTGCGTTGCTGGTACAGCCCGCCGCCGATGCTTTGATTGGCAGCACCGTTGATGAGGCCGCGATTGCGCGCATGGGCGCTGCGGTCAGCGCGGCGTGTCGGCCCATCGACGACAAGCGCGGTACCAAAGCGTACCGCATTAAAGTTTCAGGTGTGATGGCGCGACGCGCCGCCGCCATTGCGCTCGACCGAGCACGGAGGAAAAACTGATGGCCAAGCAGCATGTAACAACCACGATCAACGGCAACGCCGTTGAATTTCTGTGTGACTCGCGCCAGACGCTGCTGGACGTGTTGCGTGACGAACTGGATATGACCGGCACCAAAGAAGGTTGCGGCACCGGCGACTGCGGCGCATGCACGGTAAACATCGACGGCCGCATGATGTGTTCCTGCCTGTTTCTTGGCGCTGAAGCACAAGGAAAATCGATCAACACGATCGAAGGCATGGCCGAAGGTGACAAGCTGCATGTCTTGCAGCGCAAATTCCTGGAACACGCGGCGCTGCAATGCGGCATTTGCACGCCGGGCATGCTGATTGCGGCCAAGACGTTGCTGGATAACAACCCGAATCCGACCGAGGAAGAAACGCGTTATTGGCTGGCGGGCAATCTGTGCCGCTGCACGGGGTATAACCCCATCATCGAGGCGGTGCTGGATGCCGCCAAGGAACTACGAGG
>CANKUB010000226.1 GCA_947486575.1 Betaproteobacteria bacterium | reverse complement strand
TCGACTTCTTGAATAACCTGTAGCACAGCCAAAACTATGTCGGGTAATCAATCGATCAAATCTGTTCCGTGACCCGCTATTCCTCCGTGATCGCCACGGTTGATCGAAATCACTCGACATAGTCAGGAAGGGCACATAGTGGCGCCTATGTCTTGCGAGATATAGGCGCCATTCGTTTGCAACGCAAGTGCTGCAATCGGGCTACGACATACGCACGGTGCAAGAACTACTCGGGCATGCCGACGTGAAAACAACCATGATTTACACGCATGTGCTTAAAGTGGGCGGGGGCGGTGTGTGTAGTCCGCTGGATGTGTTGTAACCCATGCATGTTGCCCGAACGTGAGTGGTTATTGGGCGATTTTCGTTCCCGGTGCTATTTGGGTTAAAACCACAGGCCAATGCGGCTCTGCCAACCCATTATTACCGGCACTGCTGCCAAGAATCTCCATCCCGGCAGACGGGATGCTCGTGGTAGATAGTCTAGTCCACTTTATAATTAATCCAATAAAAACAGTTGCTTATAATAATGCAGCATTACACAAAGGTTTCGCGCCTGCCTGCTTTCGGCTAAAATACGCCCCGGTTTCACAGTCCCTCAAAAGCAAGTTTCCACTCGTTCCCTTCAAGGAGTAACAATGAAAGTTCTGGTCACGGCCAAACGCGTGATCGACCCGTATGTGAAGGTGCGCGTCAAATCCGACGGCACCGGGGTCGAGACGGCCAATATCAAAATGACGATCAACCCGTTTTGCGAGATCGCGGTCGAACAGGCCGTGCGCATGAAAGAAGCCGGTATCGTTACTGAAATCGTGGTGGTATCCATCGGCACGCTGCAATGTCAGGAGACCATTCGCACCGCCATGGCAATGGGTGCCGACCGTGGCATACTGGTTGAAATGGCCGAAGAAGCGCAGCCGCTGGCCGTAGCCAAAATTCTCAAAGCCATTGTTGACAAAGAACAGCCGCGCCTCGTCATCATGGGCAAGCAGGCAATTGACGACGATTCCAATCAGTGCGGCCAGATGCTGGCTGCGTTATTGGGTTGGCCGCAGGCGACGCATATTTCGAATGTAACCATCAATGGCGACAGCGCAGAAATCACGCGTGAAATCGACGGTGGCCTGGAAAAGCTCACCGTTAATATGCCTGCAGTAGTGACAGCCGATCTGCGCTTGAACGAGCCGCGTTATGTGACGCTGCCCAACATCATGAAAGCGAAGAAAAAGCCGCTGGAAAACATCAAGCCGGATGCACTGGGTGTGGATGTCAAGCCGCGTCTGAAGACGCTCAAGGTGGAAGAACCTGCCAAACGCAGTTCCGGCGTCAAAGTGGCGGACGTGAAAGAACTCGTGGCTAAACTCAAGAATGAAGCGAGGGTAATCCAATGACAGTGCTGGTTATCGCCGAACACGACGGCAAACAACTCAAACCGGGCACGACCAATACGATCACCGCTGCGGGCAAGCTTGGTGACGATGTCACCGTTCTGGTGGTTGGCCATCAGTGCGCAGAAGCGGCTGCCGCCGCAGCGAAAGTTGCGGGTGTCGCCAAAGTGCTGCTAACGGATGCACCGCACTACGCAGGCGCACTGGCTGAAAACGTAACGGCACTGGTGTTAAGTGTCGCCAAAAACTACAGCCACATTGTCGCCCCGGCTACCGGGATGGGCAAAAACTTCATGCCGCGTGTAGCCGCCTTGCTGGACGTACAGCAAATCTCCGACATCAGCAGTGTGGTGTCAGCCGATACCTTTGTGCGGCCGACCTATGCGGGCAACGTGATGACCACGGTGCAGTCGAGCGATGCCATCAAAGTGATCACCGTGCGTGCTACGGCGTTTGATCCGGCAGCCGAAACGGGTGCAGCACCCGTTGAAGCGCTGGCGGCAGTTGCTGATGCGGGCCTGTCCAAATTCAATGGTCAGGAACTCACCAAGTCCGCACGTCCTGAATTGACCGCCGCGCGCATCATCGTTTCAGGCGGTCGCGGCATGGGTAGTGCGGAAAATTTCAAAATCCTCGAACCGCTGGCCGACAAGTTGGGTGCGGCAGTGGGCGCCTCGCGCGCCGCAGTGGATTCAGGTTTTGTGCCGAACGACTATCAGGTGGGTCAAACCGGCAAGATTGTGGCACCGGAGCTATATGTTGCCGTTGGCATCTCTGGCGCCATTCAGCATCTGGCTGGCATGAAAGACAGCAAAGTCATCATCGCCATCAACAAAGATGAGGAAGCGCCGATATTTTCGGTGGCGAGCTACTGGGTTGTTGCGGATTTGTTCAAGGCCGTGCCGGAAATGGTTACGGAATTGGGCTGATCGCAACCCGTTCAGTTGTATGGTAATTGTGGGGCGTGATCCGCAAGGGTTGCGCCCTTTTCGTTGTATGGAAAGCGATTGATGAAACGAACTGACGTTGGTTTTTCGGCTATCGGATTGGTACTGGCATCGTGCATGGCAGCTTCCTATGTGCGTGCGCAAAATTACCCATCCAAGCCCATTCGGCTGATTGTTCCCAATGCGCCTGGCGGCGGCACAGATACGGTGGCTCGTCTCGTAGCGGAAAAAGTCAGTCCCGCACTGGGGCAGCAAATTGTCCCCGATAACCGCGGCGGCGCAGGCGGCGGCATTGCCGCAGAAATGGTGGCACGCGCGCCGAAGGATGGTTACACCTTGCTATTGGGCAGCGCAGCGACACTTATTACCGGGCCCGCGCTGATTGCCAACCGCAAGTACGATCCGGTAAAGGACTTTGCACCGGTGTCGCTCATAGGCACGACCGCGTATATGCTGGTGACGCATCCGTCGCTGCCCGCCGCGACGATACGCGATTTGATTCGGCTGGCAAAGACCGGTGAACGGCAGATTACCTATTCATCCACCGGGCAGGGCGGGCCCGCCCATCTGGGCATGGAATTGCTGCAAGCGATGGCGCAAGTCAAGCTGTTGCACGTGCCCTACAAGGGCGGCGCGCCCGCGATGATGTCGCTACTGCAGGGCGAAACTTTCGCAATGATCGCCAACTTTCTGACGTCGTTGCCGCAGGTGCGCGAAAAACGTGTGCGGGCGCTGGGGGCAACCAGCCTTAAGCGCAGTGCGTTGGCCCCGGATATCCCGACTATCGATGAGTCGGGCTTGCGCGGATTCGAGTTGGAACAGTTTTATTCCATCGTGTTACCTGCGGGAACTCCACCCGATATCGTGAACAGACTCAATCGCGAAATCCTGCAGCGGCTGGCAACGCCGGAGGTTCGTCAGCGGCTGGCGCATGAAGGCATAGAACTGCGCACGTCGACGCCGGGTGAATTGGGCAAGCTGAATGCCGAGCAGTTTGCCAAATGGTTGAAAGTCATTGAGCAGGCAGGTATTCAGCGTACTGGCTGAGCGGAAGCAGTGGCGCGCTGCATCGAATCCCATTCGTCTTTGCGGTAACATCTTGGCGTGTCTCAAATGGGGCACGCCATTTTTCATGGAGATTTATCATGTCGTCCTATGTTGCGCCGCTGAAAGACATGCTGTTTGTGATCAACGAGCTGGCTGGGCTGAATGAGGTTTCCAAATTGCCCGGCTGCGAAGAGGTCAATGCCGAGCTGGTGGAAGCAGTTCTCGGTGAAGCGGCGAAGTTTGCTGAAGAAGTGCTGGAGCCGCTCAATCGGGTCGGCGACAAGGAAGGCGCAAAACTTGCGGATCATGTAGTGACATCGCCTACCGGCTTCAAAGCGGCTTACCAGCAGTTCCGCGATGCCGGGTGGAATGGGCTGGGCGGCCTGGTGGATTATGGTGGGCAGGGTTTGCCGCATATTGTGTCCAACCCGGTGCAGGAAATGTGGAACAGCAGCAACATGGCTTTCTGTTTGTGCCCGATGCTGACGTCCGGCGTGATGGAGGCACTGGGTCATCATGCTTCCGGCGACCTGTTGCAGCGCTACATGCCCAAGCTGAACTCAGGCGAGTGGAGCGGCACGATGAATTTGACCGAGCCGCAGGCGGGTTCTGATCTCGCAGCAATACGCAGCAAGGCAGTACCCGAGGGTGATCACTACAAAATCAGCGGCACCAAGATTTTTATCACCTGGGGTGAGCACGATATGACCCGGAATATCGTGCACCTGGTGCTGGCGCGTCTGCCGGATGCGCCCGAAGGCGTGAAAGGTATTTCGTTGTTTGTGGTGCCGAAGTTCATGCTCAATGCTGATGGCAGCCCCGGTGCGCGCAATGACGTGAAATGCATTTCCATCGAACACAAGCTAGGTATCCATGCCAGCCCTACTTGCGTGATGCAGTATGGTGATGCCGGTGGTGCAGTGGGGTATCTGGTGGGCGAAGCCAATCGCGGGCTGGAATATATGTTTACCATGATGAACCACGCACGCCTTGCCGTGGGACTGGAAGGCGTGGCGGTGGCCGAGCGCGCGTATCAGCACGCCCTCACCTATGCGAAAACGCGCGTGCAGGGGCGGGAGGTAGGGCAACGCAGCGGTGATCGCGTCACCATCATTCATCATCCAGACGTGCGCCGCATGTTGATGCACATGAAGTCGCAGATCGAAGCGATGCGCGCCCTGGCGTATGTCGCAGCAGCGACGCTCGACAAAGCCAAGTCGCATCCTGATGCGGCTGAGAAGCGCCGTAACCAGGCGCTGATTGATTTGTTGATTCCTGTGGTGAAAGCGTGGTGCACCGAGCAGTGCGTAGAAATTGCTTCAACCGGAGTGCAAATCCATGGCGGCATGGGTTTTGTCGAGGAAACGGGTGCGGCGCAATATCTGCGCGATGCGCGCATCACCACCATTTACGAAGGCACCACTGGCATACAGGCCAATGATCTGGTGGGCCGCAAAGTCGGTTACGAAAAAGGTGCAACCGCGCTGGCTGTTATCGCTGACATGCGCAAAATCGTCGCGGCACTCGCGGCAGGCGAGCTGGCACAGATAGGCAAATCGCTGGCCGCAGCAATCGACGCGCTGGAGGAAGCCACGCACTGGATTGTTGAAACGTACCCGCAAAATCCGAACGCGGTATTCGCAGTGGCTGTGCCTTATCTCAGATTGTTTGGTACGGTGGGCGGCGGCTGGATGATGGCGCGCGCGGCGCTGATTGCGCAGAGCAGGTGCGCTGAAGCCAACGCAGACACGCCGTTTTACGACGCTAAAATTACCACCGCACAGTTTTACAGCGAACACATACTGCCGCAGGCGGCAGCGTTCCGACAGACGGTGATTAACGGCGCTGCCACTGTTATGGCGCTGACTGAAGCGCAGTTTTAGCGGCCTTTGGTGGAATCGTTAGTCGTAAATGGTTGGCCTATAACCTATTGTTTTCAGTGCGCCGTGGAAAGGCGCAGTTTCTCAGTGGATCGAGATGTCCACCCGGCAACTTTCGCTCCAGCCGGTAGTAGTCGGAGCGGGTGTAGTACGACCAACTTAATACAGCCAATGGTACCGGGCTTGAGCGGGGCCAGGCCCTTGCGTAGGTTCCCCACGCAAGGGAGCGAACGATGGGAAC
>CANKUB010000225.1 GCA_947486575.1 Betaproteobacteria bacterium | reverse complement strand
ATGGGAGGGGTCTCATCGGTCTTCGCAAACCAGAGACTCGCCCTCGGGGAGCTTGCCCGTCAAGCTCTTTGAGGGCACCCCTCCTGTATGCCCTTATCTATCTTGCAGATAACGCGGTCGGCGAACCTCAAACATTTAGCTCGCGCTCAAGGGGTAAGACCAACACCCGCAACACCCTGCAACCTGATAGACGCTTCCTCCAAGGTTGCAGATTTAAAATCGCCCGAGTTGAACTTTTCCCAAACTGGCTCAGTACGCTTACTCACTACGAGTGACCAATGCTCCGCCATCAACCGCGCTTTTACGAAAAGTTCAATTGAAGTATAGAAGTTGATGCGCAGAATATTTCGGCGACTTTTCAAAATCGGTAATTGAACGCGTCAAAAATTCAAGTGCGTTCTCTACCAATTGATTGAACAAGGTTTTGCTATTTGGTTTCATGCAGCCCCCTTTGAATCATTCTACACGCTCAATTCACCTTGCATTAAGAGCTTGTAAAACTTCATGGAGTGCCTGTCGTGACACGCAAACCTACACCGTCCTCGTCAAGCTGCAGGAAGCTCAGGGGCAGGCCTTAACTATTGCTACCCCAATTCTACAATCGGTTCGCCGCCTTTCAGCAATTCGAGCGCTTCACGCAACTTGGCTCCGAGCAATATTTGCAAAGCAACGTTGCTCACATTCCCACACGTTAGCCAAATCAATTTAGGCGGTGAGCCGTGGCGCATGACCAGTTCAACGAAATCGCTATCCTTGCTGAGTAATATGGCGTTCGCTTTGCTCGCAGCATCAAAAATCACAATGTCCGTGGCATCCCGTAGACCAATATCGCGGAGTGCAACCGCGTCAATCGCGAAGTTTTGCTGAATCCAAATCACGAGCTGCGGTGGCAACTGCGCGTCAAGCCACAGTGTCATGCAGCAAGCCGGGCGATGCCACTACGCTGTGCGCCAAAATGTAAACACGCACGGATGTCTTCGGCTTCCAGATCAGGGAAGTCCACAAGAATGGTGTGCTCAGAGACGCCTTGCGCCAACATTTCGAGAATGTCAGCAACGCGGATACGCATGCCACGTACGCAGGCGCGGCCACCGCATTGATTTACATTAAAGGTGATTCGTTCATCCAGTGTCATTTTCGCGCTCTCTTCGGGAACAACATTGACGCACAAAGCATATCATTTTCGCCTTTCTTTCATTAAACAGCAGAACGAACATGCCACGGGGTCTACCAAGATAGTATTACCATAAGGTCTATCTAAAAATAATCAATAAAAACAACTACTTAGCCAACCCCAATTCCACCAGTACCGCCCGCAACTCCTGATGCTGCGCATCGAGAAAGCGCCGCGTTTCCTGACTGTTCATATACACCGGGTCTTGCAACAGGCGCAGCGCTTCATTGCGCCACTCCGGCGTTTGAGCCAGCCGAGAAAACGCGTCATCCCAATAGGCAATCTGTGCAGCGTTCATGCCTTTGGGACCGACGACGCCTCGCCAGTTGGCATAGACGGAATCCATGCCCTGCTCCTTCCACGTCGGCACTTCCGCAAAAGCACCGCCAAGACGACGCGGGCCGGAAACCGCAATACCGCGAAGCTTTCCGCCCTGGATGTGTGCAATCTGACTCGCCGCACTGGTGGCCATCACATCGACGTGGCCGCCCATTACCCCGGCGATGGATTCATTGGCCCCGGCAACCACTACTACGCGCAGCTTTTTGATGTCCACGCCGGCAGACTTCAGCGCCAACACCGTCGCCAGATGATTCGAACCCGCCAGCGCGGTCGATAGGCTAAAGCTGACCGCACCAGGGTCTTTGCGCAAACGTTCCACCAGATCGCGTCCGGATTTGATGCTGGAATCCGCGCGCACCGCAAAGCCAACGTATTCATTGAACAAATGCGCCAGTGGCGTCATGTCGGTGTACGGAATCTGCCCGGCAATCATCATCGGCCCGGTGATCATCGGCTGCAGACTCAAGGCGATGTAATGCGCATCACCCGGATGCTGATTCAGAAAAACGTAGCTCAGCGAACTGCCGCCGCCGGTTTTGTTGACCACGGTGCTGGGAAAATCCAGCCCCAGCTTTTCGCGCATGATTCTTTGCATCAGCCGCGCGGTGAGATCGGCGCCGCCACCGGCTGCGGAACCGACGATGATTTCAACGTTGCGCGTGGGTTTCCAGGCCTGCGCCCACGTGCCGCTGCCTGTCAGCGTGGCGAAAATGACGAACGTGAGCCCTGTTGCAAATCTGTTCATGCGCATTTCTCGAATTGACATTTGTAAAGATTGTAGCATTGCGTTTCGCACGAGGCACGCCTCACCATGTATCACATGATGTGATACATTATGTCATTCGACAACCTTTCTGGAGACGAGCATGGGTGAGCGAACTTTATCAACCAGCGCACGTAACGCAGTGCATAATTTCACGCACTATGCAGCGATGGTCGACGCGGGGGCCGAAGTGATTATCACTCGGCGTGGCCGTGCGTCATTGAAGCTCGTGCGTGCCGAGCCCGTCTTGACGACCAAAAATCGCGCAGCGCTGGTACAACGCGCGTTATCCATTCGTTCCGCAAAACCGTTCAAAGGTAAATTCGCGCGCAGCGAGGCCTACGACGAATGAACTCGCTGGACACCAACGTACTGGTATACGCTGTCAGTTCATTGGAAGGCGACAAAGAGAAAGCCGCCAGAAAACTTTTGGCCCGCGCATCAGATGCGGGCTGGCCTATCCCCGCCCAAGTTTATGGTGAATTCTTTGCAGTGATGACGCGACGGCAATACATGACCCGAAAAGAAGCACGGTCAGCGATACACGCATTTTCCGCAGTCATGCCAGCTTTGCCATCAAGCGTAACGGCACACGCTGCCGCGCTCAAACTAGCCACAGAAAAACAGGTGCAGTATTGGGATGCGCTGATCATTGCCATATGTGCGGAGCATGGCGTGACGCAACTGTATACCGAAGACACGCCTTCAGCGCCAAAGTTATTGGGCGTTAAGTGCGTTTCACCGTTTGGCGTAAAATAAATCCGTGCCACTCCTTCTCAATAACCGCGAAGTTGCCGCCGCCATGAATGCGGGCGAGTACGTCGAAACAATGGAAGAGGCCTTTCGCGAACTGGGTGCGGGGCGCGCTGTGAATTCGCTGCGCGTAGATACGTGCTTGCCACTGGATGGGTACACACCAGCTTTGAAACAATCGACACAGGCCCATATAGACGCGTTGCCACTGGACGCCGACCCGGTGTACGCACCGGCCACAATGGCGGCCGCAAAGCAGGCCGGTGACACGACCTATCGCCTGAAAACCATCACTGGTGGCTATCCGGCCTGCGGCATGGTGGCAGTGCGCATTTCAACGCACTTTGACACGCAAACCGAACTGGACGGCATGTTGCGCCGGGTGAAGCTGCCACTGGCGCCGGGCTGGCAATTCATGAGCATGGTGGTGTTGCTGTCGCTGGAAACCGGCGAGGTGCTGGGCATGCTGCCGGATTCGCACATACAAAAGATGCGCGTGGGTGGCACGACCGCACTGGGCGTCAAATTGCTGGCACGGCCTGATGTGGAATGCGCAGGTGTACTCGGCAGTGGCGCGCAGGCCGAGGCTGCGCTTGAATGCACTGCGGCTGTTGCGCCGTTAAAGCGCGTAAAAATTTACAGCCCCACGCGCGACAACCGTGAGCGCTTTGCACGCATGATGACTGAGCGCATTGGCATTGATGTTGTTCCTGTCGATACACCGCAAAAAGTGTTTGACGACGCCGGCATTGTGCTGGCGGCCACCAGCTCGTATGAGCCGGTTTACCAACGTGAATGGCTGCGGCCCGGCATGCATCTAGGTATCGGCACGCTGCTGGAAGACGATGCCGCCACGTTCAGCGCTAGCCGCTCGGTGGTGGTAAGCATCAAGCCGTTCGGCGGCAGCAGTGATTTTGTGCAGAATTATGTGGCAGGCGATAAGCGCGGACCAACATTCGGGCAGTTGATCAACCGCAAAGCCAAAGAGTTTGACTGGGATTCAATGATCGAGCTGGGCGATTTGCTCAATGGCCGCGCGACAGGGTTGGGCCGCGAAAGCCCGGAAGAAATCACGCATCACATCAACAACAACGGCTGCGGCATGCAGTTCGCGGCTGCGGGCGCGCGCATACTCGCCAATGCCCGCCGCATGGGGTTGGGCGTTGAATTATCCGGCGATTATTTTCTGCAAAAAGAACACACTTGAAATGGATGGAGCGGACAATGCGCGCGCACCTGCTGTTCTTAATCGCCACCCCTTTGATGGGCATTTCGCTTCAAGCTGGTGCGCAGCCATTCCCCGCCAAGGCCCTGCGTATTGTGGTGCCTTTCCCTGCGGGTGGCGGGGTTGATACCACAGCGCGGATTGTCGGCCAAAAGCTTGCACATCAATTCAGCCAGACAGTCACCATCGACAATCGGCCCGGTGCGGCCGGCACCATCGGCGCGGATCACGTGGCGAAATCCGCGCCCGATGGTTACACCGTGCTGGTGGCCGGGCCGGGTTCGATTTCGGTGGCAACGCTGGTGTTCAGCCGGCTGCCCTATTTGCCGTCTCGCGATCTCACACCCGTCAGCATGCTGGTGACCATGCCCTATATATTGGTAACGCATCCATCGTTACCCGTCAGGACCGCACGCGAGCTGATTGCCCTGGCGCGCGCCAATCCCGGCAAGTTGAACATGGCTTCCGGCGGCGCGGGCACAGGCCAGCATCTTGCTGGAGAGCAGTTCAAATTAATGAGCAAAATCAATATGTTGCACATCCCTTATAAAGGGACTGCACCAGCCATTGCCGACCTGATGGGCGGGCACGCCGACTTGACGTTTTCTGACCCGTCAGTGCTGCCGCAGCTGGCCACAGGCAAGCTCAAGGCGATCGGCGTATCGGGCAAGGTGCGCTACGAGCCGTTGCCCGCGGTACCGGTGATCGCCGACAGTGGCCTACCCGGCTACGACGCAATCAACTGGTATCCGATGATGGCGCCAGCAGCGACGCCGAAAGATGTGATAGCAAAGCTGAATGCCGAGGTCATCAAAGCGCTGAACGACAGCAGCGTGCGGGAGCGCCTGATGGCACAAGGGCTAATTCCGTCCGGCGGCTCGCCGGAACAGCTGGGTGCTTTTATCCGCGAGGACACAGAGCGCTGGCGGCCGGTCATCGCGGCCACGGGTGTCAGGCTGGATTAACCGTATTGCGCGCGCGGTTGCCTGCCTTTGCGCATACGGGTAATCTTGGCGTCCCCTAACAATTTTCATAACAGGAGAATCCCAATGTCCGTGCAAGTAGGCGCAGTCGCGCCGGATTTCACACTGGCCTCGCATACCGGAACTACGGTGTCGCTGGCGAGTTTCAAGGGTCGCAAGACCGTGGTTTCGTTTCTGCCGTTTGCGTTTACCGGTGGATGAAAGAATCAAGTATCCGGGTTCCGTGAGAACTACGAAGCATTCAAAGCATTAAACGTTGAAATCCTGCAAATCAGCGCAGATACCGTTCCCAGTCTCAAAGCGTGGGCCGAACAACTGGGCGGAT
>CANKUB010000224.1 GCA_947486575.1 Betaproteobacteria bacterium | reverse complement strand
GTCGGTAAAACGTAGGTCAAATTCCATAATTACCCTGCACTGAAATCGCGATCTATCAAGTTACCTAAAAATGCCAATACTGTCATCTTAATCAATGACTTGCGCTAATGGCTTCCATTAGAAACCAAGGCTAATGGGAAATCTCGGTTAAATACGGGCCGGAAAACATCGGCGTTTAGGATTGATCCGTCACGCAGCGGAACCGCCGCGTCTTTTTCGACGATGAGTTTGTGTTTTTAGGGTCGCGATGTTTTGTAAGCGAGGCTTTGGTGTGGCATGGTGTTCTTTCGTGGCGGAATAGGCAGTTACATCGCTATGGTTCAAGCTGCTGCCATACGTGTACAAAATGCCATGACTGAAAGTATCAATAAAAACAGGTACTTATGAAAAGGGGCGTATTAGTTCTCTAACCGTACGGGGTGTTCAAGATTGTTGCAGTCTTCATCCGTTTTCAAACCTGCAGCGCGTATCGCGAAGGCAGCGAGCGCTTCGTCCTGTTCTTCCTTGTCGCCGGTGACACCCACTGCGCCGAGCAATTCACCATCGGTGGCGCGTATCAGCATGCCGCCGCCCTCAGCAAAAATTTTGTCGTCAGACGCCTTGAACAAAAAATCCATAAACAACGGTTTTTGTTCTGCGCGCACACGCACCAGGCTCGATGATCGCCCCAGCGCGAGGGCGGCATAGGCTTTGCCCATCGCCATTTCAAAACGCATCATCGCCGAGCCGTCCTCTTTTTTGAACGCCTTGGGGATGGCGCCCGGTTCGACCACCACCACGGATATCGGGCGGCAACGCAGTTCGCGCGCGCGAGCCAACACGCCATCGATAATTTTTTCAGCTTGCGCCAGCGTAATCGTGCCCATGAAATTCTCCTTGAGCGGTAATTATAGGCTTGCGTAAGCATGTCACCGCGCTTCAACTACAATGCCGCCAACGAGAGAGGAAATCATGCGTAAATCGCGATGGCATTTGACAGTTTTGGCAGCGGCTTCGTGCGCGGCGTTGCCCGGGTTAGCCGCAGAGTCGTATCCCACCAAGCCCGTGCGTTTTCTGGTGGGCTTTGCGCCGGGCGGTGCGAATGATCTGGTGGCGCGCGTGGTGGCCGCACGCATGGGGCCGCGATTGGGTCAGCAAGTGGTGGTGGACAATCGCGCTGGCGCGGGCGGCAATATTGCGCATGACATTGCCGCTAAATCCGCACCGGATGGTTACACCATGGTGCTGGCGTCAGTGGCGTCCCTTGCCATGAGTCCGGCGTTGCTGGGCAAGGTGCCGTATGACCCGATCAATGATTTTGTCCCGGTAGCGCAGTTGGTGGATGTGAGCAGCCTGTTGTCCACGCATCCGACTGGGGCTGCAAAATCGCTAAAGGATTTTGTCGCGCGTGCTAAGCAACAACCGGACAAAATTACCGTTGCCAATCCAGGTACCGGCAGTATTGCGCACCTGGCGTTTGAGTTGTTCAAAGCCACGGCAGGCATAAAGGTCATCAACGTGCCGTACAAAGGCGGCGGGCCAGCGGTAATCGACGCACTTTCAGGCCAGGTTGAATACCTGGCTGGGGTGATTTCTACCGGCGCGCCGCATGTGAAATCCGGCAAGCTGCGCGGGTTGGGTGTCACCAGCCTGAAGCGCTCACCGATCTTGCCCGATGTGCCGACCATTGCCGAAGGTGGCTTCGCAGGGTTCGAGGCAAGCGGCTGGCTGGGGGTTGCGTTTCCTGCAAAAACGCCATTGGCATTTGTCGAGCGCATGTACAAAGATTCCGTAGCCACCATGGCCATGCCGGATGTGCGCGAGCAATTGCAGAATGCCGGACTTGAACCCGCAGTAAAAGACCCCGCAGCGTTTCGGGGCTACGTGAAATCAGAGTTGGCGAAATGGAGCAGGTTGATCAGGGAGGCGGGCATCAAGGCCGACTAGCGTAGCGACTAACGTGAGGGGCCAACCATGGAGGCACCGCCGTCAAGGCAGATGCTCTGCCCGGTCATAAATTTCGACTGATCGGAAAGCAGAAAGCGGGCGAGCTGGCCCGTATCCCAGCCGGTGCCTTCGCGCTTCATCAGCGAGGCCGCAGCGCGCAACTGGCGGCGCTCCGGCGTGAGATTACGGTTGATATTGGGGGTGAACACCGGGCCGAGAATGATGCAGTTTGCGCGGATGCCCTGCGGACCATGATCGACGGCGAGCGTTGAAGTGAGCGCAATCACAGCGCCCTTGGTGACAGAGTAAACAGTCGAATGCAGCGGACGAATGCTGCGCAGCGACCCGATGTTGACGATGGTGCCGCCACCGCTGGCAATCATGGCGGGAATCGCGTATTTGCACATCAGCATCATGCTGTCGACGTTGAGCGCGAACATGTTGCGCCATTCCTCAAGGCTCATCTCGGTGACATCACCCGGCGCACTGCGGCCGACGTTGTTGTCGAGGCAATCGAGGCGGCCATAGCGCTGCATGGTTATTTCAACGGCGCCACGGCAGTTGGCTTCCTGCGTGACGTCAGCCACATGAGCGAAGGCCTCGCCTCCCTCTTTCTTGATGATGTCCACGGTGTGCTGGGCGAGCTCAAGGGTGCGGCCGACTACGCAGACTTTGGCGCCTGCACGGGCGAGCAGGATAGCGGTGGCACGACCGTTGGTTACGCCTTCTTCCAATCCCTGGCCAATAGGCCCGCCGGCACCGGAGACAATGGCAACTTTGCCGATCAGACCGTAATCGTTTGTGATGGTATCGAAAGCCATTTGCTACTCCTGTTCAGTGATTGACCCGGGGAATGCCGCCGACAGTGTCGGACGCTGCGGCGTGCAACGAGGACACAAAATTTACCAGAATTGCAGGCGGTATATGTGTTGACACGAAACACTGTACAACAGTCACGGTGGGCGCTGCAATGGTTTTGCGCCGCGCGCGGCACGGCCAATTCGCATTAGAATCAGGCAGCGCCTATTGCACAGGAGAACATCATGAGTTTGCGTCTTGGATTGTCCACGGGCGGTGCCGATGGTCCGGCACTTATTGCGCTGGTGCGCGAAGCTGAGCGGCTCGGATTTGATTCCACCTGGTGCGGCGAATCCTATGGCGTTGATGCAGTAACGCGGCTCGCGTGGCTGGGCGGGCAGACCACGCGCATCAAGCTGGGATCGTCGATTCTGCAAGTGCCCGCGCGTACACCTGCGCTGACGGCAATGACCGCGATGACGCTGGATGCGTTGACCGGTGGGCGCTTTATCCTGGGCCTCGGGCCGTCGGGTCCGCAGGTAGTCGAAGGTTGGTACGGCGTTCCCTATGGCAAACCGCTTACGCGCCTGCGCGAGTACATTGCCATCGTGCGCGCGGTACTGGCGCGCGAGGCGCCACTGACCTATCAGGGCGAGCACTATCAAATACCTTACATGGGGCCGGGCGCGACCAAACTCGGCAAGCCCTTGAAATGCATTCAGCACGGTCGACGCGACATGCCAATTTACACCGCAGCAGTCAGCCCTGCAGGGCTCGCGTGTGCAGGGGAAGTTGGCGACGGTGTGCTGCCGCTGTTTATGGATCCCGAGCGCGACGACCTGATCGAGCCGCATGTGCGCAAAGGCATGCAGCGCGCCGGGCGACCAGCGGATTTTGCGAAGTTTGATATTGCACCGTTCGTGCCCGTACATATCGGTGACGACCTTGCCGCGTGTCGACAGCCCGTCAAGGATTGGCTCGCGCTTTACGTTGGCGGTATGGGCGCGCGCGGCAAGAATTTTTACAATGACTACGTAGTGCGCATGGGTTACGCCGCCGAAGCAGCGACGATTCAGGATTTGTATCTGGCCGGTAAAAAGGCGGAAGCTGCGGCTGTCGTGCCGGATCGGCTGGTCGATGCAGTGGCGCTGGTCGGATCGGCCGCGCGCATACGTGATCGCCTGCAGGTGTGGAAAGCAGCAGCGCATCGCGGCAGTGTGGGCACCATGATCCTGATGAAGACCGATGTTGCGGGTTTGCGGCTGGTGGCGGAGAGCGTGCTCGCACCAGCGATGAGTAAGTTGTAAACATCCGGCGGCAGCCGTGGCAAGCGTATCGCAGATGGCGGACGCACTATTTTGGCTGCATTTTGCACCAATATTGCGCCTCATCCGCCTATTGGGTAGCATCGCACCTGCCCACTGGGGTTGGGAGGAAAAATCCTGTGCCAGTCTGATCTTCAATTCAAAATAACGGAGTTCTTATGCCTACCTACAAAATATTGATCATGGGCGCGTCGTATGGCTCGCTACTCGGCACCAAACTGGCGCTCGCCGGGCACAATGTTGATCTCGTGTGCCTGCCTGCCGAAGCCGATCTGATCAACACCGTCGGTGCGGTCGTGCGTATGCCGATCCGTGGCCGCGAAGGCTTGGTTGAAATCAATTCGAAGACGCTGCCCGGCAAAATGGCCGCTGGCGGTGCCACAGCCTTCAACCCTGCCGATTACGATCTGATATCGCTGGCGATGCAGGAGCCGCAATACCGTTCACCCGGTGTGCGTGAACTGCTCGACGCTGTGGCCAAATCCAGAAAGCCCTGCATGTCGATTATGAACATGCCGCCGCTGCCGTATTTGAAGCGCATTAAATCGATAGACGCCCAGGCCATCCGCGATTGCTACACCGACGCAACCGTATGGGACAGTTTTGATCCGGCGTGCATGACTTTATGCAGCCCCGATGCGCAGGCGTTTCGCCCGCCCGAAGACAAAGTGAACGTGCTGCAGGTGCGCCTGCCCACCAACTTCAAATCCGCCAGTTTTGAGTCGGCAGCGCACACGGCCATTCTGCGCAATCTGGAAAAAGACGTGGATGCATCGCGCTTTGAAGTCGGCGGCGCAAAAATCGAAATACCGGTGAAGCTGAAGGTGCATGAATCAATGTTCACGCCGCTGGCTAAATGGAGCATGCTGCTGGCGGGTAACTATCGCTGCGTGCAAAAAAACGAGATGCGCCCGATCAAGGATGCTGTGCATAGCGATCTTGATGCTTCGCGCGCGGTCTACGACTGGGTGGTGAAATTATGCGTGTCGCTGGGTGCGAATGAGCGCGATCTGGTGCCGTTCGAGAAGTACGCCAATGCCGCACTCTCGCTGGGCAGTCCGTCGTCTGCCGCGCGCGCACTCGCTGCTGGCGCGCCAAACATTGAGCGCGTGGATCGTCTGGTGCAAACGATCGCCAAGGCCAAAGGCATGCAACTGGATGTGGTGGATCAAACGGTAGCACTGGTGGACGGTTGGCTGGCGAAAAACCGTGCGAAGGTTAAATGAGGCCGCATAACGCTAAATGACACTACGCAAGGCTTGAGGCAGTATCTACGTTGAGCGCAAAAAAGGCCTGGAGAATCTCCGGGCCTTTTTCTTGTTATTCCATTTCTGTTTCAATAAAGATGTAATTGCCTGGCCAGAATACATTGAAAATACACCACAATTAATGCTCTAATGAAATGGAATTGGTATTGAGGCCAGGGCAATTGCATCAAAATCCGGTAGCTGAACGGCTATGATAAGGGGCTTGTACTTTTTGCATAGGCTGTGTAGTTTCCTGTCTTTTTGGAGTCAATATGGCGACAGGAACGCCGGTGAGCCTAGCAGCAGCGTTTTC
>CANKUB010000223.1 GCA_947486575.1 Betaproteobacteria bacterium | reverse complement strand
GCGTCCGGTGGACGTCCATATCATGACGGATGGAGCGCTGCTGGTTTCCGATGATTTCGCGGGTGCGCTGTATCGAATCAGTTACAAACGATAATTGCACGCTGGTTAGAACCTTATTGGTGGCACAATTACAATCGGACAAAAAAATACCAAGAGACGAAGGGGACGAGGAGCAATGAATAATTACCCATTGAAAGCAGCGGTGGCCGCTGCGCTGGCAGTCTGGGCCGGTGGCACGCAAGCGCAAACGGCGACGCAAAAGCCTCTGGTGCTGCCAGAGGTTTCAGTTAGCGCTACCCGCGTTGAGCGCGACAATATGGATATCCCGGCGGCTATCGACACCATTGATCAGCGCACCATACGGGAAGGCAATCCGCAAATCAATCTATCGGAAGCGCTGAATCGTGTTCCTGGCATCAGCGTGTCGAACCGGCAAAACTACGCACAGGATTTGCAGATATCGTCACGTGGCTTTGGTGCACGCTCAACGTTTGGCGTACGCGGGCTGCGGCTGATCGCGGATGGCATACCGGCCACCATGCCTGATGGGCAAGGGCAGGCGGCCACGTTCAATCTGTCGTCGGCGCAAAGTATTGAAGTGCTGCGTGGGCCGTTTGCCAGCCTCTACGGTAATTCTGCGGGTGGCGTGGTGCAGATATTTACGGCCGATGGCCCCAAAGAGCCGACATTTTCGCTGAATGCGCTGTACGGCAGCTACGATACCTACAAGCTTGGCGCGCAGTATGGCGGCCAGCATGGGCCGTTGAATATCGTGATTGACGCATCGCGTTTCGAAACGGATGGCTATCGTGATCACAGTTCGGCGCAGCGTGATCATCTCAATGCCAAGTTCAAATACGATCTGGGCAGCGCGGGGGTAATCACGCTGGTGCTCAACGCGTTAGACCAACCTGAGACTGAAGATGCGCTGGGCTTGACGGCGGCACAGGTAGCGCAGAACCGCAAGCAGGCGGGTGGTACATTTACCGGCGCCACGCCAGCCAATGCCTACAACTTTAATACCCGCAAGAGCATTGCACAGAATCAGGCTGGTCTGACCTACGACGTGTCATTGTGGACGAGCACCAAATTGAATGCGCGTGTCTATGCCGGAGACCGCCAGGTGACGCAGTTTTTGGCGATTCCGACGGCCACGCAGGCGGGTGCCACGCACTCCGGGGGCGTGGTTGATCTCGATCGCGGCTACGGCGGCGCTGCGTTACGGCTGACACATGAGACTAAATTGGCGGGTGGCCCGTTTACGTTGAGCGCAGGTGTCGACTATGACCGTATGAAAGAACGCCGTAACGGATTTTTGAATAACTTTGGTATCGCTGGCACATTAAAGCGCAACGAAGACAATACGGTAAGCAACACGGATGTGTACGCGCAGGCTGAATGGCAGATGATCAAGAATCTGACGTTGCTCACAGGCTTGCGCCATAGCCGTGTGAAGTTTGAGTCGACTGACTATTTTATTGCGGCTGGCAATCCCAATGATAGTGGTGGGCTGGATTACTCGCGCACGACGCCTGCATTGGGTTTGACGTACAAGTTTACGCCCACCTTTAATGCCTATGCCAATGTTGGCAAAGGCTTCGAAACGCCAACGTTTGCTGAATTGGCCTACCGCTCCGGCGGCGCCACAGGGTTGAATTTTGCATTGCGCGCAGCCAACAGCCTGCATCGTGAAATCGGTTTGAAGGCGCTGATAGGCGACAAAGGCCGTTTGAATGTTGCGCTGTTTCGCATTGATGTCAGTGACGAAATCGTGGTCGAAACCAATGCGGGTGGTCGTTCCACGTTCAAGAATGCGCAGGGTACACGCCGCGAAGGTCTTGAATTGGGTTATGCGCAGAAACTGCCGCTTGGTTTCGAGGCGGCGTTGTCCTATACGCTGATGAATGCGCGCTTCACGCAGCCGTTCACAACCGTCACAGGCACGCCTGCAGTCGTGGTGCCGGTGCTGGCGGGCAGCAAACTGCCGGGCATTGCCGGGAACAATCTCTATGGCGAACTTGTGTGGCGGCATCCCGGCAGCGGTTTTCACACGGCGGTTGAAGTGCGTCACAGCGGCAAGGTTTGGGTGAATGACCAGAACGCCGAGTTCGCTGGCGCGTACACGATTTTCAACCTACGCGCAGGGCTTCAGCAGCGCGGTAAGAACTGGAAACTCACCGAATTTGTGCGCGTCGATAATATGGGAGACAAGGGTTACATAGGGTCGGTGATTGTGGCCGAAGCCAACAATCGGTACTACGAGCCTGCTCCGGGGCGCAATGGCATGATCGGCATCAATGCCGAATTCAAGTTTTAGTCTGGTTGAGTCTGCCTAATCTGGCTTAAGCGCGTGGCGCTGATTGTCTGGTGTTTCGTAACTATTTGTTTTTAAATAATAATTATTAAAAGTTATTCGCCAGAGGAATAAGCAATGAAAACGGATATTTACGTCTATAGCCGAACCGCGAGTGCTTTGCTGATACTGCTTGCGTGCGTTCCCACGCAGGCTCAAGAATACCCATCGCGCCCGATCCGCATGATTGTGCCGCAGGCTTCAGGCAGCGCCTCCGATACCATGGCGCGCATCATTGCTGGCGACCTTACCGCGCGGTTAAAGCAGCAGGTCATTGTCGATAATCGTCCCGGTGGCGCATTGCAGTTGGGGCTTGAGCTCACGGCGAAAGCGCCGCCCGATGGCTACACCATCGCCTACGGCATGATCGGCGCGCTGGCGATCAGTCCAAACATGCTGCAAAAGCCGCCGGTGGATGTTCAAAAAGATCTAGCGCCGATCTCGCAGACCACCACCGGGCAAATGATGCTTGCGGTTTCGCCGACCACGTCGTTCAAGAGCGTGCGCGATATTATTGTGTTTGCCAAGCAGAATCCGAATAAATTGAATTACGCTTCGTCCGGCAACGGCACGCCGGGGCATGTCGGTTTCGAGTTATTCAAAACCATGACCGGCACGCAGGCGGTGCATGTGCCGTATAAAGGCGGCGCAGCGGCGATTACGGAATTGATCGCCGGGCAGGTGCAGATCATGCTGGAAAGCACCAACTCCATCACGCCGCATGCCAAGGGCGGGCGTGTGCGTGGGCTGGCCGTGAGCGGGCCGAAGCGCGCCGAGGCATTGCCGGAATATCCCACCATCGCCGAGGCGGGTGTGCCGGGTTACGAAGCAACCACCTGGACCGGTGTGGTGGGCCCGGCAGCGATGCCGCGTGCGATTATCACACGGCTTAACGCTGAATTAAATCGCATGGTTGTCTCGCCCGCCTACAAGGAAAAAGTCATGATGATTGGCTCTGAACCCGCAGGTGGCACGCCGGAGCAGTTCGGGCAATACATCCGTAGTGAATACGCGAAATGGGGCGATATCGTCAAGCGCGCTGGTGCCAGGATCGACTGATGGCTGGCCCAACGGAATTGCTCTATGAAGTTCGCGACCAGATCGCGTGGATCACGCTCAACCGCCCGGAGGCGATGAACGCGATTTCTGAAAACATACGGGCAGCCATTCCCGAAGCGCTGGCACGCGCAGATGCCGACGATAACGTGCGTGTGATTGTGATCAGCGGGGCAGGTGACCGGGCGTTCTGCGCCGGCGCGGACATCAAAGGCTTTAACGAAGTGGCTTCGCTGGTGAAGTTTCGCCAGACCCGCGCCCATGCGCACTGGATTCTGGCTTTCGACCGCACGCGCAAGCCGATTATCGCGGCAATCCATGGTTATTGTCTGGGTGGTGGTCTCGAAATCGCGATGGCGTGCGATATTCGTATCGCCGCCGAGGGTGCCAAATTCGCACTCCCGGAAGTGTCGCGCGGCACGTTGCCGGGCGCGGGTGGCACGCAGCGGCTGGCGCGTATTGTCGGGCTGGGCCGCGCGCTGGATATTGCGTTGTCGGCAGATCAGATTACCGCTCAGGAGGCGCTGGGCATGGGATTGATCAGTCGGCTGCTACCGCGTGAGGAATTGATGGCAGCGGCGGCGGCGCTCGCTCAGCGCATCGCGGGACACGCGCCGTTGTCGGTACTGCTGGTCAAGGAAGCGGTGCGCGGCAGTCTGGAAACAGATTTGTCGACCGGGCTGCGTATCGAGGCGGATTTGTCTGCGCTGATTGCCTCAACCGAAGATCGTATTGAGGCGGGCAAGTCGTTTCGCGAGAAGCGCAAGCCGGAGTTTAAGGGGCGGTAGTGGTCTGAAGGTGAAGTTCGCGGTAGATTTTCTTGCAGCGCTTGGTTAGGCCAGTGTCCCATGCTCGGTGGCTCTCTGCCACGGCTGGATACGCGCAATGACCCGGCCTGCCGTATCCTCCGCACACTGCACGTCGTAGTTGCTTTGCAGATTCAGCCAGAACTGATGCGAGGTGTTGAAGAATCGCGCCAGTCGCAGTGCGGTATCGGCAGAGATGCCGCGTCGTTCGCGTACGATCTCGTTGATGCGCGCGGGCGTCACGTTCAGCGCACGCGCCAACGCATTACTCGAAAGCCCCAGCGGAATCATGAATTCCTCCCGCAGTTGTTCGCCGGGGTGAATCGGGCGCAACTTCTTGCTCATAGCCATACTCCTTCAGTGGTAGTCCACAATTTCAACATCTTTCGGGCCTTGCTGCGTCCACACAAAACACACGCGGAATTGATCGTTGACGCGGATGCTGTGCTGCCCTTTGCGATTGCCGCTCAGGGCTGCCAGCCGGTTGCCTGGCGGCGACGCCATATCGACCAACACGCTCGCTGCACCTAATTGATCTAGCTTGCGCCGCGCCACCGCCTCAATATTCACCCAGCGCGCCACCCGGCGGCGCTGGTGCAAGGCTTCAGTGTCGCCGCATTTGAAAGACTGAATCATCGGTATAGTGTATATCGTGTTTCGATACGGAGCAATTGCTTCCCGCATGCTCCCAATACCCATCTCGCACACCGCACCCGCGGCAGCGGCATTGAGCGTCGGCATCACGCTCACGAGACTGCGTTTCAGCGTGCGTTCAAACGTGCATTGGGGCTGGCGCAGGTGCATCAATTTGCCACGCCCCATACCCTGCGGCACTATGTGCCCTTCCTGACTATGTCTTGTAAGCCTCAAATAGCGCAATGTCTCGTGCTAGCTGCTTGACGTGAGATAGACATAGTCTGGCTTCTTTCAACAGCCCGAAGAATCGGGGAAGGAGGCCATCGTGAAATGTGTCATCAATCGCCAAGTCGTTCTGTCGCAGTCGCCGGAAGGTCCGCTCGCAGGATATATCGAACCGTTTGCAAAATCATTGAGCGAACAGGGCTATGCCCGGTATTCGATTTATCGACACGTATTGCTTGCTGCCTGTTTCAGCCGTTGGCTTAAACAGAAGGGGATTGGATTACGTAGTATCCGCTCCGATCATCGAACACGGTATTTACGATATCGTGCTCGGCACTTGCGGCCCTGCCAGGGCGATTCTGGCGCGCTAAGCAACCTCATTGACTATTTGCGTCTCCAAGGCGCGGTTCCTGACGAGAAGCAAACGGCGGTCCGACTGACCCCGGTTGAGCAGTGCACACGAGAATTCGAGCGATATTTGCTCGAAGCGCGCGCGCTGGCTCACGCGACGATTATCAACTACGTTCCTTTCATTCGCGGCTTTCTCAAAGATCG
>CANKUB010000222.1 GCA_947486575.1 Betaproteobacteria bacterium | reverse complement strand
GTACGCGTCTGGACGCGTAGATACGCTCCACATTGTCGACGACCGATCTGGAAACATAAGTTTCGGCGGGCACGGCGGCCACCGCGGGCGTGCCAGTCAATCTCTGAAACGACTTGGCTTGAGATATGTCCTGGCCAAGCAGTGTGCTGTCGCGGGCCAGGCGCGCACGAACGATGCCGTCAGTGCCAACGAGGGTGACGATGCCCTTCGATCCAAGATCTACTTCTTGGTAAAAAGTTGAAAAATAGCCAGGATCAATCGCGACGCCGACAACGCCGGCATACGATCCGTCCGGTTTGTTGGCGCGGCGCGTCGCAATAATTGAAAATTGCTTATTGACTCGGCCGAGCACCGGTTTGCTGATAAACATCTCTTGATTACCCGCGCCGGTGTGCACCTTTATATGCTCGCGATCGGCAAGCGACAGGCGCGGGGCGGGCTCCGTACTCAGGACGATCTGTCCGGTCTCATCGGTGATGACCGCGTTGCGCACGACGGCCAGGTTCGGCTGCGCCTCTTTATAAAAGGTCTGTAGGTCAAAGCGCTGACCCTTTGCTTCGTACTGTTTTTGTATGGAAAGAACGATCTCGTTGACATACCCGAGGGTGCGTATCGTGTGCTCCTCGAACGCGCGAGCAAGATTGGAGTTTTCACGCTGAGCATCACTGATCTTGGTCGCGCGCGCCTGGGTGATTTTCGCTTCAACTGCGATCCACATCACGGCGATGATGGCAATGGCTACGAATAGAATCCCGATGGTTATCGGATCGTGCCGCAACGTGGCGAACCAAGTCCTCGGGTTCGCCTTACTGAACCTTCCGGGAATAGCGTTAAGCGCTGCGGCCATGAAGCGTCACCAGGTTAGCTTTGAGCGGCTGTCGGTCTGGCAGAAAGTACGCCACTCGCCTAAATTAAAAATACAAGTGTGGTTTGAATTGTCACGGGCCATACCCGCCACCTTTCTAAAAAGGCGCACCGGGTTACGCCGAAGAGACGGAGATTGGGACGTCGCGCTATGCAAGCTCCAGCAGTCTTTCCGAGGCCGATGCAAATTGAGTTTTAAATGAGCGGCAACGGGCCATTTGAACCTGCATTTCCCGCAAAACCAAACGTAACAGCGACTGGCCGCAATTGGCCTATTCTGTTGAAAAAGTCCATTTTTGAGACCAACCGAAAAATTCCAGGCCCATAGCGACATTGTGGCTTTCTGGATGCGGAAGGGATCATAATTTACTCCTGCGTGCATCCATGGCCCACCTGTTCAATCCTCGAATTATTCTTCGGGGCAATAACCGACTGCAATGCGCCCGCACTAGAAATTGGCGTCTATGCAAAACCGAGTTTTTCAACACAATAGGCCCTGAGTTGCCAGTCCCCGGAAGTATGTTTCGACGTTCGATGTCAGAAAGGGCCCAACTTTCAAACGTGAATCGCAGGCGTATCGTTTCATTTGGACCCGCTATTCACATCACCGCGCCGTAATCCCCGCCGCCTTGGTGACCTTCGCCCACTTGGCGATTTCCACCGCAATAAATTTTTCAAATTCCTGTGGCGAGGTGCCTTGCGGCAACAAGCCTTCGTTGGACAGCCGCTTGTGCATGTCGGGTAATTTTGCAATCTCGGCGACCGCACGATGCAATTGGTTCACCAGTACCAGTGGAATTTTCGCCGGGCCGAATAGGCCTTGCCAGCTTGAGCTTTCGTAGCCCGGCACGCCGGCTTCAGACACCGTGGGAATTTCCGGCAGCGACGGCCAGCGTACCGGCGACGACACGCCCAGCGCGCGTAGTCGCCCGCTGCGCACCAGCGGCAGCGTGCTCGCCATGCTGCTGAAACTGAAATCGATTTCGCCGCCTACCAGTGCGGTGAGTGATGCCGGTGCGCCTTTGTATGCGACGTGCAAAATATCAATGCCCGCCATCACGCGAAATAGCTCGCCGGTTAGATGCGAGGCGCCTGCAGTGCCCGACGACGCATAGGTGACTTTGCCGGGCCGCGCTTTCGCCGCGCTGATCAGATCGCGCACCGTGCGCGCAGCGTGATTTTGCGACACCACCAGAATGTTGTAACCAATGCCGAGCAGTGAAATGGGCTTCACATCGCGCTGCGTGTCGTAGGGCAACTTGGCATGCAGGCTCGGATTGATGGCGTGCGCGGTGGGCGACAGCAGCAGCGTGTAACCATCGGGCTGCGCGTTCACCACGAGCTCGGTGGCAACAATGCCGGAGCCGCCGCCGCGATTGTCCACCACAATTTGCTGGCCAAAACGCTCGCCCAACCGTTGCGCATAAGCGCGCGCAACCATGTCCGAATTGCCGCCTGCGGTTTGTGCAACCAGCAGGCGAATGGGCTTGGTGGGGTAATCCGCAGCGTTGGCTGCGGTTATGATGCCGTTGAGAAAAATGATCGCAAGTAATTGTTTTATATACATTTTTATTGCCAGTTAATCCACGCGTGCACCAGAGGTTTTTACCACATCCGCCCACTTGGCAATCTCGCGGCGCATGAAATCTTTGGCTTCCGCAGGCGAGTTGCCGATTGACAGTATGCCATCCGCGTCGAGCGATTGTTTTATGGCGGGCGCGCCGAGTGCTTTGATGAATTCACTGTTCAGCCGCGCCACAATGTCGCGTGGCGTGCCTGCGGGTGCGGCGGCCATGTACCACACGTCAGCCTGATAGCCCGGCAAAATTTCCGCAATGGCGGGGACATCCGGCATAACGTTCACGCGTTTGGCCGTGGTAACACCCAGCGCGCGCAGCTTGCCCGCTTTACGATGACCGGCCAGCGACGGGTAAATCAAAAAAGCCATCGGCACTCTGCCCGCAAGCACGTCGATAAGCGCGGGTCCGCCGCCTTTGTACGGGATGTGCAGCAGGTCGATGCCTGCCAACTTGTTGAGCAGCGCCGCTGACAAATGTGGGCCACTGCCGTTGCCTGCCGAGGCATAACTCAGCGCGCCGGGTTGCTGTCTGGCGAGTGCGATCAGCTCTTGCAGTGTGCGCGCGGGCAGGCTCGGGTGCGTCACCAGCACATACGGCGCCGCCGCCACCACGGAGATGGGATCAAAATCACGCAGCGGATCGTAAGGCAGGTTGGCGAACAAGCTGGGATTGATGGCGAATTGCGCGGTCAGCGCGAACGATAGCGTGTAGCCGTCCTTGGGCGCTTCCGCCACCTGACGCATGCCGGGTATGCCGCCTGCACCGGCAATGTTCTCGACAATCACCGACAGGCCGAGACGCGCCGTCAGTTCCTGCGCGAAGCGGCGCGCCAGCACATCGCTGCCGCCACCCGCCGCGTAGGGGTTGATGACGCGGATAGGGCGGGACGGGTAAGCCGTCTGTGCATTGCTGACGTGCGTAGTCGCCAGTGTCAGCAGAAGGACAATGGCCACGCCACAACGCATACCACTTCTCCAGCGCGGCAACAAAGGCTAAGACGCGTAACCGGGATCCACGCGATCCAGCCTGCGTAACAATGCCGCCCACAGCAGCGCACCGCCTGCGGCACGACCGCTGGTGTTGACTTCCGCGCCGACCTGCATGGTGTGATCGACCACTTCTTTGGGCAGCAGATTCAATTCCGCGTCGCCGCTCATCGCCGACAACTGGAATTTGCACGCGCGTTCCAGGCGATTCATGCGCGCGAACATTTCGCCGACGGTAGAGCCGATAGTCAGTGTGCCGTGATTGCGCAGAATCATCATGGTGCCGGTGCCGAGGTCTTTGACAAGGCGCTCGCGCTCCGTAAGATCGTGCGCGATGCCTTCGTAATCGTGATAGCGCAATTCGTGATACGGCATCGCCAGTGCCATTTGCGTCAGCGGCAGCAGGCCTTGCTTTTGCGACGATACGCCTACGCCGTCACTGGTGTGGCAATGCATCACCGCATGCGCGTCGTGGCTGTTCATGTGAATCGCGCTGTGAATGCAGAATCCGGCGAAGTTGATTTCATACGGCGACTCGGACAATTTGTTGCCATCCGTGTCGCACTTGATCAACGACGACGCGGTGATCTCGTCGAACAACATACCGTAAGGGTTGATCAAAAACTGATTGTCGGTGCCCGGCACGCGGCACGAAATGTGCGTGCCCAGCATGTCCGACCAACCCATCATGTGGCAGAGCCGGTACGCTGCGGCGAGTTCGACGCGGGCTTCCCATTCGGCTTTGCTCATGCGCGCACGCGGCGATTTGCCGCCGGCTTTTGTTGCGCTGTCAATACTACGAAGGCGCGTGACGTTGGATTTTTTGGTGGCGGCTTTCATGAGACGGCTCCAATAGTTGAAAAGTGGAAAAGTTGAAGGGGACAACCCGCATTATTGCGCACGCGTGCGTGACACGAAACTGTTATGTGCGGTGCGGTAGCCACATATTGAAATATTCAGCAAAAACAAATAATTACGTAAGAATAAAAACACCGGCACAGAATCCATTATCATGCCACAAGCCCCGCGCTGCATTCAACGCGGCGTTCGCAACAAGTCCATCCATTCAAACAAAAGGAGCACCACCATGCTGTGGATCGTAACCTGCGTCGACAACCCCAATACTACGGCGATTCGTGAATCGGTATTGCAACCGCATCGCGATTATCTGGGCAGCCAGAAAAAAATTCTCGTACTCGCTGGGGCCACGCAATCCGACGACGGGGCGACCGCCATCGGCAGTCATTTTGTGCTGAGCGTTAATAGCCGCGCTGAAGCGAAAGCGTTTTCCGATGGCGACCCGTTTACGCAAAAAGGCGTGTTCGCCAGCGTCACAATCACGCGGATGCGCAAGGGGCAATGGAATCCGGAGGCCGCTGCCAACGCTTAAGCGTTTCGGGCGGCAGCGACGCACAGATATCATCATGTCAGGTAATCCAAGCCTTCGCTATGGCGCGCGCCTTGTGGCTGCGTGCCTGCTGCTGGCTGGCGTTGCTGTAGCGCAGCCGTATCCGGTTAAGCCGATCCGGCTTATCGTTCCCTATCCGCCGGGCGGCAGCACGGACCCCATAGCCCGGCTGGTTGGGCCCAAGCTGACCGAAGTGTGGGGACAGCAAGTGGTGGTAGACAATCGTCCCGGCGGCAATACGGTGATTGGTACCGAAGCTGCGGCCAAGGCGGCGCCGGACGGCTATACCGTGTTTTTGTTTTCCACCACGCTGGCAGTGCTGCCCAGCCTGATGCCCAGGTTGCCGTACGACATTACACGGGATTTCGTCGGCATATCGTCCGTGTCCAGCACGCCCAATGTGCTGGTGGTTCACCCTTCCGTGCCTGCAACGACCCTGAAGGAATTTATCGCCTTCGCCAAAACCCGGCCTGGGGAACTGACTTACGGTACGTCGGGCGTGGGCGGCGCCGTGCATGTGGCGAGTGAATTGTTCAATATTCTTGCAGGCACGAAGCTGCGTCACATTCCCTACAAAGGATCGGGACTGGTGGTGACCGATTTGATCGGCGGGCAAATACACCTGTCCTTTCAGACGCCTATTGCAGTCATTCCGCACGTGCGCACGGGCCGCCTGCGCGCCATCGTTGTCGCGGGCGAAAACCGATTGCCTGCGCTGCCGCAAGTGCCCACTTTTGCCGAGGGCGGCATGCCGGGATACGACTACAAGGCGTGGTTCGGTATATTGGCGCCCACCGGCACGCCCAAAGAAGTTGTCGATAAAATGTCTGCTGAGATAAACCGCATCGTCAATCTGCCGGAGACGCGCGAGCGATTGGTCAGCCAGGGCATGGAGCCGTTTCTGCTCGCGCCCGCACAAGTGACGGCGCTGATCAAGGCGGATGTGGCGAAGTACGCCAAGGTGATCAAGGCGGCCAAGATCAGGATTGATCCCTAATTTTAC
>CANKUB010000221.1 GCA_947486575.1 Betaproteobacteria bacterium | reverse complement strand
GTTATTTATGTTGTCAGCGGCAAGGCGCGCATGCGCTGGGGCGACAAGCTCGAATTTATTGCCGAGGCGGGCCCTGGCGATTTTATTTACGTGCCGCCCTACGTACCGCATCAGGAAATCAATGCCAACGATGATGAGCCGCTGTCGTGCGTGCTGGTGCGCAGCGGGCAGGAGCCGGTGGTCGTGAATCTCGATATTCCGGTAGTTGAAAAACCAGAGTCCGTGCACTGGGTGGATAACATTCATCCTGCGCCCAAATCATAGTCAATTCGTAACCATCTGTTTTTATTAATATTTTGTGAATCACTGGCGACGCCTCGGTAGCCTGGCCGCGTTGTGCGGATTGGCGCTGTCCGCGCAGGCGCAGCAATACCCGAGCAAACCCATACGTCTGATCGTGCCGTATCCGCCGGGCGCTGGTACCGACTTTACCGCGCGCGCGTTGGGCGAACGCATTACCGAAGCGCTGGGTCAGCAGGTGGTGATCGACAGCCGTCCCGGCGCGGGCGCAACTCTGGGCCACGGCCTCGTTGCCAAAGCGCCGCCCGATGGCTATACGCTGCTGCTCGCCACCACTGGAGGCATGGTATCCGGCCCGGCGCTGGGTCTGAAAACAACCTACGATCCCCTGACCGACTTTGCGCCGATTGGTCTGGCGACCTACGTGCCCTATTCACTGGTGACGTTTGGCGGCTTGCCGCCAAACAACATGCGTGAATTCATCGCCCATGCCAAGGCGCAGCCGGGCAAACTGAATTTTGGCTCGTCGGGTACCGGCACACCCAACCACGTGGGCGGCGTGCTGCTGATGAAAATGACCGGCATTGATATGCTGCATGTGCCGTACAAAGGCGGCGGCCCCATGCTTACCGATTTGATCGCGGGCCAGATGCATGTGAGCTTTACTTCGCTGCCGACGGTACTGCCGCATGTGCCCACGGGCCGCCTCAAAGTGCTGGGCGTGGGCTTCACGCGCCGTATCAAAAGCGCGCCGGATGTGCCGACCATCGCCGAGACCGTGCCGGGATTTAACAACACCGGTTGGTGGGGCCTGGTTGCGCCGCTGGGAACGCCACAGGTGATCGTGCAAAAACTCAATGCCGTGATGAAAAAAGGCATGCAAGCGCCAGCTGTGGTGCAACATTTCGTCAGCAATGGACTGGAGCCGACCACATCGACGCCAGCAGCGTTTCAGGAACTCATCGCGTCGGAGCTGCAACTGTGGCGCAAGCTCATCAAGGACGCGAACATCAACGTCAACGCGTTGTAGTTCACGTTAGCCGCGCACGCCGCGCTTTTTTCTGCGCTGTGTGCTGTGAAAAAGTGCACACTCAGCATCAAAGCACCGGCTATTTGTGGCAACAGTGTGAACTAATGCATATTGGCCTGACCCTGGACTTGGCACTATCAACACACCAGATGGTTGTCATAAATCAAACTCAGGGAAGACAAAAATAATGTTTAAATCAGTGATGGTGGTAATGCTGTTGTTAGTTTGGGCGGGTGCGACATCGCTATCAAACGCGGCTTCCGTATCGACGCAAAACAAATGTGACAAGCCCGTATCATTCAAGATTGAACGCAAGGGCAGCACGCTCAGCACGTCGCTGTCGCAGCGCGCCAGCTCGTCGCACAGCCTGGACAATGGCGACCGCATCAAAGTGGGTAACAACGTTATTCACACCGTGTCGTCATCTTCCAATGGTCAGACCGTGATTATTTGCAATAAATAACGGTTGGTCGTATTCCGCCAGCCGGCATCGCGCCTGCTTGCTGAACCTTGATGACAGCCCTATTGGGGCTTCAGGCCGATCTCGGGGATCAATTTTCGGAAGTTTTCATACTCGCGCCGCACGTATTTCTCAAACGCAGCGGGGCTGGTGTCTACCGTGGGCTGCGCGCCGAGTCTTTCAAAGCGATCTTTGGTGTCGGGCTTTTTCAGCACGGTGACGATATCTGCGCCCAGACGGTTGATCAAATCGCGCGGGGTTTTGGCCGGCGCGAGAAAACCATACAGGGTTTCGGATTCCGCACCCGGCAATCCGGCCTCACTGACCGTCGGCAAATCAGGCAGCGTGAAGCTGCGACTTGCACTGGTAACGGCGAGGCCGCGTACTTTGCCGTCTTTCAGAAAACCCAGTGAACTGGTCACCACAAATACCAGTACATGCACGCGTCCCGACGCGGTTTCGGTGTACATGTCGGCGACGGCTTTGAACGGCACATGCACAATATCAACCCCTGCAGCCCGCTTGAAAATTTCTCCCGATAAGTGCGCGGCAGTGCCTGCGCCAACAGAGCCATAATTCAGTGCGCCCGGTTTTGCCTTGGCGAGTGCAACAAGTTCCTTGACGGATTTGATGGGCATGCCAGCGTTCACCATTACCACACTGGTGACAGCGGCTACCTGTGCCACTGCGGCAAAATCCTCCAGCGGGCGATAGACGGGCTTCACCTGCATCAGCGGCGAAACATACGTAGACGTAGACGCCATGAACAGCGAATGTCCATCAGGCGTTGCATTGGCTGCGAGGGTGCCGCCGATGAGACCGCCTGCTCCGACGCGGTTCTCGACGATGACCTGCTCTTTGTAGATATCGGTAAGGCCCTGCGCAATGATGCGTGCAAAAATGTCCGCGCCAGTGCCTGCGGAAGATGCAACGATCATGCGCACCGGGCGCGTGGGAAACTTCGCCTCCGCCGCAACAACCTGCCCTGCACTGGCTAAACTGATTGGACAGGCCAGCGCGAAGGCTTTGAAGGCACGCATCAATTATTCCGGCATCAACGCAAACGTCCATACCGAACCACCGGAGGCTACTTCCGGCCGTGCACGATTGCCGCGCGCATCACCAGCAACGCCGGAGAGCACGGTTACGTACTGCTGGCCTTTGTGCGTGTAGGTGATGGGCGGCGCGTTGATGCCCGAACTCGTCTTGAACTGCCAAATCACCTTGCCGCTGGCTTCATCGATGGCGATGAATTCGCCGGTCATGCGCCCGGTGAATACCAGACCACCGTCGGTGGTGAGCATGCCAGCCTGGGTCACGTGATCGTCAAGCTTGATCTGCCACTTGAGTTTGCCGGTGAGCGGATCCATCGCCTGGTGATAACCCTCGGCGTCAGCGCCCGCAGGACGCACGCGTCGTGTCTGCGCGCCGGTATAGCGTGTGCCAGGTTTGTATTCCGCGTCGCCCAGCTTGATGTTCTGCGCCAGGTGAATCGTATTCAGATACACCGTGCCGGTTTTGGGGTTGAACGCCATCGGTGCCCAGTTCTTGGTGCCGGAGAACGGCCACAGTTCCACTTCCTCGCCTGCCTCCATGCGTTTGTGTATTTCGGTCTCTACCGGGCGGCCGGTTTTCATGTCGATGTGCGAGGCCCAGTTCACCTTGCCAAACGGATAGCCTTTGATCAGTTGGCCGTTGGTGCGATCGATCACGTAAAAGAAGCCGTTGCGGTCGGCGTGCATGATCACCTTGCGCAACTTGCCATCGACGTTGATGTCCGCGATGACGTTTTCGTTGACGCCGTCGTAATCGTACATGTCGTTGGGGGTGAACTGATAATGCCAGACGATCTCGCCGGTCTTCGGGCGCACGGCGATTACACTGGCGGTATAGAGGCTGTCGCCGCCACGGTATTTACGGGTATAGGGCCCGGCATTGCCGGTGCTCCAGTAGACGAGATCGAGCTCCGGATCAAAGGAGCCGGTAACCCACGTGGTTGCGCCACCGCGCTTGTAGGCGTCGTTATCCTGCCGCCAGGTTTCGTTGCCTTTTTCGCCGGGGCCGGGGATGGTGTAACGGCGCCACAGTTTTTTGCCGGTCTCCGGATCCCAGCCGTCGAGAAAGCCGCGCACGCCGAATTCCGCACCCGACATGCCGGTAATCAGCACGCCATTGGCGATCAGCGGGGCGACGATGGAGGAATAGCCTTCTTTCCATTCGGCAAATTTTTCTTTCCATATTTGCTTGCCGGTTTTCATGTCGAGCGCGACCACATGCGCGTCGAGCGTGGTGCGGTAGAGCTTGCCGTTCAGTATGGCAGCGCCTTTGCTGGAAACGCCGCAGCACACTACGCGCGGTGTTTCGGGCTCGTAGCCGACCTCGGTGCGCCAGATTTGCCTGCCGGTGGCGACATCAATGGCAAAGGTCCAGGCTGCGTTGGTGACATACATCACGCCGTTGTAGACCAGCGGCTGCCCCTGTTCGCCGAGCAGATTTTGCAACGAGGCACTCCATATGGGCACCAGACGCTTCACGTTGGACGTGTTGATCTGCTTCAGCGGGCTGTAGCGTTTCAGGTCATAGCCCATGCCGTAGGTGGTGACGTTGTCGGTGTTCTTGCCGTCGGTGAGCAACTCCTGCGCAGTTTGTGCGTGGGCAAACGTGGCGCAACATAATAGCGATATCAAAAGTTTTTTCATTTTTCTCCCTTTACGATTTCCATTCTATTGAACAGTTTTTACAATCCACTTGTCAATCAAGTCTGCAATGTCGAGATTGTTCTTTTCAATCATCATCATGTGCCCATTGCCCTTGATACCCGCATCCTCCAGTCGCACGAAGGTGGTGTTTACGCCAGCCTGTGTCAGATATTTGGCGGTGCAATGATCATACACGGCGTGATACGACGATTCCGCTGCCAGAATCACAATCGGAATATTTTGCAGATTGGAGAGTTTGCGCGCGGGTTCGGCCTGCGTGTAGCAGCGCGACAGGTTCGGGCCGTCGGCCTCGGCTTGCATCACGGGTTTTAATTGTGACGGATGCGAAATCGGCGGATCGTAGGCGAGCGGCGTTTCGGTCAGACCGTAAGGCCGTGCGCGCGCGCTATCAAACACAGCGTTGGCAAACGGTGGGCCGGTAGGTTCTGCAGCGACGATGGCGCGCACCAGCTTGGGCCGTGCGTTGCCGATCACCCAGCCGATGGCACCGGTTTGTGAATGCGTCATGATGATGGCCGGGCCGATCTTGTCGAGCAATGCGGCACCCGCGTCGCGATTGAGTTCTTCAACAATGGCGTTGACGCCGATGTACTGCACCTGCGACGAATAAAACTGATCAAATACCGGATCGCCGCGCATGCCTTTCAACGGGCCTTCACCGGGCCATTGCGTATGCAGTTTTGCCTGCGGCCACAGATTAAAGTTGGCCGCGGCGGTGAAACGCTGTTCCACCTGATTCGCCGGAAACCGAATCAGCGGGCCGACAGCGTCCAGCCACGGCGAACGCCCGCGCGTGGGCTGGTCGATCACATACACCGCATAGCCTTTATCCACAAAAAATTCCGCCCAGCCTTTGCGCCCATCGGGTGTGCCGGTGAAATTGGTGCCGGTTTGCGCTGCGCCATGAATCATCACAATCGGATAGCGCTGGGCGATTTTGGCAGGGTAGCGGTACTCCACATACATTTGCCGTTCCATCATCGGCCCGGCGGCGGTGCTGACGTAGCGGCCACCGACAAAGAAATAACCTTGCTGCGGCCCGCTGCCGGGCTTGGGGTATTGCGCCATCGCGCCTGGAATCAGCGTGGCCAACAGCAACATCACGGGCAATGCGCGCGCGACGAATGCCCTTATTAATATATTCATGTGACATCTCCTTGGGTTAAAACCATTCTACGCTTATCGCATTGAGCGCATTTTGGCGACACCCGCTTCAATTGCGCGTTCGAGATACGCGCCATAAAAATCGCCTGACGACAAACCGACCAGCGGCTGTGTGGCGGGTGTTCCATCGGCGTCAAACACGATCACGGTAGGCGCGCTGCTTATGCCAAAGCGCCGGGCAAAATCGCGCGCGCTCGTGGGTTTGCCTTCAAAATCGTGTAGCTCGGGCGTGGCGTCCATCACCAATTCAACCATCACCAC
>CANKUB010000220.1 GCA_947486575.1 Betaproteobacteria bacterium | reverse complement strand
CACTCGGTGTCAATGCGCTTCCGGGAGGCACCAGGAAACTGGTTTGCTGAGGTCGAAATTACGAGCAATTTGATGACCTAAAAAACCCCTGCGCGCCAAGGCACTGATTTCAATAGAGATTTTTTAATGCCTGTTAAACCTGGGTTAAAGATGGGTAGATCGTAGGTGAAATGTCCTTCATCGGCGGCCATCCTGCCAGCGCCACCGTGCGCGCTGTCACACCCACGCGCTACGTCGCCTGGCTGCAACCGGCGCTGCGCGCACTGCTCGCCCGTAACCCGGCGATGAGTTCAGCCATGCGCTCGGTGTTCAGTCTCGAACTCACGCGCAAACTGGTCGAGACCGACAGCAAGCAGGGACTGCCGGGCGTTTGAGCTGCATGCAGTGGTGCGGTACGCGATTGACGTGTCTCCCGCATAGCATTAGGCTGATCCCCGGCACAAGAGGAGGAAATTCAAATAATAGCCTTGGCTGCGCTTGGCGTCCGGTATGCGGATGCGGCGCTGCCAACACCTGACGTTTAACGATCACACCGGGAGGAATTATATGCACAAGGTCAATGCACTAAAGATGCCGTGGTTCATCGGAGTTTCGCGCAAGTGGGCTGGTCGGGCAGCAATGCTTGGCAGCCTGTTACTGGCAACCGGGTCACCGGTATCGCTGGCTGCAGACGTAACGTTCGACCGGTTGCTGAATCCGGAGCCGCACAATTGGCTGATGGTGCATCGCGACTACACCGCGCAGCGCCATTCGACGCTCGACCAGATCAACAAGTCGAACGTCAAGAACCTGAAGCTGCAATTCGCCGTGGCGATTGGCGGCACATCGCCTAACGAAGGCCTTCAGGTCACGCCGCTGGTTGACGACGGATTCATGTACGTCATCGACGGTTGGGGCGTGGTCTACAAAATCGATGTCCGCTCCGGCAATCACGGGCGCATTCTGTGGAAGATGGATCCCGGAATGAAACGCTACGGGCGCATACGCGGCGTGGCACTATGGGGCAATCTGGTTATCTCACCGACTGGCAAGGATGGCAGAATCATTGCCACGGACAAGGAGACCGGCAAAATCGTGTGGGACAAGAACCTGTCGGATCACCCGGAACTGGAATTGTCCGCCGCACCGCTGGCGTTGAAAGACGACATCATCATCGGCGGTTCCGGTGGCGATCAGGGCACGCGCAACTGGATCGCGTCACTCAATCCCAAAACCGGTGATCTCAAGTGGAAGACATATACGATTCCCGCACCGGGCGAGCCCGGCAGCGAAACCTGGAAAGATAAAAACGAAGCCTGGAAAACCGGCGGCGGCGCGTTCTACGTCACCGGCTCGTACGATCCGCAAACCAATCTGACCATCTGGGGCTCCGGTAACCCGGTGCCCGGCTACGATGCCACACGCCGCCCCGGCGACAATCTGTATACGGCGAGCGCGATTGGTTTTGATGTGGCAACCGGTAAAATGAAATGGTATTTTCAGTACACGCCGAACGATAACCGCGATTACGACGAAACCGGCACGCATGTGCTGATCGATACCAGGATCAACGGAGAAGACCGTAAGGCCGTCACGCATGCCGGCCGCAACGGATTCAATTACACCTTCGACCGCACTACCGGCCAGTTTCTCAAGGTCGGCCAGTATGTCGCCAAGGTCACCTGGACCAAGGGCATTGATCCGAAAACTGGCAAGCCCGTCGATTACGATCCCACCAAGGATTTGCAGTTGTACGCCGAACCGCCCAGTGCCATGCAAAACAAGGGTACACGAACAGTGTGTCCCGAAATTTCGGGGGGCAACAATCTCTGGCCAGCCGCGTATAGTCCCAAAACGAAGCTGTTTTATATCCCGAGCCTCGAAGGCTGTTCCGATGTCACATCGGACCACGGCGCGCACGTGCCGGGTAAATTCGCGGGCGGCAGTTATACGCTCGCCGACCGGCTCACCAGCAGCATTGTGGTGGTAGACCCTGCCACCGGGCAGCAGAAGGCGCGCAAGGAACTGCCGTACCCGAACACCGCCGGTGCCCTCAGCACGGCTGGCGGGATGTTGATCACGGCGCTGACCGATGGCACGGTGATGGCGCTTGATGACCAGACGCTGGAAGAAGTGTGGCGCTTCAACGCCGGTACCGGTTTTAATGCGCCGCCCATGACTTATTCCGTGAATGGCAAACAATACATCGCGATTGCGTCGGGCCTGGGACGCTCGGCCAGAAATAAACTGTCGAAATCACCCGAGATGCGCACGTTTTCCAATGCGACGATGATTTTTGTGTTCGGGCTGTAGCTGCAATGCGGGCCATACTGCTTGCTGTGATGATGGCCGTAGGTAGCGCAACGGCGGGCGCTCAGGAAGATTTTTCCTATGCCCGCCGTCTCTACATCGATAAGGCGCAATGTTCGTATTGCCACGGTTGGGCGGGCGATGGCGCGGGTGAAGGGCAATCCAACGGCGGCGCTGCGAATCTGCGGCAAAGCCGTCTCAATCGCGCCCAGTTGACCTTGGTCATTCAATGCGGCCGGCCGGGCACGGCCATGCCGCACTTTGACGAATCGGCGTACCGGGACAAACCCTGCTATGGCATGAACGAAGCAGAAGTCGGCACGCGCAAACCCGCGCTGCCGCCCGGATCGACCTTGCAGCCACGTGAAGCCGAGGCTATCGCTGACTATTTGCTGGCGAAATTTGTTGGGCGCGGTGCCATCACGCGGACGGAATGCGAGGAATCTTTTGGCAAGGACGCGCGCTCCTGTGGCGACTATCCGGTAAAACCATAGCGAAACAAACGTGCTCCCTATTGTCTGGTTGTGCAGGGTGCCCAAGATGGATGCCATTCGCTGGCGACCATCTTTTCGCGAAGGCACCCGAATTCACGCTCAAGTTACGCTCGATTTGTGTGCCGCGAATCGGTGCATTGCCCCGCTATAGGGCGTGCGGTGAATGAGTAGCATTTTTAGTGGGGTGCTTGAGTTTTTACTGATTGACTCACGCAGATTGAGCAGATACAGTTTTAGTTATGAAACTCAATTCAGTTAGCGAACAATCCATCGTCAACCACCATCGTTCTATCGGTAAACACTTTTTGCCAGGCGTCGCGTTGGCGATGTCGCTGGGCGTGCCGGGTGCCGCCGCAATCGCTGCTGATGTTTACCCCGCGCGGCCCATACGCATCGTCATTCTGGTTGTGCCGGGCGGTGGCGCAGACATTACCTCGCGCGCCATTGGCCAAAAATTGACCGAGGCCTGGGGCCAGCAAGTGATTGTGGATAACCGGCCCGGCGGAAATGGCATTGTGGGTATGGACATTGCCCGAAATGCCAATCCCGATGGCTACACCATGGTACTGGGCACGATAGGCCCGGTGGCCGTCAATCCCAGCTTGTATGCCAAACTGCCCTACGATTCGGTGAAGGACTACGCGCCAGTTGCTCGCGCGGTATCTGCCCTCAACGTGCTGGTGGTGCACCCGTCGGTGCCGGTAAAGTCGGTGAAAGATTTAATCGCGCATGCCAAAGCCAATCCGTCGAAGCTGAATTATGGTTCGTCGGGCGTGGGCTTTGCTGATCACCTTGCGGGAGAGTTATTCAACAAAATGACCGGCGTTAAAATGACGCATGTGCCCTATAAGGGCGGCGCGCCGGCCATGATTGATCTGGTGGGCGGTAACATCAATCTGATTTTTGCCACGGTCTCGACTGCTCTGCCCAGCATGAAAGCGGGTCGTATTCGTGCGCTCGCAGTCACATTTGCCAGCCGTGTCGAGCAATTTGCCGACATACCCACGGTTGCCGAATCCGGCGTGCCGGGCTTCGCTGTCGACAACTGGTACGGCTTTCAGGCGCCGCGCGGTGTGCCTAAAGAAATCGTTGCAAAACTACACAATGAAATCAACCGCATTATGACTTTGCCCGATGTGACGGCGCGCCTTGCGGGTCTCGGGATATTTCCGTTTACCCTGCCGACTTCTGCGGCGTACGGTGACTACATTCAGTCGGAAATCAAAAAATACGCTGAAGTCGTGAAAGGCGCGGGGCTGCGCGCGGATTAGCCGTTGCTGCAATCAAGGGCTCACCAGCCGCGCTGTGTTTTCAGCAACGCATTGGACGGTACCGTGATTTGCCTATAAATCTTCTTCGTTTTCAAGATCTGAATCAGACGACGCGCGCATTGCATTGCCCGCAATTAACGAATCATCAGGTAATTCTGTTTCAGGAATGGGTGCCATATCAACCGCAGCGTCAAAGGCGGCCAGATCAGGGCTTGCCCGCCTTGTGATCGTTCGATCCAGTGGGTGGCAGATATGACGCGGCAGGTTCCATTGTGTGGCACGTTTTGCTGCAGCCATACCGATAGCCGGATCGAACAGAGCGGCGTAGCTCAGTGACTGGGACATTGCAGGGTTCATGTAATCCTCCGTTTGGTAAAGTGGTATCGGTTGATGCCTGACAACGGTTTTCACTTTACGCCGTAAATCCATGCGGGAAAGTGGGTTTGCCTGCGATCTTCTGTAGCAAAAATTCCTATAGATGCTGAACCGGTGTGTAATCCAGGTGAGCGGTGATATGCAGCGCGAGGCGCGAAGGCCGCGCCGTAGCAGGCCTGCGTCGGTCGGTGGGTTGTCTTGGTGGGTTGTCCTTGACGGCACCCTGCTGCAAGGGCACATTGGCACTCCGCGTTCAATCGACGTTCAATGAAAAAAGCAATGGCAAAGAAATTACAATCAACAGTGATTGCCCGAACGACGTGCCTGACAGGCCTTGTGTTGGCAGCTTGTGCCAGTCACACATCAGCGCAAAATTTCCCGAGTAAACCCCTGCGCGTTATCGTTCCCGCCATCGCGGGCAGTGCGCCGGACGTACGCGCGCGGCAGATTGCGCCCAAGCTGTCCGAGGCGCTTGGTCAAAACGTCATTGTCGATAACCGCCCGGGTGCCAACGGCAGCATCGCCGCGCAGCAGGCTGCGCGGGCGCAAGCCGATGGGCACACGCTGATGTCGGCGCTGATCAATAACGCTATCAACGATCTGCTACATCCGAATTCAACGAGCCGACTGAATCAAGAGCTGGTGCCTGTCGCGCAATTCAGCCTGTCGCCGCTGGTAATGGTGGTGCACCCCGGCGTGGGCGCCAACACCCTGCAGGAGTATCTGCAAATCGCCAAAGCCAAGGCCGGCGTGCTCACCTACGCCTCGGCAGGTCCCGGCAGCATCACGCAATTGCTCGGCGAATGGGTCAAGCAGAAAAGCGGCACTAACATCCTTGACGTGCCCTACAAATCGGTGGGTGCCGAAATGCCCGATCTGCTCGGTGGCCAAATTACCACCGGCTATCTGGTGGCGACCGCCATTATCGCGCATGTCAAATCAGGCAAGCTGCGCGGACTGGCTGTATCAGGCCGCACGCGCCTGCCCGTGTTGCGCGAGGTGCCCACCACGGCGGAAGCCGGGCTGCCCGGTGTAGAGGCCAGTGCATGGAGCGGCTATTTTGTGCCAGCGGGAACGCCGCCGCCGAACATACAGATTCTGAATCGGGAATTGGTGCGAGCGTTTAACTCGCCTGATATTCGCGAGTTGGCTACTTCAACCGGAACGGAAGTCGTCGGCGGGCGGCCCGATGAATTTGCTGCGTTTATTCGCGCGGAGATTGTGAAGTGGGGCGGGATTATCAAGGAGGCAGGGATTAAGCCGCAGTGAAATGGGTGTGTGCCCGGTACTGGGGGGCTTTTAGATTCAGCCCTTTCAAGGTCAAATAATTTTCCCATCCTTGATGACGCGAGCGGTTGCGACGTGTCGTTGAGCCGCGCGGTGAGACACGTATCCCTTTTTGACACGGGCCTTGGGTCCGCGCGGATGTTTGCGTAGCCGGTGAGGTTGCGCAT
>CANKUB010000219.1 GCA_947486575.1 Betaproteobacteria bacterium | reverse complement strand
TCGAACCACCTCCGGAAAAATCCGGAAGTTTCCAACACATTGAAATCGGTGACACTCGTGTTAATCATTTGTGCGTGTAATATCAAACAGTTAAGTCGCACTCACCCCAAAATCTCCGGACAGCAGTGAACATTCATATATAAAAGAACGACAAAGGCATCACGTAGACAAAGTTTGCCATACTTGTTTGATCGTATAGCTAGCCAAAGTAATTTAGCGTATTGAGCGACCGATTTGTGGCGATTATCGCTAGTACCGCTCGTGGCCGATCAGCGTCAGTAGCCCAACAATATTTGTTCTCCGAAACGTGTCGCTCGACAATTTAAAATATCCGTCGCATGGAATTCTCTGAATATGTGCCAGTCGCGCAGAGAATAAAAATATAATAAAACAATGAGTTATAGGCTTAACAGGCGAGGCCTACACCTTCGGCAAATTCCGTATCACCCGCTCCCATTTTTCAAGATCGGTGCGAATGATGGCCGCAAATTCCTGTGGCCCGTCGCCCGCCGAATAGAAGCCTAGCGTGGCCATGTAGTCGCGCGCGTCAGGTTGCTGCAACACGCTGAGTATGCCCGCGTGCAGTTTTTGCAGCACCTCGATGCGCAAGCCTGCGGGCGCTGCTACACCATACCAAGTCGCCGCTTCAAATCCCGGCAGTGCCGCTTCAGCTACGGTGGGCACGGCGGGCATTTGCGTTATGCGGGTGCGGCTGCTGACGGCCAGCGCGCGCAGGCGTTCGTTCTTCACGAAGGGCAGCGTGGTGGAGATGGCGCCGAACAGCGACTGAATCTGTCCGCTCATCACATCCATCAGGGCAAGGCCGGTGCCTTTGTAGGGCACGTGTAACATTCTTATGCCGGCCATTGATTTCAGCAGTTCCATGGCGAGATATGGCGAGGTGCCGGTGCCGCTGGAGCCGAAGCTCATTTCATTGGGCCGCGCTTTGGCGAGCGCGATGAAGTCTTTCAGTGATTTCACCGGCAGCGCGGGATGCACCAGCAGTAGATTCGGGCCGGATGCGACCAGCGTCACCGGCGTGATGTCTTTCACCGGGTCATAGGGCAGTTGTCGCTGAAACGGTGTGATCACATGCGCGTTGGTGATGAAGATCAGCGTGTAACCATCGGGCGCGGCTTTCACGCCGAGCTCGGTGGCGATGGTGCTGTCCGCGCCGGGACGGTTCTCGATTACAAAAGTGCGGCCCCAGCTTTGCGAAAGGTGTCTGCCGATCATGCGCGCCAGGGTATCCGCGCCACCGCCCGGCGGAAAGCCCACCAGAAAGCGTATGGGCTTGCTGGGGTAAGGCTGCGTAGCAGGTTGCGCCAACACGGCATCGCATGCCGTCGCAAGCAACAGTACGAGCCAAAAACGGCGGTGGCGGTTTGAAAATACGTGAATCACGTGCATATCCCGGACTTCTGGCTTGACGGCCACGAAGCGCGAGCATACTGTTTCGACGTAAAGGTATGCAAATCAAAGAAGGGGGGGAGTCACCATGTTCAGCCAACAGAACAATAGCAGGCGCAAAGCGTTAAAAAATGTTGCAGCCATTGGGGTTGCAGCTTCGTTACCGGCGGGCGCGATCAAGCCCGCGGCGGCGGCCGATGCCGCACCCGCGCGCACCACGCCGCAAACATTGAGTGCCGCCGAAGCCGCGACGCTGGATGCAATCTGTGGACGGTTGATTCCCAGCGACGATGGCACGCCCGGCGCAAAAGAAGCACGTGCCGCAGATTACATTGATCGTTCGCTGGCAGGTTATCTGGCGGGTTTACGCAAGGCCTATGCGGCAGGCTTGGCCGCAGTAGATGTCTATGCGAAATCGTCCAAAGGCACTCTGTTCACAGCGCTTTCACCCGCCGATCAGGATGCCATTTTGGCGGCCATGCAAAAAAATTCGGCAACGGGTTTTACGCCAAACTCAGCGGCATTTTTTAATATGGTGTGGGGCCACACGCTGCAAGGCACATTCTGCGATCCGGCCTACGGTGGCAACGCCAAATTTGTGGGTTGGGACATGATCAGCTATCCCGGCATACGCATGGCGGTGGCCCCGGAAGAGCAGCGCATGAGCGTCAAGCCCAAACCGCAGCGACAATCGGCTTACCGTGACGCAACGTTATCGAAAGGCGGCGCACATGGCCACTAATCTCAAGAAGACCGACGTTGTCGTTATTGGCCTTGGCGCGGTTGGCGGCGTAGCGGTGTTGCCGCTGGCGCGCGCGGGTTGCGAGGTGATTGGCCTTGAAGCAGGAACATGGCTGGACACCAAGGATTTTGCGGCCGATGAAATCAGCAATAACTTTCGCGGCTGGCCAAAGTCCGTGCAGAAAGCCAACCGTGAAATCCCCACGCATCGCGCGAATGAAAAAGCGCCCTACTCGCCACGCTTTCCATTGCATCCGATGATGAACGCGGTGGGCGGCACATCGCTGCATTACTGGGCGCAAAGCTGGCGACTCAATCCGTGGGATTTCAAGGTGGTGAGCGAAACCACTAAACGTTACGGCGCATCGCGCATCCCCAAAGGTTCAACTGTCGAAGACTGGCCGTTCGGTCTGGAAGAGCTTGAGTCGTATTACGACAAAGTCGAATATGAAGTCGGCGTCTCCGGCAAGGCGGGCAATATCAACGGCAGCATTGACCCGGCAGGAAATATTTTTGAAGGTTCGCGCAAGCGCGAGTTTCCGATGCCACCGCTGCGTGGCACCGAGTTTACCGAGCGCATGGGCGCTGTGGCCAGGAAGCTGGGCTGGGCTCCGTTTCCGGGGCCGGCCGCGATCAACTCGCAGGTGTATGACGACCGGCCCGGTTGCGTGTATCACGGCTACTGCAATCGCGGCGGCTGCCATATCAATGCCAAGAATTCCACCACGGTCAGCACCATTCCGCGTGCGCAAAAGACCGGGCGGCTCAAGGTGGTCGATCAGGCGCATGTCATCCGCATCGAGGTGGACGAACGTACGGCGCGCACGACTGGTGTGACGTATCTCAAGGGCGGCGTGGAGTATTTTCAACCCGCTGATGTAGTGCTGCTGGGCAGCTACACCTACGAAAATGTGCGCCTGTTGCTGATGTCGAAATCGAAGGCGTTTCCGAATGGGCTGGCCAACAACAACGGCCAGGTGGGTCGTCATTACATGACGCATAACACGGGCTCGGTACTTACTGCGTTGTTCCCTTACGATATCAACGCCTGGTACGGCATGCCAGCGCAGGGCGTGGCGGTCGATAACTATGCCGACGATAACTTTGATCATTCAAAGCTAGACTTTATCGGTGGCGGCAATATGTGGGTGTACTCTGACCGGCGGCCCATTGTCGCGGCCAGCATGAGTACGTTTGGCAAGGCCCCGACGTGGGGTGCGGGCTGGAAATCATTTATCCGGCAAAATGCTGACCGCTGGAATCTTGCCTACATGCAGAAGACAACACTGCCTTATGAAGACAACTACCTGGACCTGGATCCCACAGTGAAAGACCCGCTGGGCAATCCGGTGACGCGCATTACCGCTGATTTCAAGGACAACGAAAAACGCGTCGGCGCCTATATGCAGGATCGCATGACACAGTGGTTCAACGAAGCAGGCGCGATTGCGGTGGAACGTGGCCCGGCGGGCACCATGGGGCCATCCACGCACGCCTACGGCGGCACGCGCATGGGCGACAACAAGGCCACCAACGTGGTGAATCGCTGGGGCTTTGCTCACGAAGTGCCTAACCTCGGTATCATCGGCGCATCTGTCATGGGCACCAGCGGTTCACACAATCCGACGCTGACGGCACAGGCGTTGGCCTGGCGCACGGCGGAGTATCTTTCGAAGTCGTGGAAATCGATGGTTTAAGATGGGTTTCGGGCGGCAGTAACAAGGCCGAAATATAACGATGGTCGAAGGATGAAATATCAATAAAAACAATTATTTATGCAATGTCCCCGCAAGATTTGAGGAGCTATGATTGCCGCCAGTGAAGCCCTTGATCGTCTGGTTGCAGGTAATCGCCGTTTTGTAGCGGAAGTTCGTAGCCACGGCTCACATAGTCAAACGCGCCGTCTCGAAGTGGTGGAGGCGCAAGAACCGTTTGCGATTATTCTCGGTTGTTCGGATTCGCGGGTGCCAGCGGAGATTGTGTTCGATCAGGGTCTGGGCGATCTTTTCGTCATTCGCGTTGCCGGTAACATTGTTGCTCCTTCGCAAGTGGCCAGCGTTGAGTTTGCAGCGGAGCGCTTTCATACGCGGCTGGTCGTGGTTCTGGGGCACTCGCAGTGCGGTGCTGTGTTGGCGACGCTGGAGGAATTGGCGCGTCCGGCCAACACTCAGTCACGCAATCTCAGCGCAATTGTTGATCGTATTCGGCCAGCGGTCGAAGGGTTGCTGGAGGCTGATCATGGGCAGCACCCCGATGCGTTGCTGCACCAGGCGGTGCGGGCGAACGTGCGTGTCTCGGCCAACCACCTGCGTCATGGATCATCCGTGCTGGAACAGTTGATCCAGAATCACAGTTTGCTCGTGGTGGGCGCCGAGTATTCGCTGGAGACCGGTGTCGTTGAGTTTTTTGACGGTGTGCCGAAGGCGCAATAGCGTTCACTGCGGCGCTGCCTGTCGGCTACCCCTTGCGCAGCGACGCATCCAATCCCTGCAATAGCGGCACGCATACGTCGATGACTGGCGTGGCAATGCCAAGCTCGCGCGCGAACACCTGCGTTTGACCGAGCAGTGCATCAATCTCCAGTGATTTTCCGGCGAGCACGTCTTGCAATGTTGATGGCTTGGCACCGGGCTTGCCACGGGAGCGTGTGGCGATTTGCCGGACGTTAAGTTCCGCCGTCATGTCCCAGCCGAGTTTGGCGGCTACCGCAAGTGTTTCGCCGATAATGCCCATCGACAACCCGGCCAGACCTTCGTCATTGGCGACCTCTGCCGAATCCAGCCGTGTGAGCGAACACAGGGTATTGTTGGACGCGTTGTTGGCGAGTTTCTTGAAAAGCTCGCGGCGTATATCGGCACTGGCTTCGGTCTCAATGCCGGTGGCCCGCACGAGATCGATGATGGTTTTGAGCCGTGCGCCCGATGACAGCGACAAATCCGGTTCACCAAACACCCAGCGATTCTGGTTTGAATTGACGATCATGCCGGGCGCTACCACTTCGTTGGGCGAATACACCACTGACCCTACGACGCGTGCGGCGCCCACTTCGCGCCACAGTCCGCCGTCCGGATCGAGCAGCGGCAGCGTGCCCTTGTTGCCGGGCAAGGTGTGATTGAACCACCAGGGTATGCCGTTAAGCAGAAACACCGCGCAGCCGTCGGGCTTGATCAGTTTGCCGATAGCGGCAGCGGCGACCGGCAGTGTTTGCGCTTTGAGCGCAACGAACACGATGTCCTGTGGCGGCAGTGTAGCGGGATCGTCAGTGGCTGCGGCTGCCATGCCGCCAACGTCACGCCCGCCAACTTTAAGCGTGATGCCACGTTCGCGGATGGCCGCCAGATGCGCACCCCGCGTCACCAGCGAAATTTCCGCTTGTTTGGACGCAATTAATTGCGCCGCGAGATGACCGCCGAGCGCGCCCGCGCCAAAGATACAAACTTTCATGATAGTTCCCTTGCACCGTGAATTGAGCCGCGATTCTATCGCATTGCTTGCGCTGCCCCTGCACGGCGGCTAAGCTTATCGAGTCAACATACCGAGATGCCATGCGTACGAAGCGAACAGGGTTATGCGGGTTGCTGGTGTTACTGCTGTTGTCTGCGGGCGCGTCGCGGGCGCAGGCACCCTATCTGCTGGTCGAAACCACGTTGTCTGCGGGAGACTATGTTTCGTTTGCGTTCACCCGGGATAGCAAGAGTTTTGCGCCGGATAGCGCTGAGAACAAAGGCTTGCTCGACAAGGGATTTGGCTTTCCGGTCAGCGTGCGGCGCGTGCTGGAGGATCACGTTCTGGTGTTGTCGCCGTCGGCGCGCCTGCTGGTGCCCGCACCGTT
>CANKUB010000218.1 GCA_947486575.1 Betaproteobacteria bacterium | reverse complement strand
CATTATACGAAGTAATGCAACGCTAAATTGCTGGGCAATTCAGAATTCACGGACCTACCCTCTACGCTACCAGGCCTACCGCAGTCGCTTCGTCCTGCCACGCCAGCAACGCATTGGCCGGCATCGGACGTGCAAACAAATAACCCTGGGCCACGTCGCAATTCAGCTTCTTCAGCAATTGAAATTGCTCCGGGGTTTCCACACCTTCGGCCACCACTTTCATGCGTAGCTCGTGGCCGATTTCTATGGTTTTACGCACAATGACCTCGGCGCTGTGCTCATGCGTCATGGCGCCGATGAATTCCTTATCGATCTTTATTTCGTTAGCCGGAATGCGTTTGAGCTGATGCATCATCGAGAACCCGGTGCCGAAATCGTCAATCGACAAATTGATGCCGCGCAGCCGCAGGCGCGCGAGAATATCAAGTACTGGCGCCACTTTTTGCACCATGCCAGATTCGGTGATTTCGACGATGATGCGCTCCGGCGCAATGCCAGTAGCCTCGGCACTGGCCATGATCCGGTCAGGCAATTTGAGATCACACAGCGAAAATGCCGACACATTGATGGAAAGTGTCGGCACCCAACCGCGTGTCGCAAAATGTTGCGCATCGTGAAATACCTGATCCACCACCATCCACGTCAATTGATCGATGATGCCGCACGATTCAGCTGTGGCAATAAAATCATCCGGATACACCAAACCGTACTGCGGATGCTGCCAGCGCACCAGTGACTCCACCCCGCTCGCCCGTCCCGATTGGATATCAATTTGTGGCTGGTAATACGCCACAAACTGCTTTTCAGCAATCGCGTTCCGCAGAGCCTCGGCGGTAATGATGGGCGCGGCAGCCGCCAGCTTTAACGCTGGCATGGCCACATCATCTTCCTGGCGCAGAAATTCCTCAAGATCATCGCGTACCAGTAGTTTACTTAACCGGCCGAGCACGCGCAGCCGCAGCTCGCGCGCCATTTCTTCGGCAACCACCAGCGTGCGCCCATCGGCGCCGCTGAACAATAATATGCCGGCCCGGCATTGCTGTTCCGCCAGGTAACGCAGCACTTCAATGCCGTCAACCCCAGGCATCATCAAATCGACCATGATCACGGCGACATCATCGGCCAGCAGTGCCTTGAATGCCTCGAAGGTGCGTACATGCTCGCACGCAAACCCCATGGGGGCTGCGATTGCTGTGATTATCAGACCGAAAAAATGACCGTCATCGTCAATCGTCAACAAGCGCTTCATTGCGCCATTTTCCAATGCATCAAGCTGCTGAACATCATGACTATGACCATCCGGATTATTGCTATTTGAACCTTGTCGACAGCGAGTATACCGAGACGCCTCAGCGTAATTGCCACAAGTATGTAAACAATTTGTGTCAAATTCGCGGCTTTATCAGAAGGCAGCGCGTTCACCGCATGCTTCAATCGATTTTCGCGCCCGCAATGGCCAGCACTTCAGCAAACTTTCTAATTTCAACTGCCAAAAACTCGCGCAACTGTTCCGGGCTGGACCACTCCGGTGGCGCACCCATTTTCAGCAGGGTGTCGGATACCTGCGGACTCTTCAGCGCACCGACCAGCGCACTGTGCAGGCGCGCGACAACCGGCTGCGATGTGCCTGCGGGTACCACAAGGCAATACCACGACGTTACGTCGATGTTGAGTCCTGATTCTATAAATGTCGGCACATCCGGCAACACCGGCGTGCGTCTGGTACCGGAAGTTGCCAGTACGCGCAGCCGACCAGCCTGCGACATGCCGATCACCGCCGGAGGGCCGGATAGCATGATGCCCACGTCAGCCGAAAGCAACGCACTCAGCGCGGGGCCCGAACCCTTGAAAGGAATATGCGTGAGCGAAATGCCCGCACGTCTTTTAAGAAGTTCAGCTACCAGATGCCCGGTTGTACCGTTGCCCGCCGAGCCGTAATTAATGTTGCTATTGGGCGCTTTGGCAAGCTCAACCAGTTGTTTGATGCTGGTTGCCTGCACGCTCGGATGCACCGACAGCACCTGCGGCACTTTGGTGATCAGCGACACCGGCGCAAAATGCTTGAGCGGATGATAGGGTAGCTTCGAACCGTAGAGCGTGACGTTGATTGCCATGGGCGACACAACCCCCAGCAGAATCGTATAGCCATCCGGCGCGGCAGTTGCCGCCGTAGCCGTGCCCACAGTACCCCCTGCCCCACCACGGCTATCCACCACCACGGTCTGTCCCAAGGTTTCGGACATCTTCAGTGCAATCACCCTCGCTATGGGTTCAGCCGTGCCGCCGGGTGCCGTGGGATTGATGAAACGAATGGGTTTTGCCGGGTAATCCGCTGCATGCGCACAGTGCAGCACGCTGCCCGCCAGTAGCGTCATTGCCAAAACAGTTTTCATGGCGTCATTGGCTCTTGATCGACACACGCCAGTGTATGCGATCTTCTTCCGGCGGATAATCCGCCGCTGCCTTGTGATAGGAACAGCGATTGTCCCAGATCACGATATCGCCCTTGCGCCACTGGTGGCGATACTGGCAAGGCGGTTGCGCAAAATACCCGATCATCTCCTCAATGGTGGCCATGCTGTCGGCGGGATCGAGGCCCTCGATACTCAAAATCTTGCCTTGATCGAAATACAGCAACTTCCGTCCGGTTTCAGGATGCACCTGCACCAATGGATGGCGCACAGGCTGTGCGGTTCGATCTTTTTCATCCAGCAACGCATTCAGTTGCTTCAGCCCACCGTATTTAAACGTGCCGTAGCGACCTTCCAGTTTACTTTTCAGACGCTGGGGCAACTGATCGTAGGCCGCGTAGGCACTGGAGAAAAACGTATCGCCGCCACGGCTCGGGATGGCCAGCGCATAAAGTTGCGTCGCCTTGTAGGGGATTTGCTCATAAGATCCGTCGGTGTGAAAGCCTTCCCCGCCCCGTCGGTAAATATCGTTGTTCAGACTGCCATCCGCATTGAATTTGTTGATGCCGAGCAGCGTGACTTCAGGACATTCGGGATGGCGCGTGCTTTTCGCTGGATGCGGGCTGAGTAGCCCGAAACGCTTGCTGTACGCCAGATAATCCTGAATGCTCAACGACTGATCACGAACGCAGATCACATTGGCGTCGAGCCAAGTCTGATAGATTTTGCCGAACGTCGTATCGTCTATCGTTTTGACATCGGCGCCGCTGATTTCCGCGCCGATCGGGCCCATCTTGCGAATTTCCACAATGCGTCTCCTTCCAACTTTATAAGCCCCAGTTTAATCCAGATGCTACGACCTGCTGTCACAATAATCATTTAATGATAGGCTTGTGTTCAAGCGTCAACGCTCGCCAATTAAACTATGAAATATTTTTCAGCATTGCTGCTGATGATGACTTGCCTTTCACACAGCGCGACAGCATTGGCACAGCCGTACCCGACAAAACCGCTGCGGTTTATTTTGCCGTTCCCGCCCGGTGGCGCCACAGATGCCGTTGGGCGTACTATTGCAGAGCGCTTGCAAGGCGCGCTCAAACAGAATGTAGTCGCTGATTACAAACCGGGTGCCGGTGGCAATGTCGGTTACGGACAGCTCGCCAAAGCGCCAGCCGATGGCTACACCATCGGCCTGTGTTCGCCCTCGATAGCGATCAGCCCCTCGCTTTACAAGAATCCCGGCTACGATCTGCGCGACGTTGCACCCGTTTCACTGGTGGCGGTTATACCGTCGCTGCTGGTGGTGCACCCGTCGGTGCCCGCCAACAATATCAGGGAATTGATCGCATTGGCCCGTAAAAATCCCGGAAAGCTCAATTTTGGTTCTGGGGGTGTGGGCACGTCGAATCACCTGTCTGGCGAATTGTTCAAGTCGCTTGCCAAAATCAATATTGTCCATGTGCCGTACAAAGGCACCAGTATTGCGATGTTCGCATTGATCACGGGCGAAACCGATATTGTCACCATCGGGCCACCGGCGGCTTTGCCGCTGCTGCGTGAAAAACGCCTCAAAGCGCTGGCGATTTTGCGCGACAAGCGCCTCGCGCAATTGCCAGACGTGCCCACATCGGCGGAATCCGGCTTGCCCGGCTGGGAAGTCAATACCTGGTATGGCATGCTCGTACCCGTAGGCACCCCGCGCGAAATCATTACGTTACTGAATGCCGAACTGGTCAAAGGCCTGAATACGCCCGACGCGATCAAGCGCTTTGCGGGTGTGGGTGCAGAACCGTTGCCATCGACGATTGAAGCGTTTGCGGATTACCTCAAAACAGAGACTGCCCAATTCAGCAAAGTCATACGCGAAGCGGGCATACGTGCGGACTGAAAGTTCCACGTGGGCGAATTAAATATTTAATCTGTAAATACAATAGCTTACATAAATTAACGGATCACTTTAATTATGGATTTCTCTATCGCACCGGAGCAGCAACGCTGGCTCAACCTCGCCCGCGAATTCACTGAAACCATCATCAAGCCTGATGTTCTGCGGCGCGACCGCCTGCCCACTGCCGCTGAGCGCATACCCTGGGACTGGATACGCGAGGCCGACAAACAAGGCATACGCACCATGGGTGTGCCCAAACAATTTGGCGGTGCGGGCTGCGACATCTTCACGATGTGCCTGGTGGGTGAAGAACTGGCCGTGGGCGATCTGGGTTTTGCGGTGATCATGGATCAATGCTGGAAAATGGCGCATATTTTTGGCGAAGCCATGAACGCCGAACAGCAACAGCGCTTCATCCCGAAATTTGTGGCCGATCCAGAAGCCACAACCGCCATTGGCATTACAGAACCCGGCGCGGGCTCGGATCACCAAGGCTATTACGATTCACCGGATATCGACTTCAAAACAACCGCAGTGCGCGATGGCGATCATTACGTGATCAACGGCACCAAGCGCTACGTGTCGAACGGCAGCATGGCCAAGCTGTATTTTGTGGTGGCACGCACCGATACCTCAAAAACCCTGCGCGAAGGCGGCAGCATTTTTATTGTGCCGTCGGATACGCCGGGCTTTCGCGCTGGATTCTTCCACGAAAAAAGCAGCCAACGCCTAGCTACCAACGGCACTTTTCACTTTGAGAATTGCCGTGTGCCGGTAAGTAATATGCTTGTCGGCGAAGGCTTATTGGGCAGACTACGCAGCGATTACATGTGGGGCAGCAAAGCCGAGGCGGCCGCTACCGCGCTCGGCGTAGGCCGCGCTGCCTATGAATACGCCCTTGCCTACTCGAAAAAGCGCGTGCAAGGCGGCAAGCCCATCGTCGAGCAACAGGCTGTCGCGATGATGCTGGGCACCATGGCGATGAAGCTCGACGCTGCGCGTCTGCAAATCTGGAAAGCCGCGTGGCTCGCCGACCGCAAACAACCCGAAGGGCGTACGCTGGGCTTGCTGGCAAAAGTAAATGCCTCAGAAACGGCGTTTGAGTGTTCCCGCCTGGCGGGTGAAATTCTTGGTGGTGCATCCATCATGCACGAGCATCCCGTTGAAAAATACTTACGTGATGCATCGAGTTTTTTGCATTCCGACGGCACGAATCAGGTATGTTTATTGCGTGCGTCGCAGGCGATAGCGAACCATCGTCATGGGGCGCTTTATGGGTTTTGATCATTTTCGGACTAAACTACCTAGGAGATCGGTTATGCAATTGCGCGCCCTCATTATCATCGTATTGGCGATGTTCGCCAGCAGTTTGAGCACGCATTCACAAGCTCAAACACCGCCACCGCTGCGCATTGAATCCACACCGGCCACGGTAGTGCGAGGCATGATTCCCGCTGACCGGCCCCCGATCATGCGCGTACAGCAAGGGCAGATGGTGACCGTCGATACGTTGTCACATCAGGGGATGAGCACTGGCGACGACCCCATCACGTTCTTCGCACGCGGCGGTGTAAAACCCAGCCCTTTCAAGGTCAAATAATTTTCCCATCCTTGATGACGCGAGCGGTTGCGACGTGTCGTTGAGCCGCGCGGTGAGACACGTATCCCTTTTTGACACGGGCCTTGGGTCCGCGCGGATGTTT
>CANKUB010000217.1 GCA_947486575.1 Betaproteobacteria bacterium | reverse complement strand
GGTTTCCCGCTTGGGCGCCTTACGTGAGTCCCTTAATCGCTCAAGTTCTTCGCGTTCTGCCGCAGAAATCACCAGCGCTGCCCGCCCTGTATTTCTTCCCATTTCCATCCTCCCAGACCGTTGATAAGCCTAGGAAGGCATCATGGCATATTAATCCCATTATGTAAATATATTAAAGAATCGATATACTAGCCTAGCCGAAACATGAAAAATATTTGTTTTGATCTTGGTTAACCGATATTGTATTTAGGTTTTGATGCCCTCAGGCTCGGTTGCGAATGAAAATACCTCTTTCTCACAGCGTGTCAGTAATTCTCGTAGCGTCCGCCTGCGTTCTCCAGTCTCCGACGGTAGCACAGGCCTTCCCCACCAAGCCTGTTCGTATCGTCGTACCTTTTGCCCCAGGTGGACTAACGGACATTGTGGCACGCACGGTTGGCCGGAAAATAAGTGGCGAGTTCGGTCAACCGGTTGTCATTGACAACCGTCCCGGCGCGGCGGGCAACATCGGCACGGAACTGGTCGCGAAGGCGCCGGCTGACGGCTACACGCTGCTGCTGGTCTCGAGCAGCTTCGCTATCAATCCCATTCTCTACAGCAAGAGCCTCTACGACCCCATCAAGGATTTCGCACCGGTTTCCGGGATCAGCGCCTACATGCTTTTTCTGGCGGTCACGCCGTCGCTGCCGTCGCGCAACGTCAAGACATTGATCGCGCAGGCCAAGGCGCAACCGGGACAACTGACGTACGCCTCGTCCGGGAGCGGCACCACCACACACATCGCCGGCGAATTGTTTGCCTACATGACGGATGTGCGGATGACGCACGTTGGCTACAAAGGCGCGGGCCTTTGGCTGCCCGCTGTCATGGGCGGCCAGATCAGCATGACGTTCGGCACCGCCGTCGTTGTGCCCCAGATCAAGGCCGGGCGACTGGTCGCGCTCGGCGTCACGGGACCGAAACGCTCCCCGCTGCTGCTGGACGTGCCGACTATCGCCGAGGCCGGCATTCCCGGGTATGAAGTCGTTTCGTGGAACGCCATGTACGCGCCCGCGGGCACGCCGCCGGCTATTCTGAGACGGCTCAGCACGACGGCGCAGGATGCCCTGCGCGATCCGGAAACGATTGATATGTTCGACAAGCAGGGCATCAATCCTGCACCGAGCACACCGGAAGAACTCGGCAGCCTCACCCGTTCGGAATTTACTAAATGGAACAAAGTGATCCGGGCGGCAAAAATTGGCATAGACTGAACAACTGGTAAAGGAGCACATGATGGTATCGACTGCTGAGGCAAAACAACGCAATGCGATAGAGGTTTCCCCGTTGCCCGGCACCCTGGGCGCGGAAATCCTTGGCTGCGACGTGCGGGAGCTCGACGACGCCAGCTTCCCGATCATCCGTCAGGCCCTTGAGGACCACCTCATCCTACTGTTTAGGGGCCAGCAACTGAGTAAGGCGGAACAGACCGCTTTCAACGAACGCTTCGGCGTACCGGCAAAGGCACCGCGGGCCACGCGCGGAGTCAAGGAACGCGACAATCAATACCCCTGCATTTCACTGATCTCGAACATCAAGGAAGATGGTTTTCCGATCGGCTCTCTTGGCGACGGTGAAGCGTTCTGGCATACCGACACCTCGTATGTGGAAAAACCGCCCAGTTACTCGACCTTTCTGGCGCTGGAGGTTCCCCCGAATGGCGGCGATACGCAGTTCACGAATATGTATGCCGCTCTCGATACGCTGCCGCTCGACATATTCGAGCGGATCCGAGACAGGAACCTGAAGCATGACAGCACGTACAACGCTGGGGGCGAACTACACGTCGGAGCCAAGCATACGAAAGACGTCGTCAACTGCCCAGGCACCGTGCACCCGATCGTAAGGACGCATCCCGTCACCGGCTACAACACGCTGTACCTCGGCCGCCGCTCCAATGCGTATATCGACGGCCTGCCCGTAGCGGAATCGGAGGAACTGCTGAACTTCCTGTGGCAGCACGCGGTGAGGAAGGCGTTCACCTGGACACAGAAATGGCGGATCGGTGATCTGCTAGTGTGGGACAACCAGTGCCTTATGCATCGCCGGGACGCGTTCGATGGCCAGCATCGTCGCCTCATGCACAAGGCCTACTGCGAAGGCACGCGGCCATTCCGCACGCCGGAGGCGTTTGCTCGACCTCCGCACCCTCGCGCGGCAAAACTCGTGCAGCAGATGCTACGTTAACGACGACGCCTCGCGCGGAGCGCCCGTTGCGCGGGAAAGGCTGGTGTCAGCAGACAGTTGATCCGCAGCGACAGGTGCTGTCGCCGGGCGGATAAGCCACGATCATGCGGATCGGGCGGGTGGGTTAGTCAGTGGCACTAACGCACTGACCTGCAAAAAAATAACGAGACGGAACCACCGATGAACGCCGATCACGTCGATAACGACATCTGATCATTTCAAAATTCCTCATAGTCAGTCATGTCCAAAACCGAAGCGGGACTAGCTTCCTTACTTTTCATCAGCATGTATCGGCGTTTATCTGCGGCTAATAAGTTTTGGAAGTAATTCACTTCGCGAGTGACAGCGATACCGGCCGCCCGGTCGCCATGGAATGCTCGATGGCCGGCGTCGCGCGTGCCGGACAGAAGGTGCTGACCCTGCGAACGGTGGCCGGCCGGGACGAGAAAACCGCGGCGGCCCTGTGCGCCGAAGCGCACGGCTTTAGCCTGCATGCCGGGGTGCGCTGTGCCGCGCATCAGCGCAAGGAACTCGAACGGCTGTGCCGCTACATCACCGGCCCCGCGATCGCCAACGAACGGCAGCTATCGAGAAACTCGGGTGTCTCTTATGGGTCGTGAGGAGCCAGTTCGCCACACACCCATGCTGATACTGGCTGTCGGATGAAATTCAAACTTCTACATGTAATGACTTCTACAGGTCAGCGAGATTTCTGGGACGACCGTACAAAGCGGGTATGTCGCTGGAGTCAAAGTACAAGTAAGAGCATTGTTCTCTTGGAGCCTGGCTCCGCCCCTCACTCTGCTTTGATGCCGGCGGAGCGGATGACCTCAAGCCACTTGTTCTGCTCGCGAACCATTAGCTTGCCGAACTCGGCGGAGCTCATGTTCACCACCACGCCGCCCTGCTCGTCGAGCCGCTTTTGGAACGTCGGCGAGGAAATCACTTCCATGATCTCGGCGTGAAAGCGTGCGATGATGTCCTGCGGCGTCTTCGGCGGCGCGAAAATGCCCCACCAGATGCTCGACTCGTAACCAAGCACGGATTCCGAAATCGTCGGTATGTCCGGAAACTTGCGTTTCGCGCCGCCGGTTGCGATCAATCTCAGGCGGCCGCTCTGGATGTGCGGCGCCACCGTGACCAGCGAACTGATCTGCAACTGACTGTGGCCAGCCACCAAGTCCATGATGGCAGGACCGCCGCCCTTGAAGGGAACATGTATCATTTTTGTTCCAGTCATCATCATGAACAGTTCGGTGTTCATGTGCGGGAAACCACCGATGCCCGAGGAGGCGTAGAGCATTTCGCCTGGCCTTTTCTTCGCCAGTGCGACCAACTCCTTGACCGTTTTCACCGGTAGAGAGGGATGGACGACAAACGCAGCATCGCCGAAGCCTATCATCGCGACGTTCCGGCAGGGCATTCGGCTATCGTCGAAGCCTATCCGGCGCTTTGGAGTCGTAATTTCGCCGTGGAAGATCGCACAGCCGCTTCACCGGGAGCCAGCGGATCAGCGCCGGCCTCACCGTCAACTCTCCGGCCGACATCGGTGACCGCTTCACCGCACGCGTCGTGACCTCCGGCAAGGCGCTGTTGTCGCTGCGCTTTGCCTATGAAGCGCCGGTGGGCGCGAGCGGCCTGCGCAGCGGCCCCTATGCACCGCCTTAACCACCGCCCGAGAAAATGCCTCGGTTTCAAAACACCCCACGAAGTCTTCTGGAAGAAGCTACACTTTCGTCTTAACGCTGTTGCACTTCAGAGTTGAATCTGCCGCCCACAAGGAATGGAGAAATGAACTTTAAACGTGCTTTTGAAAGAGCCGGCCGATGCCTGGCAGTCGCCTGCTTCGCCAGTGGGGCGGGACCTGCATTGGCTGCGGAAACGGTTTATCCCATCCGCCCCATTCGCCTGGTGAACCCCTACGCGCCGGGCGGTATCACCGACATCACCGTGCGCCACGTGGTGCCGCATGTGACGCAAGCGTGGGGCCAGCAGGTGGTGGTGGATAACCGTCCCGGTGCCGGCACCAATATCGGCACCGAGATCGTGGTGCGCGCGCCGCCGGATGGGTATACCTTGCTGGCGACGACCGGCGCGATTTCGACCAACCCGGCTTTTTATCCCAAGCTGTCGTTCAAGGCCACGCGCGATCTCGCGCCGGTTGCGCTGATCGCGGAAACGCCGGGGGCGCTGACAATCAGCCTGGGGGTGCCAGCAAAAACGTTGGCCGAGTTCATTGCACTGGCACGCGCGCAACCGGGTCAGCTTACGCTGGCATCCGCGGGTACGGGCACCTCCACGCATCTGGCAATTGAGTTGTTGAAGTCGATGGCGAAGATCGATGTGATTCATGTGCCTTTCAAAGGGGGCGGGGGCGGCGTGGTGGGTGTCATGGGCGGACAGTTGAGCGGCATCATGACGCCGCTCGCGCTGGTGTTGTCGCACCATCTCGCGGGCAAGTTGCGCATCGTTGCCGTCACTACGCCCGCGCGCAGTTCACTGGCCAAGGACATTCCGAGCGCGGCTGAGGCAGGTGTGCCGGGTTATGAAGCGACCTCATGGATCGGCATGTTCGCCCCACGCGCCACGCCGCAGCCGATCATCCAGAAGTGGAATGCTGAGATCAATCGCATCATTCGCGAGGCGGAGGTGCGGGAGCGCTTTCAGGCGGCAGGTCTGGCTGCCGTGGGCGGCAGTGACCGCGATTTCGGCGTGTATTTTTTGAAGGACACCGAGCGCTGGGCCGCGGTGATCAAGGCCGCAAACATTGCGATTACTCCTTGACCGAGCTCAATCGGGATAAATATTTTAGGTAACTAGGGCGTTCGTAACCAAAGCATCCTAGCAGCCCGTCGGACTTGATGGGGGTTTCCAAGAGATGACGCGTTCATTGGAATCGATTTTGCCAATTCTATGCATATGGCATATTGGTTATCCGGATTTCCTTGCTTTGCGCTTCATTTCATCCGCTTCCGGCGCAATTGGGGCGCAGTACGGTCATGCGTTTCACGTTCCACGCAAGGCAAGCCAACGTCCACTCGCCGCTTACCTTTTTCAATCCGCGCAGAGAGAACTGCCGAAAGCCCATCACGGACTTGATGATTCCGAAGACCGGTTCGACCGTCTGCTTTCGTAAGGCGTACCTCACCACGAACTTCCGTTCATCAAGGTACGGGAGCGTTTTTGCCGAAAACAGAAAACTCACGCCAGCGTACTAAGCCCGAAAAAGTCAGGGGGTTTTGAGATAAACGTGGTTTGAGACGGCTTTTTCGGGCGAGTGCCGGAACCGCAGTCAGGAGCTTTTGGCTCTTCGCCCCACAGGAAACGGGGCTTCAACGCCGCCTGAGCGGGTTGGAGGTCTAGGGACTGGCGGCCAGAAATAATGTGAACACTCGGTACGGTTTGTGATTTTTCTCTCCTTTCTCGCCTGACAAGCGGCTCAGTAAAGACTGATCTGGGGCTCCTGCGCTAATATCACCGCATGGCGGCTTGAGCGTTTCGTCGTAGTGGGGCAGAGCGGTGTGCTTCAACGGCACGCCATTGTGCCCACTCGTTTCGGCGGTTTTGGCGCGTGGCGTGCTCGCAGAAATTCTGCTGTTTTTTTTTGGAAATCACCGACGATGGGTTTTTTGACCATAAAAGGGTAAAGACCTGTTGGCGATAACGAGTGGGGCAATCAAGAATCCTCATTGTATCAAGCACTTGCAGTATTTTTTACTCTTTTTATGCAAAATTCAGGTCAGACAAGGCTGTGGACTGACCGGGGGATTCATTGGGCGCATACTGGTCAAACCTAAATCGGC